>CAMVLM010000035.1 GCA_947168335.1 uncultured Butyrivibrio sp. | reverse complement strand
CTGCCGTGGTAAGGGAATTCAGGAAAAATCTAAACAGATGTCTCTTAAGATTCCAGCCGGAGTTGATAACGGTAAACGTATCGTAATTCGTGGAATGGGTGATGCCGGAGAAAACGGTGGACCTTCAGGAGATCTATACCGGACGGAGAGCCACATGTATTCGGTGACAGGGTTTATGTCTACGGTTCACATGATTCAAAGGAGGCAAAAGTATATTGCCCCGGTCACTATGAAGTATGGTCAGCCCCTGTGGATGATCTTACAGACTGGCGTTGTGACGGGACCAGTTATCTGAGATTTCAGGATCCTTCAAACAAAGATGACAAGATGCAGCTCTGGGCACCTGATGTAACAAAGGGGCCCGATGGGAAATATTATCTTTATTACTGTTTCAGCTTTTATCCGGAAATCGGGGTTGCGGTAAGTGATAAGCCTGAAGGACCTTTTGAATTCTACGGTCATGTTCATTATCCAGAGTCGATAAACAACGGCGCTGTTTTGAAGGAATTCATGCCCTTTGATCCTGCTGTTTTCACCGATGATGACGGAAGGGTTTATCTGTATTACGGCTTTTGTCCTGCGGCAGATAAGGAGATGTCTGTTCCTGATGTTACAGATGAAGAGGTTGCAAAAATGCCTGAAGATATGCAAGAATATATAAGAGTTTTGAAGAACGTAAAGTTCGGTGAATATTCCATGGTGGTTGAGCTTGAAAGTGACATGGTTACCATGAAGTACACACCAAAAGAACTTATACCCGGAGGACATCATACAGACGGAACAGGCTTTGAAGGTCACGGATTTTTCGAGGCATCTTCAATTCGTAAGATAAACGGAAAATATTATTTTGTTTATTCAAGTCATAAGAGCAACGAACTTTGCTATGCCATAAGTGACAAACCGGATGAGGGATTTACCTACGGCGGAACTATTGTATCCAATGGTGATATAGGTCTTGATGGAAGGATCTACCCCGTTTATACACTGGGAAACAATCATGGCGGAATAGTGCAGATTGAAGATGATTTCTACATTTTCTATCACAGACAGACTGCGGGAACAGAGTACTCCAGACAGGGCTGTGCTGAGAAAATTGAAATAGCTGAGGATGGAAGCATTAAGCAGGTTGAGATTACAAGCTGCGGTTTAAATGGCGGACCTCTTGCTGCATCGGGAACATATCCTGCAGCAATCTGCTGCCACCTTACATGCCCTCTCACCATGAGCTCAATAAACTATCAGAACAATCCGGTAATGACACAGCAGACAAGGGTAGTTGAGGACCATCATCAGCAGTACATCACGGACATTATGGACGGCACAATTGTTGGTTATAAATATTTTGATTTCAAGGATGTATCTGAAATAATGATAGAGGTACGCGGTAAATTTGCAGGTACACTTACTGTCAGCACCACACCTGATGAATCAGGCAAAATCGGTGAGGCTGAAGTAGACCTGAATACGGACACCTTTGAAAATTACTGCATATCAGTAGATGTAGCTGATGGTAAGAGACCACTCTACTTAATATTTAGCGGCGAAGGTCGCATGGATCTTATACGCTTTGGCTTTTTTGCTGAATAATAGTGTCAGATGAATATTAAATAAATACTTATATAACCGCAAACATACGGTTAAAGAAAGGGAAAAACATGGATAAACTTCTTTATGGAGCTGCTTATTATGATGAATATATTCCGTATGACAGGCTGGATAAAGATATAGAGATGATGCAGAAGGCCGGAATGAATGTGGTCAGGATCGGGGAGTCCACCTGGAGCACCATGGAACCCCAGGACGGAGTATTTGACTTCAGACATCTGGACAGAGTTCTTGATGCCATGGAAAAAGCGGGAATGTATGTAATTCTCGGAACACCTACCTATGCTATTCCCACATGGATGGTAAAGGCTTATCCCGATGTACTTGCAACAACGGATAAGGGAAGAGGAATCTATGGTGCAAGACAGATAATGGACATCACCAATCCCACTTATCTTTTTTATTCGGAGAGAGTGATCCGCAAGATGATGGAACACTGTGCGGGCAGGAAATGTGTTATCGGTGTGCAGATTGACAATGAAACCAAGGCATACGGAACAGCGGGGCCGAATGTCCAGGAACAGTTTAAAAAGTATATGAGAGAAAAATATACACGGAAGCTGAAGGAGAATCCGGAGCTTCTTGATAAACTGCCTGAAGTCTTCAGAGGAGGCTCCGAGGATGAGGTGCTTGATTACATCAACTATGAATTCGGCTTTGATTATTGGAGTAACAGAATCAATGCCTGGGAAGATTTTCCGGATGTAAGAGGTACCATCAATTGGTCTTTTTCCGGAGAATTCAGAAGATTTCAGAGAAAACTGGTGACGGATTTTCTTTCCTGGCAGTCGAAAATTGTAAAAGAGTATCTGCGTGAAGATCAGTTTGTTACTCACAATACTGATTATTCCTGGAATATGGCATCCTATGGAATAAATCCTGATACGGATGTCTGCGATAATGCGGAGGCTTTGGATATTATCGGAACAGATATATATCATCCCACCCAGGATAGGCTCACGGGCATGACCATTGCTTTTGGCGGTGATATCAGCAGATCCTTAAAGAAGGACAATTACTATGTTTTAGAAACAGAGGCCCAGGGCTTCCCCGGCTGGCTTCCATTTGACGGGCAGCTTAGATTGCAGGCATATTCCCATCTTGCAAGTGGTGCGGATATGGTTGAATACTGGCATTGGCATTCACTTCATAATGCCTGTGAAACATACTGGAAGGGTGTGCTCTCACAGGATTTCAAGGAGAATGATACCTACAGAGCTGCAAGTACTGTTGGAAATGAATGGAAAAAAATAGGACATAAGCTGATACACCTTAAAAAGAACAATAAGGTAGCCATACTGGTAAGCCAGGAATCTCTTATTGCTCTGGATGATTTTCCTATTTCTGCAGCCAGGAAGATGGGCTACAATGATGTGCTCATGTCCATATATGATCAGCTTTACAGAATGAACGTGGAATGTGATTTTATATGGCCGCAGCAGATAGACAGAATTGGTGATTATGAGCTTTTGATAATACCTGCCATGTACTGCATTGCGCAGTCTACCGTAGATGCTGTTACTGCCTATGTGGAAAATGGCGGACATGTCTTCATGACATTTAAGAGTGCATTTACAGATGAAAATGTGAAGGTTTGGCATGATGAGGCACCTCATGGCCTTGCAGAGGTGTTTGGTGTAAGCTACAGCCATTTTTCATGGCCAGAAAATGTCAGCCTCAGGTCTGATTTTTATAAGGAAGCAGGCAAGGACGATTTAAGGGTTATGGATTTCTGCGAGCTTCTAAACCTTGAAGGTGCAACAGCTCTTGCATCCTACGCGCATCCTGGCTATGAGAGATATGCTGCCATTACCAGGAACAGCTTCGGTAAGGGGGTTGCAACCTATCTTGGCTGTAATGTTTCTGAGACAATGCTTGGAACAGTGCTTGAGGATACGGTGAAGAACGCTGGAATAGATGTTGATGACACTGTAAAATTCCCTGTAATCCACAGATGCGGAATTAACACAGAAGGAAAAACAGTGCACTATTACTTTAATTATTCTGCGGATGAAAAAGAAGTAAAGCTACCTACAGCAGGAACTGAGATTTTCTCAGATAAAAAGTTTTCAAAAGGAGATGAGATCAGAATAAGTCCCTGGGATATGTTTATAGAAATAGAATGATCCTGTTTTCTGTAACATCTAATAAAAATACAATAAGTCCTAAAAATCGTACATATATTAAAAAAAAGCCGCTGATATAATGAGACTCATAATGTATTTTGTCAATATTGTGGAGGGTTATTATGGGTTTATCGGTTTTAGATTGTCTTAAGGGAGAAAATGGAAATTATGTTCTTCCTTTTTTATGGCAGCACGGCGAGGACGAAGCTGTACTCAGAGAGTATGTCAATGCAATACATAATGCAAATGTAACGGAGATCTGTCTTGAAGCAAGACCGCATCCTGATTATGCCGGAGAGCAGTGGTTTCATGATGTGGACATCATTCTGGATGAAGCCAAAAAGCTGGACATGAAGCTGTGGATTCTTGATGATGCCCATTTCCCCAGTGGACAGGCAGCAGGGAAGATGGCTGATGCAGAGCCCGAACTATGCAAGCAGTTCCTGAATTATGCATGTTATGATGTGGCTGGCCCCAAAAAGCAGGTCACTCTTGATGTGGCAAAGGCAGCAAAGTACTATGACAATCCATTTGAGGCACCCAGTATTTTTGCCGGTGGTGAGAAGAGAAAATTTGATGATGATCACCTTTTTGCAGTGATCGCATCAAGACTGGACGGACAGGAAGATGATATTTATCACCTTAGTGATGAGTTGATCGATCTTACGGATAAAGTAAAAGAGGGTACATTACACTGGGATGTTCCCGGCGGAGTTTACAGGGTGTTCGTAATCTATGCAACCAGGAATGGTGGCGGCAGAGGCGGTTATGTCAATTTCCTCAGTAAAAAATCCTGCCGTATTCAGATTGATGCATGCTATGAACCTCATTATGAACATTATAAGGATGAATTTGGAAAAACGATCCTTGGCTTTTTCTCAGATGAGCCTGAAATCGGTAATGTGACAGGTTATACCGGAAGTGATGCTGCAATCGGAAACATGAAAATGCCTCTTCCCTGGAGTGAGGAGATGCCTTCTGAAATGAAAGAGCGTTTTGGCGTTGATTACAGAAAGCTTATTCCGGCACTTTGGATGAATGTAGGAAGTCCGGATTTTACAGCTGATATCCGTGTGGGCTTTATGGATATAGTAACGAGACTATGTAAGAAAAATTTCGGAGATCAGCTTGGTGATTGGTGCAGAGAGCACGGCGTAAAGTACATAGGTCATATTGTCGAGGATAATGACAACAGTACAAAGCTTGGTTCTTCCCAGGGACATTATTTCCGTGCACTTTGGGGACAGGACTGGGCCGGAATAGATGATATAGGCGGCCAGATCACAGAGGGTGGCGCAGACATAAATCATAAGGGACTTATAGGACTTGATGCCGATGGTGAATTTTATCACCACATCCTGGGACGACTGGGTACATCCCTTGCGGACCTTGATCCTAAAAAACATGGTGATACCATGTGCGAGATTTTCGGAGCTTACGGTTGGGAAGAGGGCACAAGGCTCATGAAATATGAGCTTGATCATTTCCTTGTAAGAGGAGTGAATCATTTTGTTCCCCATGCGTTTAATCCCAAGGATTTTCCTGATTTTGACTGTCCTCCGCATTTCTATGCTCATGGTAAAAATCCGCTGTACAAGCCATTTGGAGAGCTTATGAGCTACACCAACAGAGTGTCACATCTTATAAGCGGCGGAAAGCACGCTGTAGAGGTGGCAGTCCTTTATCACGCTGAAACAGAGTGGTCAGGTGAAAAATACATGGACGCTGTCAAGGTCGCAAGAAAGCTTGATGAAGCTCAGATTGATTTTGATGTCATTCCTGCAGATGCCCTTGTATTTGACGGAGAGTACAGCCCTGTGCTTGATGATAAGGGGCTTACTATTAATGGTCATACATTTAAAGTGCTGATTATACCCGGAGCTGATTATCTTCCAAAATCAGTATCCTCGTTTATAGATAAGGCAGAGGGTTCAGGCTTATCTGTTATTTTTGCAGGCTGGTCACCTGATGGTGCAGGAGAGGATGGAACTTCAAAATACAAGGTGACTGCTCTGACTAAAATTGCAGAAGAAGTCAGAAATACAGGTATAGCCAATGCTGTAATTACTTCAGGTACTTTCGGGGATCTCAGAGTTTATCATTATGAAAAGGATAATGAGAAAATATTACTTATTTCAAATGAAAGCATATGTGATACCTTTGATGGTAAGGTAAGAGTCCCTGCACAGGGAAGCTGCTACAGATATGATGCGATGAAGAACCGGATTGAAACGGTGGTATGTTCAGAAAACAGTCCTGAAAGCCATACGGAGATTGCACTAAAGCTTAAACCTTATGAGATGGCAGTCTTTGTGATCACGTCTGATGATTCTGAACTTAAGTCACAGGCTGTAACACCAATAGAGCCTAAGAGCATTGGCAGAGTGGTGGCAGGAACCTGGAAGGTTTCCTTTACGGAAAATGAAAACTATCCGAATTTTAAGGATGAGATTCAGATGACAGAGCTTGGAAACATCCTTGATCAGAAGCCTGATTTTTCCGGAATAATAAGATATGAGATAAGCTTTGAAGGAAAAGAAGCTGACAGCTATCTTGAACTGGAGGATGCATTTGAAGCTGCCGAAGTCTGGATAAATGATGAATATGCAGGCAGTTCGCTTTGCCCTCCATATATATTTGAGACAGCAGGTAAGGTTAAGGATGGAACCAACACCCTTAGAATTGAAGTCAGGACCACACTGGACAGACTGGTAAATAAACTCACAGGTGGAGCAGGTTTCCTTGGACCTGATATAAAGATTGTTTCACCAAGTGGAATAATAGGAGACGTAAAAGTATACTAATCAGACTATATAAAAAGACGCTGCAGCTGTAGCGTCTTTTTTGAAATCTATTTTACGTTTCCGTGCTGTGTCCTGTATGCGTTGGGGGTGAGTCCGGTTACCTTCTTGAACTGCTTGTGAAAATAGGACACGTTGGAAAATCCGGTTTTTTCCGCAATTTCCTGGGAGGAAGCGTTGCTTCCAAGAAGAAGCTTTTTGGCTGCCGCAATACGCTCCTCGTTTATGTAAGCCGAAAGCACCTGCCCCTGTTCTTTGTGAAATACGAAGGACAGGTAATCAGGAGATATGTGAACGGCTTCAGCAATAGTAGTTCTTGAAAGATCCGCATCTGATAAGTTTTCTTTTATAAACTGTTTTATCTGAAGAACCATGTTTTCTTCCGGTTCACTATTCTCGACTATTTCAGAGAAAGTCCTAAGAAGTGATTTAGCCCAGGAAAGAAGTCCTTCACCTGAGGATGTAATGCTTCTTGGGTCAGAGGTTCTTGCCATCTCAGTAGACACTGAAGTGGGGGAACAGTTCTTTTCCGCAAGGACCGTGAATACCGCTGATAAAAGGCCATAATATATTGAACGCAGAAATCCGGAAGAATAAGTTGAGTCTGTCTGCATAAGAAGGCCTCTAATATCAAGAAGGATATCCTCGCTTCTTCCGGATAACAGCATTTCCTCCCATTTCTCCAGCGGGATTCTTTCGCTGCGCTCCTTTGACTTTTCGGAAATGCCGGATAGGGCGGGATTCATAATTGATATAACCGTGTTTTCCGACGACAGTATTGATTTGGAATACTGTGCCAGAAGCTCATAAGCATAGGGAGCAGCAGACATGGGAGCGTCCGCAAAGGAATAAAACAAAAATCTGCATCCCCTGTATTCTTCAGTCAGTTTTTCTGTTGAGCGGTTCAGTTTTGCAATAATATTCTTCTCACGGTCCTGCTCAACAGGGCTTTTATCCGTCAGCTCTATGCTGAGCATAAAACAGTTTCTGTCCACAGAGCTTACATTTACTTTTTCAGTGAAAAGCTCAGACAAAACTTCTCTTATTGGAAGAACAGAAAAAGCATCCGCCGAGGATTGAACAATCAGATATGCGTAGTAATACGACTTATCCATAGATGTTTCGGGGATATTGTTCTCATAAATATATTCCGCAATTGAATCGGGATCAGCTGTTAGTGTGCCGTCAAACAGATACTGCCAGAGTGTTTCTGTTGCTTTTTCAAGCTTTTCCTCCTGCTCGGCTTTTTTAGCATTAACTTTTATAGTAGCAGCTTCTAAAACCTTTGAAAGAGACGCCGCCTCGATGGGCTTTAAAACATAATCAAGAATCTGTAATGAGATTCCTTCTCTTGCGTAGTCAAAATTTGCATGACCTGTCAGCAATATGTTTACGGAATCATAACCGTTATCCTTGACCCAGTGTATAAGATCAAGACCGCTTTCTCTGGGCATTTCCACGTCTGAAAGAAGGATGTCCACGGGATGTTCCTCGTAGACTTTTTTTGCCTGTTCTGCGCTGTAGGCTTCATAAACCTCTGTTATTCCAAGACTTGGCCAGTCTATTGCATTTTTAACACCCTGTACAAGATAAAATTCATCATCAACAATTAGTAATGTCATGTTGTTCTCCATGTATAAATTTTATTATGAAAAAATTCCTTTTACTGTCTGACCTTCTGTTTTTGGTGCCTCATATTCTAAATAGGGAATATCAACATCTATTCTTGCACCCATGCCCGGTTCGTTGGACAGCTTCATTGTGGCGGTCTCATCATAGTAGAGACGAAGTCTTCTGATTACATTTCTGATACCTATGTGGTTACCGTCCTTATCATTTGGATCATTTATAAAGCCCGTGTTGAAGTAGTTTAAGAAGTCTTCTGAATAACCTTCTCCTGAATCAATATGAGTGATATGAAGCCTCTTTTCTCCATCCTTTTCATAGAGCTCGGTTTTTACTTTTACTATGAGTTCTTCGCCCATAACAAGATTGAATTTGAATGCGTTCTCCATGAACATAATAAGCATGATGGGGAAAATTGCTGCGTTCATGGACTTTTCGTCAAAGTCCTTCTCATAGGTAATGCATCCGGGAAATCTGAGCTTTGTAAGCTCGACATAGTTATCAAGATATTCTATTTCTCTTGATATGGGTACCTTGTCATCTGTGCTGAGAGTGTATCTTAAATGCTTTGAAAGTGTTTCTATCATCTTCCTGAGGATGGCAGTGTTCTCTTTGGTTCCATCAGCAAGGTAGCTTATCATGTTGAGGCAGTTGATAAGGAAGTGAGGAGCTACCTGTGACCTTAAGAAAAACAGCTGGAAATTCTTTTTCTGAATTCGCTCCTCGTATACATCAACTTTAAGCTTTTGTATATGGTCAACCATGCTGTTGTAGGTAGTTGCTACTTCAAGTACTTCACTGCAGTTTTCGTTTGAAATGTCGATTCTTTGCTCTGAATCTCCGGCTACAATAGCTTTGTTTACGCTTGTGAGCATATTCATTGTATTTCCGATAAATCTGTTCAGGAAAAATACTACGATTGCAAAAGCAGTAAGTACAATCAAAAGGAACAGAACAGCATAGCGCCAGAATATTCCAACTGTTTCACCGATTTTTTTCATAGGGATCATGGCGGTGATGTTGTAGTCACAATATGAGAGCTCAACTGTTGTTATCATATATCTGTCACCATTTACGGTAATGATTTCAGATGCATTCATTGATTTATCAACCGGCAGTTTAATGTCATTTTTTATAGAAGAGATGCTTTGCAGCAGATCCTTGTTTTCTGAGTTCGGGCTCTCAACGCTTATGATATTTCCCTCTTTATCCGTGAAAAGGATAAGAGCATCCATGTCACTTAAGTTACGAAGGGAGGAGGACAAAGTGGTGAGATCTGTCCATGCGCCTACCATGCTGTTGTCGTAATAAAAAGTTTTTACAAGGTATGTCTTGTTTTCATATACATAAGGAATCCACTTGAGTCCGTTGGCATTTTTGATATTTCCGATTGTTTCATCATTCTGGAACTGCTTTTTCAAAAATGGCTGAAAGGTATTCTGTGATTGCGAAGAGCCGCTGTAACCCACCCAGGTTGTATTGCGTGGGAAGTAGGCGTACATTCCCTGGACCACCGGGAAAGATCGCAGGTTAAATTCAAACATCTGAGAAATCTTTATTACATTTCCGTAATTTTCACTAATATCATAGAGCATTGAAATTGTGGAAACATCAGTGCTGTAGTTGGAAAGTTCCATAAGATAGTAATCGACACTTTTTAAGTTTGAGCTTGTCTGATCGTTATATAAAGAAAGAAACTGCCTTATATCCCTGTAGGTTCTTTTCTGCAGAGAGTAGCTGAAAAAGCCGGCATACACAGCCATTGCAATAATGGTCACGCCCACCAGCATATAAAAGAAACGGAAAAGTCTTTTTCTGAATGAATATGTTTTTTTATTGTCTTTTTCTTTGCTCATCATATAAGAAATTTACATAAACAACTAATAATAGTTCAACATTGGAGTACCGGTTATATTTTATAATTTGCATTAGTTGAAGGCAAGACTGCACTTATGGGTCTTAAAACTGTTCGCAAATAGAAAGGGAGGTAACTATTAATGAAAAGAAAACTTATGGCTTTGCTTTTATCAGGAGCTATGGTCATGGGACTTATGACCGGATGCGGTTCAGGAAGCGGATCATCAGATGATGATACAACACCTGCTGCAGAGAAAAGTGAAGATGGCGGAGAAACCGCTGAAAGCTCTGATGGCGAGAGCACAGAGGCTGCTTCATCAGGAGAGGCTGAGGCTGCTATCCAGGCCAGAAAGGATTCAGGTGAGACACCTACCGTTGTTATTGCATATATGAACTTTGCAGGATCACCTGCCGGTATTGATCGAATTTCCGAGAAGCTTTCAGAAATTACAGAAGATAAGCTCGGAGTTAAGGTTGAGCTTCAGATAATGGATGCAGCATCCTATTCACAGAATATGAACCTTATGCTTGCATCAGGTGAGCAGGTTGATCTGTTCAATGCAGTATCAGTTGGTTTCATGCCTTGCGTAAACAAGGGTTATACACTTGATCTTGAAGAGGATGATCTTCTTCAGAAATATGGACAGGGAATTACTGAAACATTCAGAAAAGAAGAAATCGATGGCTGCCGTGTAAGCGGAACTCTTTACGGTGTACCTGTAAAGAAGGATGATGCAGCTGGTAAGTTTGGTATTTCAATCCCTGCAGCACTTCTTGATGAAATCGGATTTGATTATGCTTCACTTTATAAGGGTGATGACGAAATCATTTATTCAGATTTTGATACCATTGAGGATATATTTACAAAGCTTCACGAGGCTCATCCTGAAAAGACAGTATTCTATATGGATACCTCTTCAGTAGTAAGCCAGTGTCTTGCAATCGATATTCCTTCAGATAACTTCGGAGTACTTCTTGATCCTACAAACAGCCTTGTAATCGAGGATCTGTTCACAAGTGATCAGTACAAGGATCTTTGCTCAAGAATGTATTCATGGAACCAGAAGGGATGGATTTCTCCCGATGCTGTAACAGAAACAACTGCTACAACAGTTCAGGTTAAGTCCGGTTCACTTATGGCCTACAAGACAGCTACAAAGCCCGGAATCAGACAGCAGGAGTCAAACCTTTGCGGTGAGCCTATGATTATCTTCCAGCTTGGTGTTGATTTCAAGGGTTCAAATGCATACAACACAATGCCCTGGTGCATTAACCAGAACACAGATGATCCGGTTGCAGCAATGCAGGTACTTAATCTTCTTTACACAGATCCCGAAGCATCAACAATCATTTGCTGGGGTGAAGAAGGTGTTGAATGGAAAGAGACAGACGACGGACACATCACATATGCTGATGGTGTGAGCGCAGAGAATTCCGAATACTTCAACAACGTTAACTGGGAGATGCCCAATCAGTTCATCGCTAAGATCTGGGAAGGCAATGAGCTTACAATCTGGGATAGAATGCAGAACTTCAATGACACAGCTACAGCTTCAAAGGCTATGGGCTTCACATTTGATAACAGCGAAGTTTCAGCAGAGTACACAGCACTTACAAACGTTTATTCAGAGTATCAGTCACAGCTTGAACTTGGTTTCCTTGATCCTGAAAAAGGTATTCCGGAAATGGTAGAAAGACTTAAGGAAGCTGGTCTTGATGACTATATGGCAGCTAAGCAGGCAGCTCTTGACGAGTGGGCAGAAGCTAACGGCGTAAAGTAATAAATTAGGGATGATATTAAAGTTACAAATTTGAGAAGGTAAAAAATATAAAATGCCATCTCGGATTAAGGAAGAGTCTGAGATCCGGGATGGCATTTATTCTGAAAAAGAAGAGGAGAAGGGGCTATGGCTGAGCAAAAAAAGGTTAAACAGAAAATGTCACCTGCTAAGCGTAAATCACTGCTTAAGCGCTCAATACCGATTTATATAATGGCACTCCCGGGCCTTATCTATATGTTTATCAATAACTATATGCCAATGCCGGGAATTGTTCTTGCATTTAAAAATTATAAAGCTAAAAACGGAATTTACGGCTCCAAATGGGCGGGCCTTAAGAATTTTAAATATTTGTTTTCAACACAGGATGCTTTCATAATCACCAGAAATACCATATGTTACAACCTTGTTTTTATTCTGGTAAATACAGTGTTTGCGATTATGATCGCCATCATTTTGTCAGAGCTTACACATAAGGTAAAGAAGGTATATCAGTCAGTAATCCTTCTTCCGTACCTGCTTTCAGCGGTTATTGTAAGCTATCTGGTATTTGCATTCCTTTCAGCAGAGAACGGATTCATAAACAATACAATATTGAAACTTATAGGTAAGGATCCAATCAGCTGGTATCAGGAAAAACAGTACTGGCCTTTCATTCTTGTATTTGTAAATCTTTGGAAGGGTATTGGATATAACTGTATCATTTATCTTTCAACAATCATTGGATTTGACAGAAGCTACTATGAGGCAGCAGCTATCGACGGAGCTACAAAGTGGCAGCAGATCAAGAGTATCACACTTCCGCTTCTCCGTCCTACAATCATCATGCTGACCCTGATGGCTATCGGTAGAATTTTCTATTCAGACTTTGGTCTGTTCTACCAGGTACCTCAGAACTCAGGAGCTCTTTTACAGGTAACAAATACAATTGATACCTATGTGTACAGAGGACTTATAGAGCTTGGTGACATTACAATGTCAGCAGCTGCAGGTGTTTATCAGTCAATCGTTGGATTCATTCTTGTTATGGCAGCTAACTTCGCTGTTCGTAAGCTTGATCCCGACAGTGCATTATTCTAAGAAAGGAGGAAATAATAATGGGACAGGAAAAAAGATTTCAGATTTTCGGCCATATAGTAATGACAATAGTTACGCTCTGTGCAATTATTCCGCTTATACTCCTTGTTATTTCATCCTTTACAGATAACGCTGTACTGGTAAGGAACGGATATTCATTTATTCCTGAAAAATGGAGTCTTGAAGCATATAAATATATTTTTACAAGTGGAGATTCAGTGCCTCATGCTTACATGATTTCAATATTACTCACAATAGTTGGAACAGCACTTGGTCTTTCAATCACAACTCTTATGGGGTATGCGCTTTCAAAGACATTCCTTCCCGGCAGAGGACTTCTGACCTTTATAGTATTCTTCACAATGCTGTTTAACGGTGGTCTTGTTCCTACATACATCAATTACACAACAGTGTTCGGTTTGAAGAATACCTTCCTGGCACTGCTTGTTCCCGGACTTTTGATGAACGCATTCAATGTAATGATGATGAAGTCTTACTTTGTAACAGGCGTTCCGGATGAGATTCTGGAAGCGGCTTATATCGATGGAGCAACAGAGTTCCAGGCATTCTTCAGAATTGCTTTCCCTCTTGCAAAGCCCATCGTTGCAACAATCGGTCTTTTCATCGGTATCGCATACTGGAACGACTGGATGAACGGTTATATTTACCTGACAAAGAGAACTGATCTTTATTCAATTCAGAACCTTCTGAACAGAATGATCCAGAATATTCAGTTCCTGACACAGAACAGTTCGGTTGCAAGTAATGCGAATACAGCTTTGGCATCAATTCCCAGTGTAGCTGTTCGTATGTCAATGGCGGTTGTGGGTGTACTGCCGATCATTATCGTATACCCCTTCATCCAGAACAACTTCGTAAAGGGCATCACCCTCGGTGGTGTAAAAGGCTAATATTCCTATAATATGGCTCGGGACATATATATGCCCCGAGCCTTATGTAGAGAAAAAATAAATTCATTATGAGATTGGAGGTTTTATGGAGAGTTTACTTTTTCCGGTTAGTAATAGGGTGAGGAGTTTTCAGAAGCTTGATGGCTTGTGGAATTTTAAGTTTGATCCCAAGGGTGTAGGAGAGAAGGAAGGCTGGAACAAAGGCCTTGGCGGTGATGTTATTAAGATGCCTGTACCGGCGTCTTTTTCTGATTTTTTCACGGATAGAGAATCCAGAGATTACTGCGGTGATTTCTGGTATGAGACAACACTTTTTGTTCCCGAATATCTCAAGGGAAAGAAGGTGTGTCTGAGATTTGGCAGTGTAACTCACAGGGCAGTTGTTTATCTGAACGGTAAAGAGGTCGGAGGACATGTTGGCGGATTTCTGCCTTTTAATTGTGATATCAGCGATGCTGCCAAATACGGCGAAGAGAATATTCTGACTGTTAAAGTTAATAATGAGCTTGATGAGACAACACTTCCCTGCGGAAATGTTAAGACCCTTAAGGATGGAAGAAAGCTGATCACTCCTTATTTTGATTTTTATAATTATTCGGGAATTCACAGATCAGTATATCTGCTGGGGCTTCCTGAAACTGAGATTGAGGATTACGACTATACAGTGGCGCTTGACGGAGCAGATGCAAAAGTTTGCGTAAGTGCATATGTTTCAGGTAAGGATGAAGGTCTTGAGGCTGAAGTAATTCTTGAGGATGAGACGGGTAAAGAGGCCGGAAAGTTTTTGGCAAAACAAGACGGAAAGTCATCATTTGAGGGAACAATTGACATTAAGAATGCTCATCTGTGGGATGTTTTAAAGCCCTATCTTTATACGATCACAATAAAGGTTTCAAAGGATGGAGAAGTCCTTGATGAGTATAAGGACAGGATTGGAATCCGCACTGTCAGAATAGAAGGAGAGAAGCTTCTTTTAAACGAAAAGCCTGTATATCTCAAGGGCTACGGAAAACATGAGGACTTTGACGTTATCGGAAGAGGCTTCAGCTATCCTGTTGCGAAAAGAGATTTTGAGTGCATGAAATGGAGCGGGGCAAACTGCTTCAGAACCAGTCACTATCCCTATGCAGAGGAGTGGTACAGATTTGCGGATGAGGAGGGCTTCCTTATTATCGACGAGGTTCCTGCTGTGGGAATGATGAGATCCCTGATGAATTTCGTTGATGCGGGAAGAGGAAAATACACCAGCTTTTTTGAAACAGAGACTGTACCGGAACTTCAGAAAAATCATCTTCAGGCTGTACATGAAATGTTCAGAAGAGATAAGAATCATCCTTCGGTAATCGCATGGAGTCTGTTTAATGAGCCTGAGACAATAAGCGAATTTGCCCATAACTATTTCAAGGTGATATTTGATGAGGCGAGAAAACTTGATGTTCAGAACAGGCCTCTAACCGGAGCGCTTGAGAAGACATCTTCTCCTGAAAAATGTCAGGTGAATGAACTCTGCGATTTCATATGCCTCAACAGATATTACGGCTGGTACATTTCCGGAGGTCCGGAGCTTCAGGATGCGAAGGAGCTTTTTATAGAGGAGATGGATGCATGGAAAGCAAAGAAGCTTAACAAGCCCTTTGTTTTCACTGAATTCGGATCAGATACACTTGGCTATGAGCATCGTCTGCCTTCAGTTATGTGGGCACAGGAATATCAGGATGAGTATTACAACATGAATTTCGAAGTGTTTGATAAATACGATTTCATTCAGGGAGAGCTCACCTGGAACTTTGCTGATTTCCAGACATCTGAGGGAATATTCAGAGTGGGTGGAAACAAGAAAGGTGTGTTTACCAGAAACAGACAGCCCAAGCAGGCAGCATATATCTTAAAGAGACGTTGGGACAGTAAATAATTGGGAGAGGCTTTATGAAAAAATATTTTTGCAATCCTGTTAACATAGACTATCACTTTCAAATAGTAAAAGACTTCAGAGGCAGCGGCGACATACATGTTTCAAGGGAGGCAGCGGATCCTACTTTCCTTTACTGGAAGGGGAAGTACTATATTTTTGCATCAATGAATCTCAGCGTATGGGTTTCATCAGATCTTGCAGAATGGAAGAGCGTAAGACTTCCGGATAATCTTCCGCTTTATGATTATGCACCTGATGTCAGAGTTATCGGAGAATATGTTTATTTTTCAGCATCCAAAAGAGGTGAGATCTGCAATTATTACAGGACAAAAGATATAGAGAACGGACCCTATGAGGAGATAGAAGGCACATTTGACTTCTGGGATCCCGATCTTTTTGTTGATGATGACGGCAAAGTTTATTTTTACTGGGGATGCGCTAACACTACACCTATATGGGGTGTGGAGCTTGATCCGCAGACAATGAAGCCAAAGACAGACAGGATTGAGCTGATACATGGCAATCCCAAGGAAATAGGATACGAGAGAGTCGGTGAGGATCACTGCAAGAATGTAATAGAGGGTGAAGAACTGGATAAGGCTTTCGAAGCCATGATCGATCAGATCGGCAGAGAAAACTTTGAACATGTACCTGCTGAGGACAAGGCGTTTTTTAAGGGTATGCTCAGTAATATGCCTTTTATTGAAGGTGCTTATATGAATAAGCATAATGGAAAATACTACCTTCAGTATGCATGCCCCGGAGCTGAATACAATGTTTATTGTGACGGAGTGTATGTCAGTGATTCACCTCTTGGACCTTTCAGACTGGCAAAGAACAATCCGTTTTCTTATCAGCCTGGAGGCTTTATCCCGGGGGCAGGTCATGGATCCACCATGGAGGATGCGGCAGGTAATTTGTGGCATGCCTCCACAAGCAGAATCAGTCTTAATGATGGTATGGAGAGACGTGTTGGCATCTGGCCTGCAGGATTTGACGAGGATGGAGATCTGTTCTGCAATACTGCCTACGGTGACTGGCCAAGGTTTGTGGATGGAAATAAGATCGATCCCTGGCAGGATCCCGAATGGTTCCTTTTGAGCAGGGGAGCCAAGGTTACTGCATCCTCTTATTGCACAGGTACCGGCGAAAAAGCAGCAGGAATAGAGGATGACTGCGAAGTTGCAAAATGGGACAGCATCTCTCCTGCAGAGGATAACAGTCCGCAAAGGGCAAGCGAAGAGAATGTCCGGACCTGGTGGAGAGCAGCCACGGGTAAGGATGGTGAATGGCTTTTGATGGATCTCGGAGAGGAAAAAGAGATTCATGGCATACAGATAAATTTTGCAGATGATAAAACTGATATCGGAAATGTTGAGGAAGCTTTTTCTAAAGCAATAGGAAACAGAGTTATTGATGAGCACGTTCACAGAACAAGATGGACACTTTATGCCTCTAAGGATGGCGAAAACTTCACTGTGATCACTGACAAATCTGATGCAGAGACAAACCTTGGACATGACTTTGTTATTGTCAAAGGAGATGAAGGTGAGGCATCCGGAGCAATGTACAGATTCATAAAACTTGTGATACATGAAGTGCCCTTCGGACTTCCTGCTGCTGTATCCGGCCTCAGAGTTTTCGGAAAAGGTAACGGACAGGCTCCCGGCAGGGTGAAAGCAGGTGCTGTCAGAATTTCAGATCTTGATATGAATGTTACTCTTACATCTGATGGAGCAGATGGATATAATATCAAGTGGGGTTACAAAAAAGATAAACTCTATCACAGTGCAATATTTTTCCCTGAAAAAGGTGCGCAGGGTGAAGTTTCCAGAAAAATCGGAGCACTTATGAAGGGAGAACCTGTATTTGTACAGGTGGATGCTTTTAACGAAAACGGTATCACAAAAGGAGAGGTACAGGAAGTATTATGAGGAAAATAAGAACAATAATCACACAGGATGCTGAGGTGGATGATCAGAATTCCTTGAGGCACTTTCTTTTTTATGCCAACGAGGTTGACCTTCAGGGAATAATTCAGACTTCATCCAAGTTTCATTGGGTTGGCGTGCCGGGAGCAGTGAAGCCTCCGAGAAAGTTTGATGATGATTTCGGTACAAAATTTGAGGACAAGTCAGGCCCGTTTGATGAGCCATACAGATGGCCGGGTACGGACTGGATGTTTAAGGTCATTGATGATTACGAGAAGGATTATCCTAATCTCTGTAAGCACGCTGACGGTTATCCTACGCCGGATTATCTTCGCTCCATAACCAAGATCGGAAATATTGGTTATGAAGGAGAAACAGAAAAACCTACGGAAGGATCTGAACTTATCAAAAAACATATTCTGGATGATGATGACAGAACTTTGTATATTCAGGTGTGGGGTGGCACAAATACCATTGCCAGAGCGCTAATGGATATTCAGAAGGAATATGAAAATACACCCCAGTGGGAAGAACTCCATGAAAAGATTACACGCAAGGTTGTCATTACTGCATGTGGTGAACAGGATCCTGCGTATAAGGAATATGTGGCTGAGGTATGGCCCGGAATACAGTTTGTAAAGACACTTCAGATGATGAGCTATGCGTATGCGTGGTTTGCAAATCCCGAGGATGAATGTAAAGAGACCCTCAGAGCCGATTTCATGAAGAAAGAAATTTTGAATACGGGCAGCGCTCTCGCCGGGGGCTATTGTACCTGGCTTGACGGAAACCGTTATGAAGGCGAGGGTGAGTCTGGACAGTTTGGAGCAAATCCCAATATCGTAAATGAATGGTTTGGCGCTAAATTTGGATTTGAGCCGGCAAAGCAATATGACTTTTTATCAGAGGGCGATTCACCTACATTCTTTGTTCTTCTTCCATGGGGAACAAGAACCCTTGAGGACTTTTCCTACGGTGGTGTAGGCGGAAGATATTACAGAGTTGCAGATTATAAAAACTCCAAGGGCGAACCCTGCAATGTATGGGATGTTGCAAAGGATAATTACACAGACAAAGATGGAAAAGTCATCCGGCAGGAATCAATGTGGCCTTATGTCGCAACTATCCAGCGCGACTTTGCTGCAAGAATAAAGTGGGCAGTTTCAGATTCTTTTGACAAGGCTGAGCATACCCCAAGGCTTTCCGTAAAAGATGGTGTTGATGTTACGGCAAAGGCCGGAGATGAAGTACTGCTCTGTGCAAGTGCTGAAAATCCTGACGGACTTGAAAATGTTATTTCTTATAAGATTTATAAAGAGGCAAGTTCAGAAAGCGTGTCAGAAGCCGTAATTGATAATTCAAAAGTGGCAGAAGGTTCTGCGCTGATAAAGATTCCGGAAAATGCTGTAAGCGGAGATAAGCTGCACGTTGTCGTTTCAGCACAGTCAACAGGACATTATAAGCTGACACATTATCAGCAGGTGATTATCACAATCAAGTAACAGATAGGCGGAAGTGATTAAATGGCAAGTAAAAAAAGCTTTGACATGCTTAATGGCAGTCTCGCTGATAAAATAATCCTTTTTGCATTACCACTTGCGACATCCAGTATTCTGCAGCAGCTTTTCAATGCTGCAGATCTGGCTGTTGTAGGAAGGTTTGCTTCTCCGGAAGCTATGGCCGCAGTGGGAAGCAACTCCTCGGTAATTAATCTTATCATCAGTTTTTTTATAGGACTGTCCATAGGTGCTAATGCTCTGATAGCCATGGAAATAGGAAGAGGGCGCAGAGATCAGATAAATGATACCGTGCATACGGTTATCGCTGTATCTCTGATTGCCGGTTTTTCTTTGATTTTTATTGGCTTTTTTATATCAAAGCCCATACTGATTCTCATGGGAGCACCGGGGAATGTGCTTGAGAAGGCAATACTTTATCTGCGGATCTACTTCTTCGCAATGCCGGCCATAATGGTATATAACTATGGATCTGCGATATTAAGAAGTAAAGGAGATTCCAAGCGTCCCTTATATGCAATGATGCTTTCGGGAGTAATAAATATTCTTCTGAATCTTTTATTCGTTATAGTGTTTCATCTGCATGTAATAGGAGTGGCTCTTGCCACGGTTTTGTCGAATATATTCGGAGCAGGTCTTGTTCTGTATTTTCTTATAAACGAGGAAGATACCTTCAGACTGGATTTCAGAAAGCTGAGAATAAAGAAGCAGGACCTGCTGAGTATGATGAAGATAGGACTGCCTGCAGGACTTCAGGGAGCAGTTTTTTCATTGTCAAATGTGGCGATTCAGTCCTCCGTAAACAGCTTTGGATCAGATGCAATTGCGGGTTCGACGGCAGCAGCTAATTTTGACTTTATTTCTTATTGTGCCATGAGTGCTTTTGCGCAGGCTGCGGTCACTTTTACAAGTCAGAACTATGGTGCAGGAAAGGAGGATCGCTGCAAGAAAGTGTTCAGAATCTGCATGTACTGCGGAGTGGGAGTTTCTGCAGTTGTGGTATTCCTTTTGGTAACATTCAGATATCAGATGATTGGACTGTTTACCACTGAACCGGCAGTTATTGAATATGCAATGATGAGAATAATGAGTGCCTTTGTTTTTCATTATCTGATCGGCACATATGAGATAAGCGGAGGCTGTCTGCGTGGCCTGAACCACTCACTTCTTCCTGCTCTGATTTCAGTGCTTGGTACCTGCGTATTCAGACTTATTTATGTTTTTGTATACATACCGACGCATCATGATTTCAGAACTCTGTTCATGGTATATCCCATATCCTGGGTGATCACAGGAGTGGTGACGCTGAGTGCTTACTTTATAGTTCGCAGAAAGGCATTTATCAAGTATAAATAGTCTCTGGAAATGACATTGGAAAAGGCATAAAAAATCCCGGATTTCACTTTTGATTAAGAGTGAAGTCCGGGTTTTGTATTTTAATCTACGCGCTTCTTACCCCAGAAGAAGATGGCTACTGTGCCGGGGCCTGTATGGCTTCCGATTGTGGTTCCGATATCGTATACCTCAATCTTGCCTTTCATGGCAGGAATGAGCTGTTCTACTTCTGCAATAAGTGCTTCTGCATCATCTCTGCAGGCTGACTGTGAAATGTAGCATTTGCCGTCATAGTAACTGCCGCCGTCTGCACATTCCAGCATCTTGTTCGCTGCAGCTTTTATGACTGCGTGCTTACCGCGGAGTTTTGCTCTCGGAATAAGTTTGCCTTCGTGATCAACATTGAGAAGAGGACAGATCTTTAGTGCTCCGCCCACGATTCCGGCAGCCTTGGAGACACGTCCTCCACGAACAAGATAAGTTAGATCTGTTGTAAAGAACCAGTGGTTGAGCTCAAGTCTGTGTTCTTCAACCCAGGCTTTTAATTCCTCAAGTCCCATACCTTCGTCACGTTTGTCTGCGATTGCATCCATCAAAAGGCCGTAGCCTGAAGATGCAGCCAGGGAATCTACAATATATATTTTTCTGTCGGGAAATTCATCACTTAAAATGTCAGCTGCAACATTGGCTGAGTTAATGGAACCGGATATGCCTGAACTCAGAGTGAGGTGCAGGATATCCTTACCTGCTTCAAGAAATGACTTAAAGTGCTCAATGTATTCCTCTGTGTTTACCTGTGAAGTTTTGGTCATTGCGCCTTTTGCCATGGACTGATAAAAATCACCTATGGGATATTCACCATTATCAAGATATTGCTTTCCGTCAATTTCGAAATGGAAGCATACTTTCTTTATATCTCTTTTTGCAAAGTGCTCGCCATTGAGATCAGCTGTTGAGCAGCAGCTTATTACATAATCTGCCATTTTATTTTCCTTTCTATGATAGATAGTATGATATCATCAAATAAAAATTCAGCCGGTAGTATATCTTCTTTATGCCGTTTGTATTAGTAAAGCATTTCTTAATTTTTTTATACTGTAATATGATACCACATATCAGGTCGTATCTCTATCCACAAAAGAAGTTGATATCTGTGTATGAAGGAAGGGAAGCTTTGGCTCGTTTATTCTCTCGATCAGTCTGCGGACTGCCGCACTTCCCAGAGCGCCCTTGGGAACATTTATTGTAGACAGGCTGGGTTCAAGTATCTGACAGATAGGCATATTGTCAAATCCTATTATGGCGATATCCTCGGGGATGCGATAACCGAATTCCTTAAATGCCCTGAAAGCGCCTGCTGCTATGAGATCGTTGTCTGCAAAATAGCATCTTGCCAGTGGATCCTTATGTGAGAGAATATCGCACATGTCAGCATAGGCTCCCTCTATTGAAGGTGAAACTTCATGAACAATACTCTGTGACCTGGACATTCCGTTTTCACGAATTGCCTTATAGAATCCGTCAGCTCTTTCCCTGAAATTTTGAATTTTATAGCTGGACATTATGTATCCGGGCTGGGATTTTATTTTTCTGATAAGATGCTGGGTCGCTCTGTAAGCCCCCTGCATGTTGTTGATAGTAACAAAGTCACAGTCTATCGTTTCATAGTAGCTGTCCAGAATGACCACGGGAATCGGCAGCCTGATAAATGGTAAAAGATCTGAAGCATTCAGCTCAGTACCCAGAATTATTATTCCAATGCAGTCTGAAAACTGAATTGCTTCAAGGTCCTGTCTGGTAAAATCCGATTCATAAAAATACTGTATTCTCAGCTTATAGCCCTGCTGCTTGCAGGCTTCTGATATTCCTTCCGACAACTCTGAATAGAACGGAGTGTCGGCAACGACAACGCCGTTTTTCTTATAGATTACAAAATGGATTTTTCCGTTCTTGTTATTCGAAGACTTGATCCTGCTGAAGTCATATCCGTATTTCTCGGCTTCTTTTTTTATCCATTTGCGTGTTTCCTTACTTACACCCGGCTTATCGTTAAGTGCCATGCTCACCGCAGCCGCACTTATTCCTAATTTCTTTGCCAGTTCTTTTGCAGTAATTCCCATTACTCTCCCTCTAGGACAAGCTCATTATCTTGATTATGTCTGCTTGCAGTACGGTTGTTGCCTTGCGTTTTATTGAAAGCAACAAAACAAGCTGCTGTTGTTGTTGCCATGATTGAATAATACACATAATTAAGTACTAAATTAAGTTAATTCAACTTAATTATATACTGAAATTAAGTTAGAGTCCATTTATAGTATTTCTATAAGGATTTCATTGAGAAAAGACAGCTGTTCAAACAGCTTTGCGGGTGTGAAAGTCGCGGAAAAACTACACATTAGAAATCACGCAGTATAACTTGCACATCATAAACTAAACATTAGAAATTACGCATAACCGGAGGTGAAAATGGGAAGACTTTATTATCAGGTGGTGAGGGTTACGGATTTTGGTCCATATATAACTAAACTGGTGCTGGCAATGCCAAGGGATGTGAAGGCAGCAGAACTTAATAAAGACCAGTTCAGTGTATACGTCACAATAAGAGATAAGAAGGGTGACGTGGTGGAGATGCCAAAATCCTTCATTGAAAGAGATGAGTTTGTAGAGAGTAAGGGATACCGAGTTGTTACGGATTTTTATCCCTGTGACTTAAATGGTAACAAAACAGAAAGCGGAAGATATGTAGCACTTGAACTTGCATACGGACCGACATATAAATGCACATCTGCAATCGCTGCGGATTTCAGAAACATTAATGGACATGAAAGATATACCTTCTGTGATTACGAGATTACACAGCTCAAACCCATTGGTGAAGGAAATGAAGAGCTGACAGGACTTGTATTCGATAAGCTTGCAGGTGTTCATAACCCGCAGAGAGACAGATTCCTTGAGGATGTTTCTGATGACAAGGAAATGCCACTCAGATACGGTTATTTCGTACCTGATCTGAAGGGAGATAAGAAACCTCTTATCATATTCCTTCACGGAGCAGGTGAGGGCGGTGATGAAACCGCAATTGCCTATTCGGGAAACAAGGTAACAGAGCTTACAGAAAAATGGGTACAGGAAAAATTCGGAGGAGCATTTGTCTTTGTTCCCCAGTGTCCCACAATGTGGCTTGATGATGGAAGCGGCGAGTACGGTGATTCAGGAAAGTCAATTTATGTTGAAGCTCTGAAAAGTGCCATCGACTGCTTTATCAGAAAATTTGAATCTGCAATTGATACCGACAGAATATATGTGGGCGGAGATTCAAACGGCGGATTTATGACCATGAGAATGATAATGGATTATCCTGAATTCTTTGCAGCAGCTTATCCAATCTGTGAAGCAATGCTGGATGCAAGAATATCGGATGAGCACATTGCCAAAATGAAGGAGCTGCCTATCTGGTTTACACATGCGGCAAATGATCCTGTGGTTCCTCCGGATAAATATGTGCTTCCTACTTATCACAGACTTATGGAGGCAGGTGCTAAAAATGTTCACTTCACATATTGGGATAAGATTGTGGATGTTCACGAAGGTTTTAAAACCGAAAATGGAGAGCCCTTCGAATATATGGGACATTTTGCATGGATTCCGATGCTGAATGATGACTGCAGGGTTGATTTTGACAAGAAACCCGTTTTGGTAAATGGCAAAGAAGTAACACTTATGGATTGGCTTGCGTTACAGAAACGCTAATAAATAAAAATGTATAGTGGGGGTAATGAAAGGAGATTTCAATTATGGAAAAAGCAAAGATCAGAATAGGACTTGCACCTACAAGAAGAAGTATTTTCAGTGCACCTGATGCAATCAAGTTTGCAAACCTGACAAGGGATAAGCTTGATCAGCTGGGCGTTGAGTATGTTGATATAAAGGACATTAACGAGGAAGGTCTTCTTTACGATGATGCGGACCGCATTAAGATTGCAGAGAAGTTCAAGAAGGAAAAGGTTGACGGATTATTCCTTCCTCACGGTAACTTCGGAACAGAGTATGAGTGTGCAAGACTTGCAAAGGAATTGAACGTTCCCGTACTTCTCTGGGGACCCAGAGATGAAAGACCTGAGCCTGACGGAATGAGACTCCGTGATTCTCAGTGCGGACTTTTTGCAACAGGAAAAGTTCTCAGAAGATTCGGAGTTCCTTTCACATATATGACAAACTGCAGACTTGATGATCCTGAATTTGAAAGAGGAGTAAAGGATTTCCTTGCAGTCTGCAATGTTGTTAAGAAATTCAGAAATATCAGAATCCTTCAGATCGGACCAAGACCCTTCGATTTCTGGAGCACCATGTGTAATGAAGGAGAGCTTCTTGAGAAGTTTAATATTCAGCTTGCACCGATTCCGATTCCGGAGCTTACAGCTGAAATCAAATCCGTAAAGGAAAAGACACCCGATAAAGTTGCTGAAGTTGTTAAGTACTGTCACGACAATATGAACTGTGATATTTCAGAGGATCTTTTACAGAACGTTGCTTCACTTAAGATCGCCATGAGAAATCTTGCAGATAAGTATGGCGCAAGCGCAATTGCAATTCAGTGCTGGAATGCACTTCAGGGTGAGATAGGAATCATGCCCTGTGCTGCAAACGCACTCCTTAACGAAGAAGGACTTCCGGTTGTATGTGAGACGGATATTCACGGAGCTATCACACAGATTCTTGTGGAAGCAGCAGGCATGAATGAGAAGAGAGGTCTTTTTGCAGACTGGACAGTAAGACATCCTGACAATGAAAACGGTGAACTTCTTCAGCATTGCGGCCCATGGCCTATTTCAGTTGCAGGTGAAAAGCCTACAATCTGTGTTCCGGTTGCATTCGAGCACAATGGTGCTGTTTCAGCTGAGGCAAAACACGGACTTCTTACACTTGCAAGATTCGACGGAGACAACGGTGAGTACTCAATCCTTCTGGGACATGCCAAGGGTGTTGAAGGACCTTACACTAAGGGAACATATCTCTGGGTTGAGGTTGCAAACCTTAAGAGGCTTGAAGCAAAAGTTGTTGAGGGACCTTACATCCACCATTGCGTAGGTATTCATGAGGATATCGTACCTGTTATATACGAGGCATGTAAGTACATTGGAGTAAAACCTGATCTTTATGATCCGATCGAGGATAAGGTTAAGGCATATCTTCATGGTGAAGATGTTGTTTTTGATGAGGTGTGATCATGGAAAATTTAAAGAAATTATCATATAAGCTCCGCAAGGATACTCTTGACATAATCGTAGAAGGTGGCGGCGGACATATAGGCGGCGACATGAGTGTGATGGAAGTTCTCGTTGACCTGTATTTTAGACAGATGAATATTTCACCTGAAAACCAGGATGATCCGAACAGGGATTTCTTCATCATGAGTAAGGGACATTCTGTTGAAGCGTATTATGCTGTTCTTTGCGAAAAAGGATTTCTGGATTACGAAGATGTAAAAAAGAACTTTTCAAAATTCGGTTCACAGTACATCGGTCATCCCAATAATAAGCTTTCAGGAATGGAAATGAACTCCGGATCTCTTGGACACGGACTTCCGGTAAGTGTAGGTATTGCGCTTGGTAACAGAATGAGCGGCAGAAACAACAGAACCTATGTGGTTATGGGTGATGGTGAGCTGGCAGAAGGTTCAGTATGGGAAGGCTTCATGTCAGGCGGCATGTATAAGCTCGATAACCTCTGCGCTATCATTGACAGAAACCGCCTTCAGATTTCAGGATGTACAGAAGATGTAATGGCTCATGAGGATCTTTTTGAAAGAGTCAGGAGCTTTGGATGGAATGTCATAAGTGTGGACGGCAATGATATTGATGCACTTGATAAGGCTTTTGAAGATGCAAAAAATACAAAGGGAAAACCCACCTGTATCATTGCAAACACCATAAAGGGCAAGGGCTCAGCTGTCATGGAAAACAAAGCTTCATGGCATCATCACGTACCCACACCCGAAGAATATGAACAGATTTCCAGGGATCTTAAGGAAAATATGGAGGCCATTTCATGAATAACATACCTAACAGAAAAGTAATATGTGATGTTTTGATGGAACATGCAAAGGACGACAAGGACATAGTTGTTCTCTGCAGTGATTCCAGAGGCTCCGCATCACTTACACCTTTTTTTGATAATTTTCCGGAGCAGTCGGTAGAAGTAGGAATCGCTGAGCAGGATCTTGTAAGCATTGCTGCCGGTCTTGCGAAGACAGGAAAGAAGCCTTTCGCTGCATCACCTGCAAGCTTTGTTTCCACAAGAAGTTATGAGCAGGCCAAGGTAGACTGCGCGTATTCAAACATGAATGTCAAACTGATCGGAATAAGCGGAGGCGTAAGCTACGGCGCCCTTGGAATGAGCCACCACAGTGCTCAGGATATCGCTGCCATGGCTGCTATTCCCAATATGAGAGTTTATCTTCCTTCAGACAGACATCAGACAAAGTACCTGATCGAGGCACTTCTTAAGGATGAAAAGCCTGCATATATCAGAACAGGCAGAAATCCTGTTGAGGATACCTATACAGAGGATAACTGTCCCTTTGAAATGGACAGGGCAACTCTTGTCAGAGAGGGAAGTGATGTAACCATAATCGCCTGTGGTGAGATGGTAAAACCTGCAAAGGATGCTGCAGAGCTTCTTGCAAAAGACGGTATCAGTGCAGAGGTTCTCGATATGTACTGCGTAAAGCCTCTTGACTCTGAAGCAATTATAAAGTCTGTATCAAAGACCAAAGCAGTTGTAACTGTAGAAGAGCATGCACCATTCGGCGGACTAGGATATATGGTTGCACAGGTTGTTTCCGCAAACTGCCCCAAAAAGGTAATTGAGATAGCACTTCCGGATGCACCTGTAATCACAGGAACAAGCAAAGAAGTATTTGATTATTATGGAATGAACGCTGAAGGTATTGCGAAAAAAGCAAAGGAAGCACTTTCATGAGCAAATATATAATCGGAATTGATCAGAGTACTCAGGGAACAAAAGCTATTCTTTTTGATGAAAAGGGAGCGCTTTTATCCAGAAGAGACCTGCCTCATAAACAGATAATAAATGAGAAAGGCTGGGTGGAGCATGACCCTGAGGAGATTTACAAAAATACTGTTCAGGTTGTCAGACAGCTTGTAGATGATTCAAAAATAGACAAATCAGAAATTGCAGGTGTTGGAATAAGCAATCAGAGAGAGACTTCCATTGCCTGGACGAAAGATGGCAAACCTGTCTATAACGCAATTGTCTGGCAGTGCTCAAGAGCAGAGCAGATCTGTGAAGAAATCATGAATCAGGGACACGGTCAGCTTATCAGAGAAAATACGGGAATCAATCTTTCACCATATTTTCCTGCTGGAAAGCTGGCGTGGATCCTTAGGAATGTTGAGGATGCAAAAAAGGCAGCAGATGCCGGAAAGCTTTGCTGCGGTACAGTAGATGCTTTCCTTGTTTACAGGCTGACAGGTGGTAAGGAATTCAGAACAGATTTTTCCAACGCATCAAGAACCCAGCTTTTCAATATCAACACGCTGAAATGGGATGAGGAAATCTGCAGGATATTTGGAATTCCTGTTGAGTGTCTTCCTGAGGTTACTGATTCAGATGGAGATTTTGGAACAACTGATTTTGAGGGATATCTGGATCAGCCTGTGCCGATAAGAGGTGTTCTCGGAGATTCTCACGGCGCACTGTTTGGACAGGGCTGTCTTTCAAAGGGTATGGTAAAAGCCACCTATGGAACCGGATCCTCTGTAATGATGAATATCGGTGAGAAACCTGTAAAAAGTACCCACGGCCTTGTTACGTCACTAGCGTGGAGCATGGGCGGAAAGGCAAATTATGTACTTGAGGGAAATATAAATTATACAGGTGCTGTTATCACCTGGCTTAAGGATGATCTGGAACTTATCAGTTCAGCAGGAGAGACAGAAGAGCTTGCAAGAAAAGCATCTCCTGATGATCATTCATATATTGTTCCCGCTTTTTCAGGGCTTGGAGCGCCTTACTGGGATGGCAAAGCAGAAGCGATAATCTGCAATATGACCAGAACCACCAGAAAAGCCGAGATAGTCAGAGATGCGCTTGATTGTATAGCCTATCAGATAACAGATATTGTGATGGCAATGAATGAAGATGCCCAGATGCCGGTCAGTGAGCTCAGGGTGGATGGCGGCCCGACAAAGAACAAATACCTTATGCAGTTCCAGTCTGATATTGTCAGAGTTCCTGTAATGGTTCCTCCCGCTGAAGAATTATCAGCCATGGGAGCAGCCTATGCAGCAGGTATTGCACTTGGTATATATGACAGAAACAAACTCTTTGAGGGTGTGTCACGCACAGCCTATAATCCTATGATGGCCGAGACTGAAAGAGCATCACGTTATAAGGGATGGAAAGCAGCTGTTCGAAAAGTGCTGCAGCCATAAAATATAAACGCCGCCGGAGCTTTAAACTTCGACGGCGCTTGTTTAATTGGATTTTAAAGCAATTATCTGCTTCACTATTTCGTAAAGATGACGCTGATCGCTGGCATTTTCCTGTTCAATCAAAAGATAAGATTTTAAGGAAAAACTATCGGCGTTTTTATCAACAATTTCAAGATTTTTTAAAAAATCAGAGAGGGAAATATCAAGACCTTTTGTTATCTTATAAAGTGATTCCAGTGTGGGGCTTTTCATACCACGTTCCAGCTGACCTATATAAGAAGGGTGAAGATCGCTTCTTTCTGCCAGTTGTTCCTGTGAGAGTCTTTTTTCTTTTCTATAGTGACGAATACGGCTACCAATCTCTGCGTTAATATCCATGAAGTACTCCTTATGATTCGTGGTGTGGATAGTCTTAAAAAACACACTATCGTCGCTATTTGCGCACATAATTATACTACGGATTGTGCAAAATACATTCAATGTATAATGGTGCAACATTTGGTAAAATAGAGACTATAGACACTAAATGCAGCTTCTTTTGTCCATGGCCTGAAAGAAGCTGCATTTTGAGAGAAATTCACACTCATCCGTGCTGGATTTATGTTGCTATCATGATACTTTATAGGAAAGTAGTATAGCAAGTACATTTAGTCTGCAAAGACTCGTGGTGTCATACTATAAGCCGTTTATTTATTGTTATTTTATTTTCTGTGAAATATAGTTTTATTCATAAAGAAAATAGAAAGAAGACCTATTGAAAAAGAATACTAAAGTCATTATTTAATTTAATGGCATACAATAGTAACTATAATTGCAGAAAAGAGAAGGCTATTCCTAATATATATTATTTTGTAAATATTCCTTATATTATGTATAATGAATTCTGATTGAAAAAAGCAATCACACATAAATAAAAGAATTGAGAAGAAGAGAAGATGGAAAACAAGTTAAGTATCTACAACACGTTAACCAAGAAGGTTGATACCTTTGTACCCAATGAAGATGGCAAGGTTGCAATGTATACCTGCGGCCCTACAGTTTATCACTTTGCTCATATAGGTAATCTGAGAACATATATATGTGAGGATGTTCTTGAGAAGACTCTGAGATATCTGGGCTATGATGTGAAGCGTGTCATGAATATTACTGATGTGGGACATCTTTCAAGCGATGCCGACACAGGTGAGGACAAGATGCTCAAGGGTGCCAAGAGAGAGCATAAGACTGTCATGGAAATTGCAAAGTACTATACTGATGCATTTTTCTCAGACTGTGGCAAGCTGAATATAAAGACACCTGATGTGGTGGAACCTGCTACAAACTGCATTCCTGAGTTTATACATATGGTGGAGGCTCTTATTGAGAAGGGCTTTGCTTATGTTGCAGGTGAAAATGTTTATTTCGATACTTCCAAATTAAATGATTATTATGTACTCACAGGTCATAACGAAGAGGACCTTTTTGTAGGAGTACGTGATGACGTAAGCGAAGATACAAACAAGAAAAATAAGAACGACTTTGTTCTCTGGTTTACAAAGTCCAAGTTCGAAGATCAGGCACTTAAGTGGG
>CAMVLM010000034.1 GCA_947168335.1 uncultured Butyrivibrio sp. | reverse complement strand
AACCCGCGGTCTCCACCTTGGCAAGGTGGCGCTTTACCAACTAAGCTACTATCGCGTATATGTAAACGAGCATAAGCTCGATTACCACAATATTGAGTTGTTGAGAGCGATAGACGGGGCTCGAACCCGCGGTCTCCACCTTGGCAAGGTGGCGCTTTACCAACTAAGCTACTATCGCATATATGTGAAGCCGTCAGCGCGACGACAAAAAGTATAATACAGTAGTAGATTAAATTTGTCAACATATTTTTAAAAAGAAATCTTTAAATTTGAGCCCCTTTTTTAGAGGTCACCACAATTCTGTAAATAGAAAAAAGGAGAGTTACCATTCACAGGGCATATGTCAGCATATTTTACTGATTCAGATGTGAATGGTAACTCTTAATAATTTTAGTTCATAGCTTCAAAATAGCCATATAGCTCATGTCCGTATATCTGCCTGTCACACACAATTCAGTATGAATAATTTAAGCAAACTGAGCCATATAGAGGTCATAATAGGCGCCTCGCTTGTTAAGGAGTTGCTCGTGGCTGCCACTTTCCATGATTCCTCCGTTGTTGATCACGAAGATTCTATCCGCATTCTTTATTGTTGAAAGACGATGCGCAATAACAAAGCTGGTCCTTCCTGAAAGAAGTGCCTCTATACCTTTTTGTACAAGCATTTCCGTGTGGGTGTCGATGCTGCTGGTGGCTTCGTCCAGGATAAGAATCTTTGGCATGGAGATCATTGTTCTTGCAAAGGCAAGGAGCTGTCTCTGGCCGTTGGATAGTCCTGCGCCTCTTTCTTTCAGCTCTGTATCATAGCCTTTTTCCATCTTCATGATAAACTCATGGGCGTTGACCGCCTTGGCTGCTGCAATCATCTCTTCATCTGTGGCATCAGGCTTTCCGTAAAGGATGTTTTCCCTTACGGTTCCGCTGAAGATGAAGTTGTCCTGAGTCATGACACCCATCTGGCGGCGGAGGCTGTTGATGGTCACTTCGGTAAGGTCGTGGCCATCGATAAGTATTTTGCCCTTCTGAATGTCATAGAAGCGGCTGATAAGATTTACAATAGTAGTTTTTCCGGCACCGGTCGGGCCAACAAGAGCGATGGTCTCACCGGGCTTTGCCGTGAAGCTGACATTTTCAAGGACCTTAGTTTCTTCCTTGGTTCCTTCATCGTAGGTAAAGCCTACGTTTTCAAAAGCAACCTCTCCCTTAACTTCGGGAAGTTCTCCGGCACCTTCCTTGTCAACGATTTCAGGCTCGGTGTCCAGAAGGTCAAATACCCTTTCTGCGGCAGACATATTTGTGACCAACTGGTTGTAGTAGCCGGAAAGTCCCATGATAGGTCTCCAGAACATATTTGCATAGGTTGCAAAAGCAGCGATAAGACCAACGCTTGCCTGTGTATAACCAAGGAGCCCAACAGCCACCAGGTACATGACCATGCTTGATACTGCCCAGCTCATGTCTATGGCAGGGCCAAACAGATCGGAGTAGCCACAGGCTTTGATATATGCATCCCTGTGGGCATTGGCCAGATCCCTGAAGGTTTCCTTTGTCTCTTTTTCTGCATTAAAACTCTGTACCACGGAAATACCGGCAATGTCCTCATGAACGTAGGCGTTCAGGTTTGAGGACTTCTTTCTTACATCCTGCCACCCCGCATGGTTCTTACCCCTTATCCAGAAAATTGCTGCCATCATAACGGGCATGGAGCAGAGAGTTCCAAGGGCCAGTCTCCAGTCTTTTGCCATCATGATGATCACCACACCCATGAGGGTTACAAAGTTCGGGATCAGGTTGGTTATGGTGTTGGTCATTACCTCTTTTAACGAGTTAACATCACCTATGATCCTTGACAGAATCTTACCTGTGGGGCGTGAGTCAAAAAATGTAAAGGATAGCGTCTGAACATGCTCATACAGCTCCTGTCTGATGTCCAGCAGGATCTTGTTGCCTATCCTGTTCATAAAAAAGATTCTCATTTTTACAAAGCAGGCATAGATAAGTCCAAGTAATACGATCAGACCGGCTGTGAGCAGAAGTCCCTTTATGTTTTTGTTTGCCACCTGCTCATCGATGGCGTATTCCATGATCAGCGGGCTAATCAGGTTGATAGCCACGCATATTGACAGCGAGAAGAGAACCGGGATTATTTCACCGATGTGGGGCTTAAGATATCCCAGCATTCGCACAAAGACCTTTTTCATGTCGGTGTGCTTTATATTCTCGTCCTCGCGGAATGAATTAGCTGACATTACGCACTCACCTTCCTTTCTTCTTGCGAGCCATACTGTGCCACGTAAGTATCGTAATATAAACCTTTTTTCGCAAGGAGCTGACTGTGTGATCCACGCTCAGCTATCTCTCCGTCCTTGAGGAAAATAATCTCATCTGCATTCCTTACAGCGGAGATTCTGTGAGCCACGATAACACGTGTCACTCCTGTTATACTATCAAGTGTCTTTTGTATCTCTGCTTCCGTCTCCATATCAAGAGCAGAGGTTGAATCGTCCAGAACCAGTATCGGCGCATGCTTGGAGATAGCTCTTGCGATGCTGATACGCTGTTTTTGTCCACCGGAAAGGCCTACGCCTCTTTCTCCGATGACTGTCTCGTAGGCGTCCTCAAGCTTTTCGATAAAACCATTTGCCTGAGCCATTCTGGCAGCGCTCTCGATCTCTTCCCTGGTCATCTCATCCCTTCTTCCCATTCTGATATTTTCTTCAATGGAATCGGAAAAAAGGAAGGACTCCTGCATAACTACCGCAGTTGCGCTCCTTACCTGACCAAGCTCCATGTCCTTTATCCTGACGCCGTCAATAAGAATGTCGCCCTCGGAAGGATCATAAAATCGCTGAAGCAGATTTATGATCGTTGACTTGCCTGAGCCCGTCTCGCCCATGATTCCAAGGGTTTTGCCGGAGGGCAGGTTAAAGCTCACGTCCTTAAGAACCTGCTTATCTCCAAAGGAAAGGGAAACATGGCTGAACTCAACATTTCCTTCAATGCCCTCAACCTTGACAGGGGCTGTGTTTTCTGCAAGAGTTGAGTGCTCTGCGTAGATTTTTCTGATCTTTTTAAGAGAAGCAAAAGAGCTGGAAAAACCGTTTACAATCCAGCCGATCTCCTCCATGGGCCAGGTACAGTTGCGGCTGTAGATGATGTAGGCTGTAAGACTTCCAAGTGTCATCTTGCCGTTAATTACAGCGATTCCGCCAAGAACAGCGCACATTACAGGAAGAAGCATCGCAGCAAGCTGGAAAATTGGATAATATCTGACGTTAAGCTTTGCCTCCTTCATGTTAAGGTTGTAGTAGTTTTCGTTGTGTTTTCTGAACTTTTCGATTTCCATCTGTTCCCTTGCAAAAGCCTTGACGGTTCTTACTCCTGCAAGGTTTTCCTCTGCGACGGTGGTGAGCTTTGCGTTTTCCTCACTCATTTCGTCAAAGACCTTGTCCAAGTCTTTTTCCATGATGATGGCGGTTGTTCCGCAGATTGCCATGCAGATCACAGGAAGAATCGTCAGAACGGGATTGAGTGTGATCATGAAATAGAGCACAACTATTACGTTTAGAAGAACCTCCATTCCCATCATGGCGTTCATTCCCACCATGCTGTAGACCGCATCTATGTCGTCTTTTACACGGGCCATAAGCTCGCCCGTATTGGTGTCGTCAAAGTAGTCGAGTGAAAGACCCTGGATATGGTCAAACAGGTCTTTTCTCATCTCAGTTCCTATGGTTATGCAGTTCCTGTCAAAAGTAAATTCCTTGAAATATCCAAAAACGCTTCTTCCGATTCCTATCAGAAGTATAGCCGCAAGAAGTATCCCAAGTCTGTGGAAATCCCTTCCCACAATCGATTCGTTTACTATTATTTCAGTTATCTTCGGATATATCATGTCCAGTGCTATCGCAATGAGCATGAACATCACAGCCATGAAATAGGTGACCCAATGCTTTCGCACATAACTAGTAAGTGTTTTCATTATTCCTCCTACTAAAATACTAGTGTTTCTATGTCCTCGGGGATTGCAATAGTGTATTTTTGCACGCAAAAAGCCCCAGGGTGCCTTTAAAGACCTACCTGGGGCGTAACTATCACAACATATATTCAGATATGCACTACCGCCTTATCTGAACACAGTTTCCCGAGGTAAAGTCATAGAAATATGATGTTTTCTGATTCTTAATGCCACATTTGTCATAACTCTTTACCTCGCTTTCTTAGTATTTATCGGCTCGTAGCAAAACCGACATGTTCATTATTGCCTATTTATGGGGTGTTGTCAACACAGTTTCCAATTTTCCCTTATGTTATTTTCTAATTTACTTCCTTACTATTGACTTTTTGTTTTTCCATGAATAAAATAAATCGTAACTTCATAGAAAAGCTATGACGAAGACAGTAGGCATTGGATGAAAGCTTAATCCTTATGGATTTATCAGAGAGCCGGCGGTTGGTGCGAGCCGGTGCAAGTAACTGATGTTGAAAATCACTTCCGAGCTGCATGACCTAAAAGTAATTACCCAGTAAGTCATGACGGAGTCTCCCCGTGATGGAGAAACATATAAAACCGTAGATTCGGGGAGTATGCGTAAACAGGTGGTACAGCGAGTTTAACCCTCGTCCTTTTTACAGGACGGGGGTTTTTTTGTGAGAGAAGCAGAGCCATGCAGAGATTTCTGCTCATGTAAGTTTGCGTCTGATTCTCGGGCAAAATAGAAAACCAGAGCCATGCAAGGTACAGAAAGGAGTAAAAATGTACAAGAAGGTTGACACTGATATGAATTTTGTCGCCCGTGAGAAGGAGATCGAGAAATTCTGGAAGGATGAAGATATTTTCCAGAAGAGTGTAGATACCCGCAGCAAAGGCGAGATGTATATGTTCTATGACGGACCGCCTACAGCAAATGGTAAGCCTCACATCGGACATGTACTTACACGTGCTATCAAGGATATGATTCCGAGATACCGCACAATGAAGGGTTACACAGTTCCCCGTAAGGCTGGTTGGGATACTCACGGCCTTCCTGTTGAGCTCGAAGTTGAGAAGATGCTTGGTCTTGACGGTAAAGAGCAGATCGAAGAGTACGGAATGGAGCCTTTCATTAAGAAGTGTAAGGAATCCGTTTGGAAATATAAGGGAATGTGGGAGGATTTCTCCGGCACAGTTGGTTTCTGGGCTGATATGGAGCACCCCTACATCACATATGATGACAACTTCATCGAGTCCGAGTGGTGGGCTCTTAACGAGATCTGGAAAAAGGGTCTCCTTTACAAGGGCTTCAAGGTAGTTCCTTATTGCCCTCGTTGTGGCACACCTCTTTCATCTCACGAGGTTGCACAGGGATATAAGACATTAAAAGAGCGTACAGCAGTTGTTCGTTTCAAGGTTAAGGGTGAGGATGCATATTTCCTTGCATGGACAACAACTCCCTGGACACTTCCTTCAAACATCGGTCTTTGCGTAAACCCTGATGAAAAGTATATCAAGGTTAAGGCAGCAGACGGTTATACATACTATCTTGCAGAAGCTCTTGCAGATACAGTTCTTGGTTCACTTGCCAAGGAAGAGGGCCAGAAGGCATACGAAGTTCTTGAGTCTTATGTTGGTACAGATCTTGAGTATAAAGAGTATGAGCCTCTCTATCAGTGTGCAGCTGATGAGACAGAGAAGCAGCATAAGAAGGCATTCTTTATTTACTGCGATAACTACGTAACCATGTCAGATGGTACAGGTATCGTTCATATCGCTCCTGCATTCGGTGAAGATGATGCCCGTGTAGGTAGAAAATATGATGCGCCTCTTGTACAGATGGTAGACGGTGAAGGAAGACTTAAGCCTGAAACTCCTTTTGCAGGAATGAGATGTAAGCCTACTCAGAAGGAAATGGATGAGGGTGCTATCAGTGCGGATCCTGAGGTACTTAAGGACCTCGACAAGAGAGGACTCCTTTTCTCAGCACCTAAGATGGAGCATGATTATCCTCACTGCTGGAGATGTGGAACACCCCTTCTTTACTATGCACGTTCCTCATGGTTCATCAAGGTAACAGAGGTAAAAGATGACCTTATCCGCAACAACAGCGAGATCAACTGGATTCCTGAGTCAATCGGTAAGGGACGTTTCGGTGACTGGCTTGAGAACATTCAGGATTGGGGTATCTCCCGTGACAGATATTGGGGAACACCTCTTAACATCTGGGAGTGCGATGACTGTGGCCATCAGCTTTCAGTAGGATCAAGAAAAGAGCTTGCTGAGCTTTCAGGAGATCCTTCAGCTGAGACAGTTGAGCTTCACAGACCTTATATCGATAAATATGAGATTACCTGCCCTAAGTGCGGTAAGAAGATGCACAGAGTAAAGGAAGTTATCGACTGCTGGTTCGATTCAGGAGCAATGCCTTTTGCACAGCTCCACTATCCTTTTGAAAATAAGGAGCTCTTTGAGAAGCAGTTCCCTGCACAGTTCATTTCCGAAGCTGTAGACCAGACAAGAGGATGGTTCTACTCACTTCATGCAGAGGCTACTCTTCTTTTCAACAAGCCTGCGTTTAAAAATGTTATAGTACTCGGCCTTGTGCAGGATGAGAACGGACAGAAGATGAGTAAGTCAAAGGGTAATGCGGTTGATCCTTTCGAGTCACTTGAGCAGTACGGTGCGGATGCCATCAGATGGTATTTCTACACAAACTCAGCTCCATGGCTTCCTTCCAGATTTGCAGGTAAGACTGTTCAGGAAGGACAGAGAAAGTTCCTTGGAACACTTTGGAACACCTACGCATTCTTCGTTCTTTATGCAAATATTGACGGATTTGATGCAGCAGATTACAAGCTTGAGAAGGATAAGCTCACCGTAATGGATAAGTGGATCCTTTCCAAGATGAACACCATGATCGGTGAAGTTGATAAGAACCTTGAGAACTACAGAATTCCTGAAGCAGGTAAGGCTCTTGACGCTTTTGTTGATGATCTTTCTAACTGGTATGTAAGAAGATGCCGTGAGCGTTTCTGGGCTAAGGGAATGGAGCAGGATAAGATCTCTGCATACATGACACTTTACACAGCACTTGTAAATGTATGTAAGGCAGCAGCTCCCATGGTTCCTTTCATGACAGAGGCTATTTACCAGAACCTTGTTCGTACAAGCGATCCTTCAGCTCCGGAGTCAATCCACCTTTGCGATTATCCGACAGTTGATGAGAGCTTCATTGACAAGGATCTTGAGGAAAACATGGATGAAGTACTTGATATCGTTGTTCTTGGCCGTGCATGCAGAAATGCAGCAGCAATCAAGAACCGTCAGCCTATCGGACAGATGTATGTAAAGGCTGAGAAGTCTGTATCAGATTTCTATCAGGAGATCATCGAGGATGAGCTTAACGTCAAGAAGGTTACATTCACAGATGACGTAAGAGACTTCACAACATATACATTCAAGCCCCAGCTTAAGACAGTTGGACCTAAGTACGGTAAGGTACTCGGCGGAATAAAAGAGTATTTGGGTTCACTTGATGGCAACGCAGCTATGGATGAGCTTAAGGCAAACGGTGCTCTTAAGTTTGAGGTTAACGGAACAGCTGTAGAGCTTACAGAGGATGACCTCCTTATCGATATGGCTCAGAAAGAGGGATTTGAGAGCAACGAAGATCACGGAATCACAGTTGTCCTTGATACAAACCTTACAGAAGAGCTTATCAATGAGGGCTTCATGTACGAAGTAATCAGTAAGGTTCAGACAATGCGTAAGGATTCAGGCTTCGAAGTAATGGATCACATTAAGCTGTCTGTAAATGGTAATGACAAGATTGCAGCAATCGTAAAAGATAATGCTGATGCTATCTCAACCAAGGTTCTTGCAACAGAGATCGTATATGGTTCAGATGTGGCAAATGCCAAGGAATGGGATATCAACGGCGAGAAGGTTACAATCGGAGTTGAGAAGGTTTGAAAAATAAGTTAAAGTAATAGTAAGACACGCGGTAGCATATGCTGTCGCGTGTTTTCTATTTGGGGACGGGGTTAGTGGTCCATTTAATAGATATAATGCATTTCAGAGGATGGAATATTGAGAAAAATATTAATTACTAATGATGATGGCATAATTGCAGATGGAATAATCAGGCTGGCAGAAGCTGCAAAAGAATTTGGCGAAGTTTGGGTGATTGCACCTGATTCCCAGAGGAGCGCAGCTTCACATAGCATTTCTATAAGGCACCCGATAGATGTATATCCACATGATTTTCCGGTGGAGGGTGTAATGGCTTTTAACTGCAGTGGAACACCTGCTGACTGTGTGAGAGTGGGAAGTCTTAGCGTGATGGATGAAAAGCCTGACGTTGTGCTGTCAGGAATAAATCTGGGCTACAACGTTGCTACTGATATTCAGTATTCCGCAACGGCAGGCGCTGCTTTTGAGGCGGCTTTTCAGGGATATCATGCGGTTGCATTATCCGAGGGAATGAGCGGTAATCATGAGGTTACTGATGCTTATCTGGAGCAGATGCTTAAGGATGCCCTTGATGTAAAGCTTGAGTACGGAGAGATTGTAAATATCAATTTCCCGGACTGCAGCCTGGCTGAATGTAAAGGCGTATATAAAGGCGCAACAGTATCGTGCAATGCCTTTTTCATAGACAGTTACAAGGTTGTGGAAGAACTTGAAAACGGCGGACTCAGATACATGGTAGACGGTATCCACCGGGCAGTTCCGGAGGAGGGCACGGATTACGGTTCAGTACTTGATAACTACATCTCGTTCGGCGTAGTAAACAATGTTGGTACTAGGGGACGGGGGTAGTGGTCCATTTTATGGACCACAAACCCCGTCCCCTGGGACCACCCTGGGACCATTACGCCAGATTCTCTTCCTTAACGATCTTTACAACACGGCTTGTGCCAAGTCTGTCGGCTCCAAGCTCCATGAATTTCTCAGCGTCTGCAATGCTTCCTATACCGCCTGCTGCTTTCATTTTTACATCAGGGCCAATGTGCTTTGCAAAAAGAGCGATATCTTCAAAAGTAGCGCCTGCTGTAGAGAAACCTGTAGAAGTCTTAATATAGTCTGCCTTGGCCTCTGTTACAAGCTCGCACATCTTGATCTTTTCTTCATCAGTAAGAAGGCAGGTCTCGATGATAACCTTGAGGATGTTGTTGCCGCAGGCAGCCTTGATTTCCTTTATCTCATTAAGAACATAGTCGTAATTTTTTGCTTTGAGTTCACCGATGTTGATTACCATATCGATTTCGTCTGCGCCATTTGCAAGAGCGTCCTTGGTCTCGAAGACCTTGGTGGCTGTTGTCATGTTTCCGTTGGGAAAACCGATTACTGTGCAAAGCTGAACCTTATCGCCAACATATTCTTTAGCGCGTGCGATATAGCAGGGGGGAATGCAGATTGAAGCTGTGTTGTATTTGATAGCATCATCAGCGATTTCCTTGATCTGATCCCAGGTTGCTTCCTGCTTTAAAAGTGTGTGGTCACAATGATTTAAAATTGTCTTGATATCCATTTTGTTCCTCCTGAATTACATATTCCATTTCTTTAACAGACTGTGTTTTACGCTGTCGTCAGCAAAAATCATATCAATTGAATCCTCATAGATTCGTTTCAGATTCTCGTCAGAAAGACCGAAGGCTTTATTGATTTCTTCAAACTCCCTGCTGAGAGTTGTGTTACTTACAGTTCTGTTGTCAGTATTAAGTGAAACAGGGACGCCGTATTCCATAAATGTCATTATGGGGCAGTCCTCATAGCGTGTGTATGCTTTGGTCTGAATGTTGCTTGTGGGGCAGATCTCAGCGCCGATTCTGTGGCTTCCACAGTATTTCATAAGATCGGGATCCTTGATCATAGCGATACCGTGACCGATTCTTTTAGCGCCCAGGTCGATGGCACCTATGATATTAGATACGATTCCGGTCTCACCGCCGTGAATTGTGAAGGGAAGACCGATATCTTTTGCATATTTGAAAAGATCTGCATACATTTCGATGGGATATGAAGCCTCATCACCTGCGATATCACAGGCTACAACGCCGCTTCCAAGCATCTCTCTGCCGATGGTTATGACATCCTTGTTGACGGTCTCTTCCAGGCCTCTCATGATGCAGAGGATGATTCCTGTTTCAATGTCAAAATCAGTTCTGGCTCTTGAAAAACCTTTCTCAACAGCCTCGATTATATCCCTGTACTTCATTCCCTTTGACGTGGAAAAAGCAGGTGCGAAGCGGACTTCCAGATATTTCACATTTTCATCCGCTGCATTTTTAGCAAGAGCATAAGAGGATTCCTCAATTCCTGCTGCATCCTGAAGGCAGTGATTTGGAAGATCAAAGCGCTTAAGATACTCGGCAAGACTTTCACAGGAATCCGGAACCTGCATCAGATATGCAAGTTCATCCATTTCATAGTTTTCTCCGCGCTCGGAAAGAAGCCTTCTTGATGTTTCAAGATCAAGGGATCCATCCAGATGGCAGTGGAGCTCTATTTTAGGTATTTTGATAAAATCAGCCATTTAATGTCCTCAATATTTTTCCAGAAAACTCATATTTTTGGGGCCAAAGCCAAGCGGAAGAAGCTCGGAGAGCTTGTGGACTTCCATTCTGTCAGGGGCATCTGTTCCGAGGATCACATCAAATGATTCTGCGTCAACAAATTCGTTTAAAACCTGTCTGCATACACCGCAGGGTGCGCAGATGGGAAGGTGTTCAGCGTTGTCAGGCCCGCCGACAATGGCTATTGCTTTAAAAGATTTAACTCCTTCACTGACAGCCTTGAAAATTGCGGTTCTTTCTGCGCAGTTGCTGGGGGTATAGGCAGCGTTTTCAATATTACAGCCAAGATATACCCTGTCATCCTCCGTAAGAAGCGCAGCCCCTACTGCGTGATGCGAGTAGGGGGTGTACGCGAATTTTCTGGCTTCAAGAGCTTTTTCTATAAGTTCATTATGTGTCATAAACAAGTAACCTCTTAACGTGATTTGATGTAAGGCTTGCCGTTTGCTGCAGGAGCATTAGCTCTGCCTACGAAGAGGATAAGAGCGATGATTGTAACAACGTAAGGGATCATGGAAATGAGGTTAGGTGAAACCACATTGCCCTGGCTGGCAAGAGCCTTGATTCCGTTACATACACCGAATATCAGGCAGCCCTTAAGTGCACCCTCAGGTGAGAATTTACCGAAGATAACTGCAGCGATTGCGATAAAGCCCTGTCCTACGATAACTGTAGGTCTGAACTGTGAAACAGTTGCAAGGGTTACGAATGCACCGCCAAGTCCTGCAAGGAAACCGGAGAGGATAACGCAGATGTATCTTACAAGGTAAACGTTAATACCAAGTGATTCGCAGGCTTCAGGGTGTTCACCGCAGGCACGAAGGTGAGCACCGAATCTTGTTTTGTAGAATACAAACCAGCAGATGGCTGCAACAATAAATACGAGATATGCCATTGAATAAACGTTAAGTACGTTACTTCCGAAGCTTCCTGCTGAGAACATACCGTTGAACATCTTGGGAAGCTTGTATGAAGAATCGATGGCAGGTGTATCTGATGAGTTGTAAAGTATCTTGCAGGCAAAAACAGCAAGTCCGGGGCCAATGAAGTTGATGGCTGTTCCGGCGATTGTCTGATCTGCGTGATAGGTTATGCAGACGATTGCGTGGATAAGTCCGAAGACAGCGCCCGCAAGTCCGCCCACAAGGAATGCGATGATACCGTTATGGGTATTAAGAGCGGTAATGGCACCAACTACTGCGCCTACAGTCATCATGCCCTCAATTCCGATGTTTACAACGCCGCAACGCTCAGAGAAACATGAGCCAAGGGCTGCAAAAAGGAGCGGAGGTGTTGCAATAAGTGTAGCATTTATAAGTAATCCGAGATTCTGAATAAGTATATTCATTATTTTGCCTCCTTCTTCTTAGAAATATTTAAGAATAACTCCTTAAATACGTGGGCAATAGCGATGAAGATAACTACGCAGCCCATGATGATGTTGATAATTTCCGAAGGAGCGTTAATAAGCGTAAGCTTTGATCCGCCGTACTTCATGGCACCGTAGAAGATACCTGAGAAGATTACGCCGATGGGATTTGAACCGCCGATAAGTGCAACGGTGATTCCTTCAAATCCGTAGCCTTCCTGGCTGGCAAACTGAGCGAGACGTCCGCCCATACCCATTGTCTGAACAGCACCGCCAAGTCCTGCAAGAGCACCGGAGATACCAAGTGCTGTAAGGATTGACTTGTTTGAATCAATACCGCCGTACTGTGCAGCGTGCTTGTTGAAACCTACGGCTTTAAGCTTGTAGCCCAGGGTTGTCTTTTCGATGATCACCCATACAACAACTGCAAGAACAATAGCGATGATGATTCCGGCATTTGCTGCGGAGCATCCTGTAAGTGTGAGGACACTCTTGGGGAAAAGAAGTCTTGCGGACGGGAGAAGATCCTTTGTAGCTTCACCGCTGCCCACCTTGTGAAGTGTCTGTGTATTTACTGCAAAGTTTGAAAGGTAGTAAGCAATCCAGTTAAACATGATGAAGGAAAGGACTTCATGGATTCCCTTTTTAACCTTCATGATTCCGCAGATGAGTGACCAGCAGCAGCCTGCGAGGGCAGCAGCCAGAATGCAAAGCGGAATGTGGATAACAGCAGGTACATCAACGAGAATACCGATGATTGTTGCTGCGAGTGATCCTACTACGAACTGACCCTCGGCACCGATGTTAAATACACCTGTGCGGAATGAGAATGCAACTGACAGACCCGTGAGAATGATGGGGCTTGCATAGGTCAGTGTCCAGAACCAGTACTTGGGCTTACTTACAACGCTTGAAAGAAGCTTTGAGTATGCTTCCACAGGACTGATATTTGCGACTGCAAGGAAAATCGCACCGATTATAAATCCAATTAAGATGGCAATGATTGTGTAAAGAACATTGCTGTGTAAAATACCTCGCTTCTTATTCATGCTTTTTTCCTCCTGCCATCAAGAATCCAAGTTCTTTTTCGTCGGCATTTTTGCCTTCCACGCTACCTGTTATCTGACCGTCAAAAATAACTTCAATTCTGTCGGACAGACTCATGATTTCATCAAGTTCAAAGGATACGAGCAGGATAGCTCTTCCCTTGTTGCGCTGTTCAACAATGTACTTGTGAACGAACTCGATGGCACCGACGTCAAGACCTCTGGTGGGGTTAACAGCGATCAGAAGCTCTTTGTCATTGGTAACCTCTCTGGCGATGATAACCTTCTGCTGGTTACCGCCTGAAAGTGTTCCGGCAGGCTTAACCTCTGAACCTCTGGGTCTGATATCGAATTTTTCCATAAGCTCAGTTGCGTGAGCGTGAATTGCTTTTCTGTCGAGGATTCCTTTATTTGAGAAGGGAGCCTCTTCGAAGTGCTGAAGGATCATGTTGTCCTCATTTGAGAACTCAAGGACAAGACCGTGTTTCTGGCGGTCAGCGGGGATACTTGAGATACCCATATCAAAAACTTCCTTGGGAGTCTTGTTGAAGGCATCCTTACCGGCCATGGTTATCTGACCTGACTCAGCAGTCTTAAGACCTGTGAGGATTTCAACAAGCTCTGTCTGACCGTTTCCGTCGACACCGGCAAGACCAACGATTTCGCCTTCGCGGACATTAAGTGAAAGACCTTTAAGGATCTCAACACCTCTGTAGTCCTTTGCATGAAGATCTTTGATATCAAGGGCAACAGCACCGGGCTCCTGTTCCTTTTTCTCCACGTGGAAGTTGACCTCACGACCAACCATCATGGCTGCCAGGTCATTTTCACTTACATCGCCGACTTTTACTGTGTTGATGTATTTACCCTGTCTGATGATAGTGCAGTTATCAGAGCAGGCTTTGATTTCTTTAAGTTTGTGGGTGATCAGGATGACGCTCTTACCGTCAGCTGTAAGATTCTGAATGATCTCCATCAACTCATCGATTTCCTGGGGAGTAAGTGAGGCTGTGGGCTCATCAAGAATAAGAGTATCTGCGCCTCTGTAAAGAACCTTGAGGATCTCAACTCTCTGCTGCATCCCGACTGAGATGTCCTCAATCTTTGCATTGGGATCTACCTTCATGCCGTAACGCTCGGAAATTTCTATAACCTTCTGGGTTGCAAGCTTTTTATCTACTACGATACCCTTTTGAGGTTCAACGCCCAGAATGATATTCTCGGTAACGGTAAAAGGCTGGATCAGCATGAAGTGCTGGTGTACCATACCGATTCCCAGATCGATAGCGTGACGAGGGCTTGCAATCTCGGTCTCCTTACCATTTACGAAAATAGAGCCGCTGGTCGGCTTATAAAGACCGTAAAGCACGTTCATAAGCGTACTTTTACCTGCTCCGTTTTCTCCTAAGATAGCGTGAACTTCCCCCTTGTGTACCTTCAGATTGATGTGGTCGTTTGCTGTAAAGTCACCGAATTTCTTGACGATTTCCTTCATCTCGATGACAACAGTGTTTGGATCCATATGGCTTACCCTTTCCAATCCTAGTACCTCCTTCTTTATATAATAATTATTTCTTCATAACCCATCTCACTAAGCATATCTTTATATCCAGACAGCTCGTCCTGTGTGGGAACCCGCATGTCGGAATACTCCGCACGAACTCCCATAGGTCTGTAAGCTATGATTTTGATTCTAAATGGATGGTGCTTATAAAGGGGCAGTAGAAATTCCCCTGTAGCTTTGACACTTTTCTCACAGTCGTAAAGGTCCGGCGCAATAACGCAGCGCACCTCGTACAACTTACCATTTTCCCCAAGATATGTGGCGTTCTCAAGGATTTCCCTGTTTGAACCGCCTGTTACGAATTTGTGCTCATCATCATAAAAAGCCTTGATATCGAGCATTACGCCGTCCGTAACTTCCAAAAGCTCCGGATAATTCCCGAAGGGAACTGTTCCGTTGCTGTCGATGAGAGTCCCAAGACCCTGATCCTTTGCCAGAATAAAAAGCTCTCTGATGAATTCCGGCTGTAACATGCACTCGCCGCCTGAAACGGTAATTCCGCGGATAAAAGGCATCTGTTTTTTGACAATATCAAATACAGCCTCTGCCGTCATCGGCGATGCCTTAGGTGTGCTGTCGTGTGGACAGGTTTTGATGCAGGTGTCACAGGATACGCATTTAGTGGGATCGAAGTGCACCTGATCATTCTCCATGGAAAGAGCGCCTGCGGGGCAGTTCTTCACACACTCTCCGCAGTTTATGCATCTTTTCCTGGTCTCCGGGTTGTGACAGTATTTACAGTCCAGATTGCAGCCCTGTAAAAAAATGGCTGTGCGATTACCGGGACCATCCACGCTGCTAAAGGGAATTATCTTGGTAACGATACCCTGCATTTTATCTGACCTTTCGCTCCAAAATATGTCCGTTCCTGGATGCACCAAGACCGAGAGCAGTTGTGTCCTGGATAACGGCGTGTCCTGCGTCGAGCTTCTCCATTTCGGAACGCTTAACAAGATAGCCAGTTACCCTTATAACGTCGCTGTCTGATGAGTAGAATGACATGTAACGAAGGTCCTTGGCAAAAGCACCCTTGATGATGTCCATTACATACTCGGGATTGCGATGTACAGTCAGGTCGATGGGGAAAATATCACCTGTGCCTGACGGGAAATACTTGTGGAATTTACTGAGCACATTAAGCTGATCGATGAGCTCCTCAGGCTCTTCACCGATCGGGATACGTGTGCCGGGTGTTATATTCTGGTCTTCAGCAAGACCAACCTGTGCGTGAAGGAGGAAATGTCCGCCTGTTACCTCACAATAAGGGTTGGTGTGCTTGTTATTGAAATCATTTATTATTTCCATGATCTCGACGCCAAGCTGGTTGGCAGCGTCGTTGTGACCGTAACGTCCTTCTTTTCCTTCTTTTTCAAAGAGGATATTAACAGCGTCCGCAAGTCCTACAAGACCGAACATTGCTGAAAACTTGTCTCTGCTGATAAAGCCCTCCTGAGCAAGGAAGTTGTTCTCGAAGAATCCGCTCTCCTCAACCTCAAATTTGATTCTGGCATCCATGTATCTGGCCATGATGTCCATTACATAGGGGAGCTTGTTGTTCTTGAAATCATCTATTGATGAAGCCTTCTTGGCAATATTTCCTAAAATAAGTCTGCAGAGAGTGTAGGAGCCGCCGCCAAGGGGAAGCCCGTTGTAGCAGCTTGCAATTACATAATTCTCTGTAAGTTCACCTGTGAACATCTTATGGTTCGCAAAGCTTGGTTTTGCGCAGGTAAGAGCGCATTCAACAGCTTCTTTAAGATATTCGTCCGTGCTGACGCCTTCCTCATATTTCAGGGAAAGGTTGGGAACCGCATCCTCAAGCACCTTCTCAGCTTCGAAGATATAGTGAGCTGTCTTTGAAGGCTTGGGGCCGATATCAGCATGTGCAAAGGAATCAAGCACTGTTCTGTCAACGTTCAAAAGGAACATCTTGATAAGCTTTGCAGCGGTGTTCTCATCAACAGTGTCGATGAAGGGTTCCAAAAGATCATCAAGCTGGCCCAGGTAAACAGGATAATTGGTTACGCTGGGTACGTGTTTGTAGAAAATAAGAAGCGTGTTAAGTGCTTCGAATAAATCCCTGGGTGCTTCAAGGTTAAGATACTTACATCCCTCTTTCATAAGTTTACCATAATCAGGGGTGATGTAGCGCGGTCTGAGTGGAGCATGTCCTTCAGAAAGATCACAGATACATTTTACGTCGCCGGGAACATTTAAAAGTTCATCAAGTCCCTCGGGAAGATCAAGAACCTCCATCAGTGAGTCCGCCTTGTTTGCAAGGCAGGTTACCTTCTGCTCATGTGTGAGCTCTGCACTCTTTATAATGTCAAGGATTTCTCCTCTTGTCTGTTCAACGCGTTCCATGGAAACAGGTCTCATGTTGCCCTCCTATATTTCCGTAAAAAAAATAATAATCTCAAAAATACCGAATCAAAGCACATTCCCCCTTGATTCGGTATCTTTACTAATATTATAACACTTTATTTTCCTGAGGCAATGAGATAATCATCGCCCCAGGGTTGTGTATTTGTTCAGTGTTTATCAGTCTAATTCGTAAACGTCGCCGTACTTAGCTTCGAACTCAGCCTGAGATGAAGGAACTGTGATCTCGCCGCTGATGATCTTTGCCTTAACGTCTTCTACCTTAGAAACAACATCATCTGAAAGAAGAGTTGTTGTAGGAGCGATATCAACACCGCCTACAGCAAGGTCGTAAACAACTTCGCCGCCCTTGATTGAACCATCAAGAAGCTCCTTAACTGAGTTGTAAACTGAAACGTCTACTCTCTTCATAGCAGAAGTGATAACTGTATCAGGTGCAAGGTAGTTCTGGTCAGAGTCAACACCGATAGCATAGATGCCGTCACCAGCTTCCTGGCAAGCCTCGATAACACCAAGACCTGTTGAACCAGCTGCGTGGAAGATAACGTCTGCGCCGTTTGTGATCATCTGAGTAGCGTCTGTCTTACCGATTGCTGAATCAGCGAAGCTGTTAGCGTTCATCTGCTGAATTGTGCAATCAGGGTTGGCATCAAGAACACCTGCAACATAACCATAACCGAAGAGGTGCATTGTCTCAGAAGCCATACCAAGAACGAAACCTACGTTGTTAGCCTTTGTTGTAAGACCTGCAACATAACCTACAAGGTAAGAAGCCTGCTCCTGTTTGAAAGTAAGGCATGTTACGTTGTCAAGATCAGCGTTTGCTGAATCATCGATGATAGCGAATTTAACATCAGGATGAGCTGTAGCAGCCTCTCTTGTTGCGTCTGAAAGCATGTAACCTACGCAGATGATGAGGTTGTAGTCCTCGTCGATGAATGTCTCAATGTTGCTTGCGTAATCAGAATCTGTGCTTGACTCAAGGTAGCTGACTTCTACACCGAAATCCTTCTGAGCCTTCTGAAGGCCTTCCCATGCTGACTGGTTGAAGGACTGGTCGTTAACACCACCTACGTCAGTAACAAGACCGATCTTGTAGCCTGAACCGTCGAGATTAGCTGTCTCCTCAGTAGCCTCTGTTGACTCCTCAGCAGTAGCTGTCTCTTCTGTTGTTTCCTCAGAAGCTGCCTCTGTAGATTCCTCTGTTGAAGCCTCAGTAGTTGCCTCTGTTGATTCAGCTGTGTCAGATGCTGTCTCATTTGATGAGCCGCCACATGCAACAAGGCTGAATGTGAGTGATGCTGTAAGCATCATTGCCAGTAACTTTTTCATAATGCTTTTTCTCCCTTTCTATAAAAGCTATTATTGGTTTCACCGTGCAAAATTAATCACGGCACAAAGATAATTATAGTCGGATGTAGTGAATTTAACAACTATTAACGATTTAACGCACAGTTAATAACATATAAATGGTAAAAAGTGACGAAAAATGGCTTCTGTACTAGTAAGACATGCTTTTTTGCGTTACAATATTGAGAAGTATTGAATTGTTGAAGCTTATTTTAGCCAATAAACAATAATCTTCATGATTGAGGAGGGAGTAATGAAGAAAAAACAATTACCTTTTGACAAGGAATTATTCAAGCGAAGCGTCTTATATAATGTAAAGACTCTTTATCGTAAGACCATCGAGGAATCTACACCTCAGGAAATTTTCCAGGCTTCCGCATATGCTATTAAGGACGCCATAGTCGATCACTGGATGACAACCCAGCGTGCGGCAAAAGAGCAGGATCCCAAGATTGTCTACTACATGTCAATGGAATTCCTCATGGGACGTGCCCTTGGTAACAACCTGATAAATCTCCAGGCATATGATGATGTTAAGGATGCTTTGGATGAACTCGGCGTTGATATCAATGCAATTGAGGATCAGGAGCCTGATGCAGCACTTGGTAATGGTGGTCTTGGAAGACTCGCCGCATGTTTCCTCGATTCCCTTTCAACCCTTGGATATATGGCATATGGCTGTGGCATTCGCTATAAATATGGAATGTTCAAGCAGCAGATCAAAGATGGTTACCAGGTAGAAGTACCTGATAACTGGCTTGAGAACGGCAATCCGTTCGAGCTTCGCCGTCCTGAGTATGCCAAGGAGGTTAAGTTTGGCGGTTATGTAAATGTATTTGTTGACGAGAGAGGCCGCAATGTTTTCAGACAGGAAGGCTATCAGTCAGTTCGCGCTATTCCTTATGACCTGCCTGTAATCGGCTATGGTAACGGAATGGTTAATACCCTTCGTATCTGGGATGCAGAGCCCATCAACTGCTTTGAGCTTGATTCCTTTGACAAGGGCGATTATCAGAAGGCTGTTGAGCAGGAAAACCTTGCAAGCCAGCTTTGCGAAGTTCTTTATCCTAACGATAACCACATCGCCGGAAAAGAGCTCAGACTTAAGCAGCAGTATTTCTTCATTTCTGCTTCTGTTCAGACTGCGCTTAAGAGATACCTCAGTCGTCACGAGGATATCAGTAAGTTCTATGAAAAGGCTGTTTTCCAGCTTAATGATACACACCCGACAGTTGCAGTTGCAGAGCTCATGAGACTTCTCATGGATGAGTATTTCCTTCCCTGGGATACAGCATGGGATGTAACAATGAAGACCTGCTGCTACACCAACCACACAATCATGGCAGAGGCTCTTGAGAAGTGGCCCATCGATCTTTTCCAGAGACTGCTTCCCAGAATTTATCAGATTGTTGACGAGATCAACAGAAGATTTGTTGACCAGATCATGCGTCAGTATGCAAGTCTTCCCAGCATTGACGTTCAGAGCAAGATCCGCAGCATGGCTATCCTGTATGATAATCAGGTTAAGATGGCACATCTCGCAATCGTTGGCGGTCATTCAGTAAACGGTGTTGCAGCTCTTCATACAGAGATCCTTAAAAAGAGAGAGCTTAAGGATTTCTACGAGATGTATCCTGATAAGTTCAACAACAAGACAAACGGTATCACACAGAGACGTTTCCTTATGCATGCAAATCCCCTTCTTGCAAAGTGGGTTACAGAGCATGTTGGTGACAGCTGGATCACCGATCTTTCAGTTATCGGCGGACTTAAGAAGATCGCTGATGACAAGAAGGCTCAGAAGGAATTCATGGACATCAAGCTCGAGAACAAGAAGCGCCTTGCTAAATACATCAAGGAGCACAACAACGTTGAGGTTGATCCCAAGTCTATCTTTGATGTACAGGTTAAGAGACTGCACGAGTATAAGAGACAGTTCCTTAATATATTGCATGTAATTTACATTTATGATCTGCTCAAGGCTCATCCTGATATGGAGTACACACCCAAGACCTATATCTTCGGTGCAAAGGCAGCTGCAGGTTATAAGACAGCAAAGCTTACCATCAAACTGATTAATTCAGTTGCTGATGTGGTTAATAATGATCCTTCCATTAATGGCAAGCTTAAGGTAGTATTTATCGAAGATTACAAGGTATCAAATGCCGAGCTTATTTTCGCGGCAGCTGATATATCCGAACAGATCTCCACAGCAAGTAAGGAGGCATCCGGAACAGGTAACATGAAGATGATGCTTAACGGCGCCATCACACTTGGAACTCTTGACGGTGCTAACGTGGAGATGCTTGAGGAAGTGGGTAAGGATAACATGTTTATCTTTGGTCTTACTTCTGAAGAGGTTATCGCTTATGAGAAGAACGGCGGCTACAATCCCGGCGAGATCTATGACAGGGATCCTAATGTAAAGCGCACACTGGATCGTCTTATTGACGGCACATTCTCCAGTGACCGTGAGCTGTTCAGACCTCTTTACAACTCACTTCTCAATACTCTTAGCTCCAATAAGGCTGACCAGTACTTCATCCTTAAGGACTTCGAATCTTATGCTGAGGCTCAGAGAAATATCTCCGAGGCATACAGAGATCCCAAGAAGTGGGCTAAGATGGCAATTTTGAATACTGCTTCCTGCGGTAAGTTCTCATCAGACAGAACTATCCAGGAGTACGTAGATGAAATCTGGCATATCGACAAGCTGGATCTCAGTAAGAATAACAGCAAGTAATACAAGGAAAGGCAGGAGAGTCAATGATTAAGACGTACGACGGCGGTGCATACCTGGTGAACGGCACCGAGCTTATCGCAGATGGACCCGGAGCTTTGGGGGATGTTTTGGGAAAAACTGGAAAAGAAGTAACCAAGGATGAAGCTAAGAAAAATACTATAGCTTACGGAATCCTTAAAAACCACAACACATCCGGAAGCATGGAAAAGCTGGAGATCAAATTCGATAAGCTTACAAGCCATGATATTACCTATGTGGGAATTATTCAGACAGCCAGAGCATCAGGCCTTGAGAAGTTCCCGATACCCTATGTCCTTACGAACTGTCATAACTCTCTTTGTGCAGTTGGAGGAACCATCAACGAGGATGACCACATGTATGGTCTTACCGCAGCTCAGAAGTATGGTGGAATCTACGTTCCGCCTCATCAGGCTGTAATCCATCAGTTTGCAAGAGAGATGCTTGCAACAGGTGGCGGAATGATCCTTGGTTCCGACTCACATACAAGATACGGCGCCCTCGGAACCATGGCTATGGGTGAGGGCGGACCGGAGCTGGTAAAACAGCTTCTTTCCCAGACTTATGATATAAACATGCCCGGCGTTGTGGCTATTTACCTCACAGGCGAGCCCATGCACGGTGTAGGACCTCAGGACGTTGCTCTTGCTATCATCGGTAAGGTGTTCGGAGATGGCTATGTTAAGAATAAGGTTATGGAGTTTGTAGGACCCGGTGTTGCATCACTTTCCGCAGACTTCAGAATCGGTGTTGACGTAATGACCACAGAGACAACCTGCCTGTCATCAATCTGGCAGACTGACTCTGAGATTGAAAACTTCTATGACATTCATGGAAGAAAGGGTGATTACAAGGAGCTTAAGCCCGGTGATGTTGCTTATTATGATGGTGTTGTTGAGGTTGACCTCAGTACGATCAAGCCCATGATCGCAATGCCTTTCCATCCCAGCAATACATATGAGATCGATGAAGTAAATGCAAATCTTGCAGACATCATCGCTGATGTTGAGAAGCGTGCCAAGGTCAGCTTTGGTGACAAGATTCAGTATTCTCTTAAGGAAAAGATCAAGGACGGCAAGTTCATGGTTGACCAGGGTGTCATCGCAGGCTGTGCAGGCGGCGGATTTGAGAATATCTGTGCTGCAGCTGATATCCTTGAGGGCAGATTCACAGGAAACGACAGATTTACTCTTAGCGTATATCCTGCATCAACTCCTATTTTCATGGAGATCGTTAAAAACGGCGTAGCAGCCAAGATCCTTGAGACAGGTGCTATCCTTAAGACAGCATTCTGCGGTCCCTGCTTTGGTGCCGGAGATACACCTGCCAACAACGCATTCAGTATCCGTCACTCAACCAGAAACTTCCCTAACCGTGAAGGTTCAAAGGTTCAGAGCGGACAGATCGCTTCCGTTGCACTTATGGATGCAAGATCTATCGCAGCAACAGCAGCTAACAAGGGTGTGCTTACACCTGCAACTGCTTTTGACGGCAAGTTTAACAAGTACACTTATCATTTCGATAAGGATATATATGCTAACCGCGTATTTGATTCAAAGGGTGTTGCTGATCCTGATGCCGAGCTTCAGTTCGGTCCCAACATCAAGGACTGGCCGAAGATGACAGAGCTTACAGAGAACGTTCTTCTTAAGGTTGTATCCGAGATCCACGATCCGGTAACAACAACTGATGAGCTTATTCCTTCAGGTGAGACAAGTTCTTACAGATCAAATCCTCAGGGACTGGCAGAGTTTACTCTTTCAAGAAAGGATCCTGAGTACGTTGGCAGAGCAAAGGAAGTATATGCAGAAGAGTTAAAGAGACGTGAGGATGCTTCTTTTGACAACCTGAACCAGGAGATTAAGGATGTTGTTTCCACTCTCAAGAGTTCATATCCTGATGTTGCAGCTGCAAATACAGGAATCGGTTCAACAATTTTTGCTGTAAAGCCCGGTGACGGTTCAGCGAGAGAACAGGCTGCATCCTGCCAGAAGGTTCTCGGCGGATGGGCTAATATCGCCAACGAGTATGCAACAAAGCGTTATCGTTCAAACCTCATCAACTGGGGTATGCTGCCGCTGCTCATTAAGGAGGGCGATCTTCCTTTCAGGAACCTGGATTATGTATTCCTTCCGGGTATCAGAAAGGCTGTTGAGGAGAAGGCTGACATCATCAAGGCTGTTGCAGTATCAGGCTCTTCAACAAAGGAATTCACCATGACTCTCGGTGAACTTACAGATAACGAGCGCGAGATCATCCTTGACGGATGCCTTATCAATTACAACCGCGCCGGAAAGAAATGAGGAATCCCCAAATCCCGTGCTTCTGATTGGAAGGACGAGGTCACCTGTGGTGATGGATGAGGGTAAGAGAATCAGATGTATCACAACTTATCAAATTTAAAAAGAGCAGCAGTGCTGCTTCTTTCGACAGTTACACTCTGCGGATGTGCAGGGAAATCAGTCTCGAATAAGAACATAGATAAGGAGCAGGAGGCGCCGTCAGGCGACCCTGCTCCCAATGTCGTTTATGACGTTCCGGTTTCAATCCCCAGCGCTCTGGTGGACCAGAACGGCTACAGGACAGGCGCTGAGAAGGCGGTTGTCTTCAGGGGAGCGGATCTGCCGGATGTTTTCTATGTTTATAACATGGAAAATGACGAGCTCGAGTATACGGGACAGATGAGAAACGAGTCCGTGGGCGAGGACGGAGAAGTCACTAAGATTGGCTATTTCACCGACCTTGTGGAGGACGGACAGTATTATATTTTTACAGATAAAATAGGAAGTTCCTACAGCTTCAAGATACAGAATGACCTGTATGACGAGATTTTTAACAAGGCGTGCAAGAAGTATTATCTGAACAGATGCGGAATGAATCTCTCGGAGGAGCTTGCGGGAGAGAATGCCCATGCGGCCTGCCATACGGGGGAGGCGATACTTCAGGAGGATACTTCCAAAACCATAGATGTCAGTGGCGGCTGGCACCTCAATTCAGATGCGGACAGAGATGTGGCACTTGGCTGCGATATAGCTCAAAATCTGCTTCTTGCTTATGAGATGAATTCAGGCGCACTTGGCGATGACACAGGAATACCCGAGAGCGGAAACGGAATTCCCGACGTTCTCGATGAGATAAAATATGAGATCGACTGGCTGATGAAAATGCAGGATGAGAGAACAGGCGGCGTTTACGGTTCTGCCATCACTGTAAGAAGTGAGGGACAGGATCTGATGCAGGCGGGAGTTCAGGTGACACCGATTACCATGGAAGCCACCATCCGCTTTGCCACTCTTCTTGCTGATTTCAGCTATCAGTATCAGAGTTATGACGCAAATTATGCAACAACCTGCTTAAAATGCGCAGACAGAGCATTTTCTCTTTATATAAAAAATGAGAATGTTAAGGAGAGTCCTGCAGGATTTTATGCGGCAGCACACCTTTACAGGGCTACAGGCGCAAGCAATTACGAGCAGGTGCTTACAGCTTTTTTCCAAAAGAGCGATTACGACAAGCTATTCGATGAGGATGAGGATATTTTCCTTGGCAGCGTGGCTTATATTTCCACAAGTCAGAAGGTAAATGTGGAAGTCTGCGAGCGGATAATGAAGCTTCTTATGAAGAAGGCAACGATAATTGCGGCAAGGGCCAAGGCCTCGGCATATCTGGTTTCTGATACGGATCATACAAAGATGCTCGATGATATGCGCACCATAACCATTACGGATCACATAATTTACAATTACGAATATACGACTATAATTGAAAATCATGCGCACTACCTTATGGGAAGAAATCCCGAGGCGGTGAATTACGTCACGGACAACACGGAGCGTACTTATCTGGATACGGATGAAGGCACAGGTATCATGAACCAGCCGCTTTTAAATGCCAAATTTATCTTTATGCTCAGTGTCATAAAAGAGTGAGGTTTTTATGAATGTAACAATTGATGGTTTAAATATCTACTACAGGGATGAAGGGCAGGGGCCGCTGCTTATCATGCTTCACGGTTGGGGTTCCAACGTGGATCTTTTTGATGGTATTTTCAGGTTTGCATCCAAAAAGTATCATGTAGTGGGAATGGATATGCCCGGATTCGGTAAAAGTGATGAACCGAAAGAGCCCTGGGAAGTAAAGGATTTCGTGGATTTTGTCCTGGATTTTATAAAGGAGCTTTATCCTGATGAGAAGGAGATCATGTTCCTAGGACATTCCATGGGCGGCCGTGTAATTATCAAGATGATTGGAACAAGGCCGGAGTCTGAACTTGGATTTAAGATTCCGAGGGTGATTCTGACAGACAGCGCAGGGGTTAAGCCTGTGCCTTCCGGAAAACAGTCCGGCAGAACAAAGCGTTATAAGTTTTATAAGGCGGTTCTTACAAAGACCGGAATTGCCAAAGCTTTTCCCGGAACGATTGAAGCTCTTCAGAAAAAGTTTGGTTCCGCTGACTATGCTGCGGCTTCGCCCATTATGAGAGCGAGTCTTGTTAAGGTGGTGAATGAGGATCTTGTTCCTTATATGCACAAGGTTACTATGCCTGCGCTTCTTATCTGGGGCGATCAGGACACTGCAACTCCGCTTTCCGACGGGCAGCAGATGGAGAAACTTATGCCGGAAGCAGGACTTGCGGTTATTCCCGGTGCGGGACATTATTCTTTCCTGGATAATCAGTATATGTACAACAAGATTCTGGGAAGCTTTTTGAATATTGAGATGTAATAAACATTATTAGCTTTTCACTGATTAAGGGTGTTTTGCGCCTGAAATCTCAGGAAAGGCAGATGAGGGTTTTATGAATATTTTTATATTTCTGATTTATATAGTCGCTTATACTGTAGCAGTTGTGTTGGGACTCAGATACTATACACATATGCTGCAGCTTTCTTCTTATCAGTTTCAGGGTTATTTCAGATTTTTAAAATCAAGGCCTCACAGCTACGGGCTGCATGTGGGATTTTTATTTGCAATGATCATAGCTGCCGTGATAAGCGACAACAGCAGCTGGGGAAAAGGAATGATGCTGCTGGCAACGGTTTTTCTTGTGTTTTTGTGCATTCAGTATCTGCCAAGAACTGCCAAGAAAAAATTTGTTGTGACTAAGAGGGTCCAGAGGCTTTTTGTTACCTATGGCATTGTTTTTGCAGTGCTGATGATTATTGCCTTTGTTTTATACAGGACGGGAATGAATACGTCAGCAGGATTTATCGTGACTGATAATGACAGGATTCCGGTGATCCCTTTTGAGACAAGTGGAAAAAAGGTGGCAGCCCATGTCATTGCTGCTCTTTACGTTGGATTTTTACCACTGGTTGTTGCACTGTGCAATCTTATAAACAAGCCTGTTGAGAAGAGGGTGAATGACTGGTTCATCCATGATGCGCAGAGGATTCTGAAGGAGCATCCGGGACTTCGTATCATCGGAATTACCGGAAGCTATGGTAAGACCAGCGTTAAATATTATCTGTATACTCTGCTTTCCGAGGGATACAGGGTTCTTATGACACCCGAGAGTTTCAATACTCCTATGGGCGTTGTGCGTACAATCCGTGAAAATATGACTCCCATGCATGAGATTTTTATCTGCGAAATGGGTGCAAGGCATGTCCATGATATCAAGGAGATCACAGATATTGTTCATCCTGATGACGGTATTCTGACTTCAATCGGACTTCAGCATCTTGAGACTTTCCACAGTCTGGATAATATCATCGATACCAAGTACGAGCTGTTTGATGCGGTTTGCGAGAAGCATGGTGAGGGGCCGGATGTGAAGGGGCTTGGTCTTAAGTTTGCAAATGGTGATAACGAGGTTATCACGGGCAACAAGCGACACAAGAATGTAATTTACTATGGCGTCAGCGAGGGATGCGATTACCGTGCAACAGATGTAAGCTACAGCGCAGATGGCGCAACTTTCAAGGTTACAACTCCTCAGGGTGAGACCGCTGAGTTTACAATGAAGCTTCTTGGCGAGCACAACGTAACCAATGTCACAGGTGCGATTGCCATGGCACATGCACTTGGTGTTCCCATGAGTAAGCTTAAGATGGCGGTTCGTAGGATTACTCCCGCGCCTCACAGACAGGAGCTCACTCGCCACGGCAATGTTTCAATAATTGATGATGCATATAATTCCAACCCCATGGGTGCAAAAATGGCCTGCAACACTCTGTCCAAGTTCGAGGGTTATGTGAGAATTCTCGTAACTCCCGGAATGGTAGAGCTTGGAGACAAGGAAGAAGAGTATAACCGCGAGTTTGGTGTTCAGGCAGCAGCTGCAGCGGATTACATAATTTTGGTCGGCTCGGATCATACCCGCCCGATTAAGGAAGGTGCGCTTTCAGCAGGATTTTCCGAGGACAGACTTTTTGTGAAAGAGAATCTCAATGATGCCATAGCGCTTATGTACGAGATTGATGCCGGCAAGCAGAAGGTTATTTTGCTTGAGAATGATCTGCCTGATAATTACTAAACTTGAAAAAAATTTTTAGGACTATATAATAGTTTGAGGTAATAAAGAGACACATTTTTGAAAGGAAGTGTTTAAAGTTGAAGTTAAAACTTGCAGTTTTATTTGGCGGAAATAGTACTGAGCATGAGATTTCAATCATTTCTGCTATTCAGGCCATCGGATATATTAATAGAGATAAATATGATGTGATTCCTGTTTACATGACAAAGGACAGCGATTTTTATGTTGGTGAGTTTGTGGACAAGATTGAGGAGTACACACATATTCCCGAGCTTCTTAAAAAGAGCACCAAGGTTGTCTGGATAAAGGATGGAAACAAGGTAAACCTCGTTCGTTACCCTATGAAGAAGTTTGGTAACAATGAGATCACAAGCGTAGATATAGCTTTCCCTATTGTTCATGGAACAAATGTTGAGGATGGTGTGCTTACAGGATTCCTTCAGACACTGGGACTTCCTGTTGTTGGATGCGATGTACTTTCTTCCGCAGTCGGCATGAATAAGTATGTTATGAAGACAGTACTTAAGGACAATGGCATTTCAGTTCTTGATTGCAAGTGCTACACATGGACTGATTATGAAGAGCCTCAGAAGCTGATGGATAAGATCGAGGAGAATTTCAAGTATCCTGTGATCGTTAAGCCCATCAACCTTGGATCAAGTATCGGTATTTCCAAGGCAAGCAGCAGAGATGAGCTTTCAGAAGCTCTTGAGCTTGCTTTCGAGTTTTCAAAGAAGATCCTTGTTGAGCCCGCTATTGTTAAGCTTAAGGAGATCAACTGCTCAGTTCTCGGTGATTATGAGAATGCAGAGGCTTCAGAGTGTGAGGAGCCTATAAACTCAGATGAGATTCTGTCATTTGAGGATAAGTACATCGGCGGTTCAGGTGCCAAGGGTGCCAAGAGCGGCGGCGCAAAGTCTGGCGGTTCCAAGGGAATGGCATCACTTAAGAGAAAGATCCCTGCTGACATCACAGATGCCCAGAGAAGTGAAGTTCGCAAGATGGCTGTAGATGCCTTCAAGTGCCTTGGCTGCAGCGGCGTTTCCCGTATCGACTTTATGCTTGATGAGGAAACAGGCAAGATTTATTTGAACGAGATTAACACAATTCCGGGATCACTTTCATTTTATCTGTGGGAGCCCCTGGGCAAGAAGTATTCACAGCTTCTTGATGACATGATTGAGATTGCAATAAAACAGGATAGAGAGAATCACAAGCTGGTATTCTCTTTCGAGACAAACGTTCTTGAGGGAGTTAAACTTGGCGGAGGCGCCAAGGGCAGTAAGATGTAAATAAAGACAGAGTGCTTATTTAAGTTATTTGCCAATGATAATGTGATGTATATAAAAAAACAAGTCGCTTATACAAGCGGCTTGTTTTTTTCGTAGGTTTCTTTTATCAGGTTATAACAGTATACGTCGATGTTTTTCTTGTCTTCCGGTGAGAGCTTATCAATGTAGATCGGCTCTCCATATTCGAGAACTACATGCGTTTTCTTAATGAAAGGAATGTGGTCTTCGAAGATCGCGCTTGAATTGTTTATTGTCATCGGCACGATGGGACATCCGGTTTTCTGAGCAATTTTGAAGCTTCCCTTGTGGAAAGGCAGCAGCTCGTCGGAGCCGTTTCTTGTACCTTCGGGATAGATGCACATTGAGATGCCGTTCTTAACATGATCGATAGCACTTAATATAACCTGCAATCCCTGCCTGATGTCCTCTCTGTCAAGGAACAGACAGTCCAGATTGCGCATCCACTGTGACAGAATCGGCACTCTCAGGATTTCTTTTTTTGCAATGTAGCCTGTGAGGCCTTTTACTCTTGCGTAACTTAAAACAATATCGAAGTAGCTCTTGTGATTTCCGATGTAGAGAACAGCCTGATCTGTGGGAACATTCTCTTCTCCGATGACTGTCAGCTTAACTCCGGAGAGGAATGTGATCACTTTAAATCCCCACTGCACTATTGCCAAAGACGCACGCTTCTTAGCAGACATGTCGAATTTGCCCACAATCCACAGCACCAGGTGAATCGGAATGCTCACCAGCAGGTAAATTATCAAAAACAAAACTACCAGAATAAACCGTAACATATTTATTTAATCTCCAAATGAATTCATTTATGCGATCAGCGAAATCATTGAATCTAATTTATTGCTTCTTAAACTTAGGCTCTTAAATATAGTCGCTTTTTGAATTTGGGTTTTCATAATATAGGCACTTTTAGAATTTATGTACTTCTAAATTCTACAACTTCTTAAATTTTTGCACTTCTTAATTCTACAACTTCTTAAATTTTTGCACTTATTAAGTAGATGCGCCAATACGTTTAATTTTTCGCTATTCGCATATAGTAAGTATATCATAGATGGCAAGTAATTGTAGTAGTAGCGGATGTAGTAGGGATAGTTGGGGGGTAATAATTGTAGAGGAGATAATTGGGGAAATAATTTTGTGAGGATAGATAGTGTAGAAATAGATGTTGTAATAGTTGATGTAGAATAGTATGTGGTACGGGATGTGGGGTATGTATTGTTTGTGCCTGTGAGTTGTGAATTTGAAAAAATGTAATAGTATACCATCCCAGTTAATCTGCTTTTCCCAAATTAGGTGATGTGAGGAAAAATGTAATAGTATAACATCCCAGTTAATCTGCTTTTTAAAAATTAGGTGATGTGTGGAAAAAATGTAATAGTATTCGCACCTATAACAGCCCTATTTAACCTGCTATTTCAAAAATATCTGTTGCGTAGAAAAAATGTAATAGAAAAATCAGCAAAAAGTATTACAAAATTTCTGATAAGAAATCTTGTTTGAAGAGAGAGTGAAATAACAAGCATTCCAGGCTGTGAAACTATTACATATTTTCTGGATTTGTTTATATGTGAAAAACAGTGTGAATCAAACTATAGTCTCAGCAAAAAATGTAATAGCATAACATCTCAGTCAATCTGCTTTTTCAAAAATTAGGTGATGTGAGAAAAATGTAATAGTATACCATCCCAGTTAATCTGCTTTTTCAAAAATTAGGTGAT
>CAMVLM010000033.1 GCA_947168335.1 uncultured Butyrivibrio sp. | reverse complement strand
GCTCAATCCCAGATACTGTCTAGGATTGAGCCGCTTTTACTTCTGAACTTGAGATCATAAATATATTTTTTCAACAACTACACAATTTGGCTGAATTAAATAAAATTTATATAAAATTCAGCGAATATAGTTGCCAATGTTCTTGCTACTATATCGGCATTTATTTGCACAAAGTTAATATCTCCCCTGCCTTCATCCATAGTTCGCTTTAGTTGTAGATATGACAAAAGCACAGCTTTCGTCTTCGCTGTGCTTTTAGTATATCTATATTGTTTCTACCACCCCTGCTGCTGCCTTCGGATGGTCATAAATTTCTCTACTACTTTCGCCATAGCAATGGATTCCTGGGCTGTCAGTCTGTAGTCATTTCCACCGGTTTTGTTAATTTTCCCAAGGAACTCTGCTATCTCATATCTGAATCCACTGGTTCCAACAAAGGGGGATTCATAATGATCCACCTTGTCAGGATCCTCGTAGCGTACATCAAAACTCTGTATGAGCCACCAGGGGGACTGTGCAAGGATGTAGCCTGTGGTACCAGATATTACCAGCTGACCTTCGGATTTTACTCCCGCTCCTGTTTTGGAGGTTGCAAGGCGGTCCTTGTACCTGAACTGAACCTTTGTGAAACGGTCAATCCCGCTTTTTCCAAGGATCGAATCTATCTGAACATCTTCATAGTCAGTTCCGAAAAGTTTGAAAATCGGAAGCATTGTATAACTTCCATATTCCATAAAGGCTCCGCCATACTTGGCGTCCGACATTTCTCTGGTCCCTTTTTGTCCTAATCTGGTAAAACAGGCCTCTATATCACAGATTTCACCGATAGTACCATTGGTGGCAACAGTTAAAAGTTGTTGAAACCCCGGAAGATAAGCTGCTCTTATTCCTTCCATAAGAACACTTTTATGATCATGTGCAAGCTGATAAAGCTCCACCGCTTCATCATAAGTAAATGTCATTGGTTTTTCACAAAGGACATGCTTATCTGCAAGAATTGCCTTTCGAACATAATCTGCATGTGTCTCATTAGGCGATGCTATATACACTGCATCAACACCTTTCAAGAAATTATCAAAATCTTCAGAATAAGTATTGATTGGATGTTTTTTCGCGAAATGATTTAAACTTTTCTCCTCAGGATTGTAGGCTGAAACTGCCTCAACACCGGATACATAAATAGTTTCATCAATAAAGCGTTCAGCAATACGGCCTGTACCAATTATTCCAAGCTTAATAAGCCTCATTCTGTCATGTCTTAGAAAAGTAGAAGAAATATTGGGAGTTCTTTCAAGATATACTACGTTGCAGTATTGTTTAAGATAGTCGAATTTGCCTTCCCAATCTGAGCCAAGGACAAAGGTATCTATTCCATATTTCTGAATATCCTCAACCTTCTGCCCCACATGATCCTCAACTATTATTTCATCAGCAAATCCGGTATGACGAACATTTTCTATTCTGGTCATAATTGGATCCACCAGATTAAGCTTCCCTCTCTGGCGATCATAATGTTCAGTAGTTACTCCCACAATAAGGTAATCCCCAAGCGCTTTGGCACGTTCGAGAATTCTATAATGCCCTTCGTGAAATAAATCAAATGAACCATAGGTTATGACCTTTTTCATTGTATTCCCCTCATAGAAATATAATGTCAAAATACCTTCCTAATATTATCGGCAGATTCTTGTTTTTTCTTTATATCATTTAATTATCTGTTTCCCAAAAAATCTTCGAAAATTTTTGCCCTGGAAACTGCCTCTGCCATTTCCCTTTTAATTTCATTTCCATCTGATACTTTTTTATTTATTCTCTCTTTGAATTCATTAAATTCATATCTGAGGCCATCCCCAAGAAATTCGCAGTCATAAACATCCACCTTGGATGGATCTTCATATCTTACCTCAATATGTTTTGTGAGCCACCAGGGTGAAGGAACCAGAATATATCCTTCTGTTCCTGATATGAGGAGCTGGCCTTCGCTTTTAACTGTAAGTCCGGTCTTTGCCGTGCCAAATTCGTTTCCATAATCAAATATGATTTTGGTATATCCATCTACAGTTGCGCCATCGGCTTTAGCCTCTGAGTCTCTGCTCTTCTGTGCCGGAACAGACTTTACGATTACATTTCTATAATCCGTACCCAAAAAGCGAAAAATCGGAAGCATCGTATATGTACCAAACTCCGTAAAGGATCCGCCATGCTTAATGTCATCAAATTCCCTGCACCCGGGGGCGGTGAGCCTTGTAAACGCTGCTTCAACATCTACTATATTTCCAATTACTCCACTCTCAACTATCTCACTTATCTTCTTAAATCCCGGGCAGTATGCTGTTTTAATCCCCTCCATCAATACAAGCCCGTTGCTTTTTGCTAACTCAAAAAGCTCTCTGCACTCATTTTCATTGAGAGTCATAGGTTTTTCGCAAAGTACATGCTTGCCATTCATAAGCGCATGTTTGGCATATTCAAAGTGAGTGGAATGAGGTGATGCAATGTACAGAGCGTCAGTTTGATCATAGATTCCGTCAAGATTAGAAAATGCTTTCGATATACCATTTTCATCAGCAAAGGAGTTTGCATGCTCATAATTGGGATTATATACAGAAGTAACAGATAAGCCCTGTACCTCAGCTATCTCTTTTACTGCTCTTTTTGCAATTCGTCCTGTTCCGATAATTCCTAATCTGATCATGTTGTAAGCCAATTCCTTTCAGATATGGTATTTATCTGCATTCTTACTATAGTTTTCTAAATTGCTGCTATTCTAGCTTCTACAATTTTAATCATATCACCCTTCATTCCCTCCGGTAAATACGATAATCCTATTTCATTAATGATCAAATCTTTTGCAGCCTTGATTTTGCCAATCAAATTTGTTGCCACTTTTTCCGTAAGTCCCAAATTTCCAGCAAGTATCATCCAATCCTTTTTCCTGATATTTCTTTTCTTACCATTTAGTGATAGTGCCATCTGATCCGGATCTTCCGGAAGAATCAGATTTACAGGCAATAAATCATATGCTGGTGATAACCCATAAATTCTACTTCCCGAAGCATTTTCCATAAGTGAAAAATTCTTTAAATGCATATCAGAATTACCGGTCACAAAGCAAAACAAGAGCCTATAATAAAGCTCTGCCATATCAATTCCTATATTTTGCGAATATTTTTTTATAACTTTACCGCAGTTTTCATAGGAGCCTCTGTATTTATCGCTTGTCATCCTTTCAGAAAGCTGGCAAAAATCCTCCATAGCCAGCATTTTGTTTTTATTTCTGTCAATTCTTCTAGTAATATAGGTATAGCCTCCACCCGTCTTGATTAGAGCGCATGGTACAGTTTTTATACCCAAAGCCTCTGCCATCTTCATTACCATGAATTCTGCCTCGGGCAAATACTCATAGATCGCAGATTGCGGCTTAATAATATATCCTGAAGGATAATCTATTATAGTAAGTTTAGACACTCCTGCATCTCTACTTAAATGAACGGATAGTTTCTTCTGAACTCCGGGAATTGTAAGCCCCTTATTTACAGCCGCATCAGCCATTTTTTCTAACATTTCATCATCAATATCCAATTCCGGAAGATGCTCTGTACCAAAGAATTTTTTTATGCATTTCTTATGCCATCCTATTTTAACCGACTCCGCATCTGAATTATTTATTTCTTTATTACAGCACAAGCATCTCATTCAACTGCCTCCACACAGACGTCTCCTATACAATCGCGACACGATGCCAGCATCAATCCGAATCTATCCTTACCATCAATCTTCCAATTCCGTTCTACTACGTTTAATAGCCACCCCTCAGGTATGAGACCATCAAAAAAAGGAAATAAGACATTTGATTTATACTCTTCCCTTTGCAAAGGTAATGTCAAACTTACCGCTAATGCGTCTTCCTTCTGTAAATATGACTCATAGTATTTAAATATGTAGCCATCATCCTCTTCGGATATTTCTCCTGCCGGAGTTCCCTGAACATAAACTTTGCCTCTTCTACTCATAATCCTTCACCCAAAAATTCTATCAATCAACCATCTATATCACGCGATAGTTCCCCCGGGACTGCTTCCATTCCAAACATAGCGAGCGCCTGGTTTACCTTATCCATGCGTACTGTCTCTTTCCCCTGCTCAAGTTCACGCACAAATCTAAGCCCAAGACCTGCACGTAGTGCGAATTCTTCCTGAGTTAAACCTGCTTTTTTTCGTTCTGTTTTTATATATTCCGCTATCTTATTCATAATATAAATTTACACCCTATAAGGTATAATTTTAACTCATCTTTGTAATTTTATACCTTATAGGGTATAAATGCAACATTTTTTATTTGTCTATACCCTTTAGGGTGTAGTTTTATATTTCAAGTTAAATTTTTAATTCTCCCTACAAATAAGACGCGCCCCATATGGAGCGCGCCCTGCACTATTGTGTTTAGTTGTAAGTTTATGATCAACCCTGAAGGAGTGACATAACACCCTGTTTACTCTGGTTTGCCTGAGCCAGCATGGACTGTCCTGCCTGTGCAAGGATGTTGTTCTTGCTGAAGCTAACCATTTCTTCTGCCATATCTGTATCACGGATTCTGGACTCAGCTGCTGTTGTATTCTCTACTACGTTATCCAGGTTCTTGATTGTGTGCTCAAGTCTGTTCTGTACTGCACCGAGTTCGGATCTCTGCTCTGATACCTGCTTAAGTGCATCCTCGATTGCATCGATTGCGTATGTTGCTGCGATACCTGTTGAGTCTGCTACTGTGAGGTTCTGAATTCCGAGGTAAGCTGCTGTCATAGGCTTAATTGTAACTCCGATCTTGTTTGTCATATCTGCGTCAGATCCTACATGAAGGCTGATGCTGAGATCCTTCTGTACCTGAGCTGTGGATTTGGAGATACTGAAGATGTATGTACCGCCCTTTGCGCCTACGTAACCCTGAAGTCTTACTTCCTTTTCTTTTATCTGTCCATCTTGGGAAATCTGAACCTTTCCGGTCTTGTAGTTCTTATTCATCTCATCAGGATTTCTGTTATAGACATCATCGACTCCATCAACCAGATCACCATTTTCATAAATGATATTTCCTGTATATTTACCGCTCACATCTGCATTTGCATTGGTTCTTGTGGGTTTAAGTGTAACCTTAACCTGGTCAAGCTTAGCGGGATCAACGCCCACTCTGTTTGCCTGAACCAGTGCATCCATAACCTTGGAAACTGCTGTACTTACATGTATATTCTTATCAAGTGTCTGGTCTACTGCGGTTCTGGGCCACTCTTCATCGCCATCAGATACAGATACGATTGTTCCATCCTTAACCTTGGACTTGATCTCTTCTACCGAGAACTCCTGCTCTCCAAACTTGAAGACAACTTCTGTATGAGTTGAAGTATCAAGATCAGTTACATATGATGTACCATCAATTACAACTGTCTGTTTAATCATTGCCTTTGCTGTTGCTACAGATGCTGCAAGAGGAGGATTCTGTGACCACTCGCCATTTCTGTTCTGCACCTTATCATCAAATGATCTTCCCGTTTTTTCACCACCAGGGCCATCAAGTTCATAAGTTGTCGTTACCTGTACTCCATTGACTGTTTTTGTTTCAGTTGTAGAATTTGTATATGTATATTCACCAGCTGCTGCAGCTGCTGCTCTATTCTGAATATCAAATCCATCTGCTGCTGTATTTGCTACTCTCTGGATTGCCTGCTGAATACTTGCGATTGTATCGTCATCAGTATATACGTGGTATTCTTTACCAGCAATCTTTACGTTGGTGTCATCTTTAATATCCATTCTGAAGGATGCCTTTACGCCTGCATCTCCGAGTACACCCTGAAGACCTGCATCGTGAGCTACCATGTATTTTTCATGGAAACCGGTTGATCCTTTAAGAAGATATGTCTCGTTAAACTTTGTAGTCTCTGCTACTCTGTCGATCTCGGTTGTGAGCTGCTTGATCTCGTTCTGGATAGCTGTGCGATCGATTTCGCTGTTGGTTCCGTTAGCTGCCTGTACTGCCAGCTCGTTCATTCTCTGAAGCATATCGTGTACTTCTGTAAGTGCACCTTCTGCTGTCTGTACGGAACTTACGCCATCATCTGCGTTTGTTGATGCTCTGTCCAGGCCTCTCATCTGCTTACGCATTTTTTCTGAAATTGAAAGTCCTGCTGCATCATCAGCTGCTCTATTGATCTTATAACCTGAGGAAAGTTTTTCTGAAGACTTAGCCTGGGTACCTGTTGTAACGCCAAGCATTCTGTTAGAATTCATCGCCGTAAGATTGTGCTGGATAACCATAATATACCTCCATGTGGGTGCAGTTCCTCCTCAATCCCTAGAGTCAGAGACTGCCTGCTTGATAAAAAAATTCAATCTAATAGTTACATATTAAGTTGAGTGCGCTCCCACATCGATCATCCTTGACGATGTTTGTTTTGTTTTACACTTTATATATCGATTACTTTTTTGATTACTTAACCCCTTTTTGAAAAAAATTTTGATTTTTTATTTCAAAGAGCTTGACAAAGCAAATCAAAAAGAGCCAAAAGTCAGTATTCATGTGGCTTTTGGCTCGCTGTAAAAAAGCTAAATATTTTTATAATTTTTGCTATTTTTTATATCAGCATAGGAAATATTTTCGTAATTACGAAAATATTTAATTTTAATATCAATCATCTCCCCATATCTCTATAAACTTTTCAAATCTTGGAAGTTTTATTGTAAGGTATCCTCTTCTGTCTCCATCCACCAGATGCTTATTTATTAACCTATCTCTATATACTGAGTATGTAGCTGGCTTAGCCATTAGAGATTTTATTTGTTCAGCCTTGCCTTCCTTTGTTTTATATATGCATCGAACCAATTCCTTCTCACCATCTGTAAGCGACTTCCAAATCAGATCATAAGAATCTTTAAACATAATCCTTTCAAACTCAGGCATTAAATCCTCTAAGGTTTCTGATTCTTTTTTGATGATTTTTTATTATTTGTTATGCTTTTTGATGTATTTTTATTTTTTGTTATTATAGCACTATTTTGTTTATTAACACACTCTCTTTTATCTATAAAAGGTACGATCCACTTCAGCTTTTGCCATCTAGCATTGACTTTAAAATTTCCTCCTTAAGACTCTCACAATATTCAGGCAGCTTTTTATAGTAGCTGATAGCCGACTCGAAAACAGGAAGAGCTTCTTCATTATTTCTGACAACGAAAATATAATCAGGTATAGAATACATATCCTCTACCCAAAACTCTTCCAAAAGAGCATTGGCAGTGGTCTGATATATCTCATATCTAAGCTGATCCACCTTTGAAAGCTTCTTCTTATATTTATGATCAGCGATATTCTGATATTTGCATACGTTGACAAGCTGACCGCATATATCTGTAAGCTCTTTGCTGTTTTTGGCTATCAGGTCGAGATCGTCACACCAGCTCTCAAGCTTTTTGAGCATTTCCTGATACTCCTCTTCACTCTGAGCCCGCGGAAGATTATCAAGAATTCCTCTCAGATCATAGTTTTCTGTACAGATATTCTGTGCAACCTCTTCAAGAGTCATAACCTCTGAGCCGCGGATCAAAGCACCGCCCTCTGTGGCATCAATTACGCGAAGCTCAGGATTGAGCATTATCCTTCGTTCAAAGAAATTCCTGAATTCACGCCACATACCGCAGGACTGCACTACCCCACCATCTATTCCAGGAAGCTCTATTGTTTGCAGTCTTCTGGCATCGTCGCCACCTGAATCAGAATCATCTGCGTGATGCTTGCCATCAAGGTAAGCCATGTCCTGTCCAATGAGGATAATCGTATTTATTCCCATTTTCTCACAAGCCACAAAGCATGCCCCTGATACGTTCCCGCCAAAGTCAACGCCTTCCAGATCTGCTTCAACCTTAGGGCCAAACAGTGCTTCTTCATAATGAAGAGCATGAAAATATATGCATCTACCCTCATATAGCTTCTGGGCTTCGCTGTTTGCCTGCATCGAGCACAAAAGCTGAATATTTTTAGCAACATCATAGTCAAGGAATGACGGATCCTTTCCGGGCTCAGCAGAAAGTACAACATCAGGCTCTATTCCATGCGCATCCAGGACGTTTAGTGCTCTGTCACTGCTCATGATAAGAGCATGTCCTTTAATCTTTTTCAAAACATCAACATTTTTATTAAGAGATGGTCCTGCGGATACAATAACCGCAGGAATTCCCTTTGGCAGAGCCCGTCTCATATCAGGCAGAATCGCAGCCTGCCTCATATGATTCCATGCATAGAATCTGCACTTGAGGCTTATACGTCCCCTGTCCTTCTGATAATTTCGCTGTCCGGACATGATACCCGAAAGTGCTTCGCAGTGCTCATCAAATTCTGCATTGGATGCGTAGAAAGGTGTTGATATCGCTTCTGTTTCAGAGCTGTAGGTAACAGCATCCATGATCATTTCATTGATATAAAGTCCACGCTGTTCATTGTTGATATACAACTTGACCCTGGGGTTCGATATCAGCTCTGTGTAATCACCATATGCACAGATGAAGGCAAAAAGGCTTTCCTCGGGCTCAAAAACAAAGAACATGGTATCGGGGCGAAGCTTTTCCATAAATGCCATCAGATGATAACCTGCACCAAAACCCAAAAGTGCAAGGGTTGTTCTCCTGTTTTTAAACTCAAACTTTTCTGCCCATCTGGATGCTTCATACATAGGATCATATTCGCTGTTCATTCTGAGATCCGTTCCATTTGCAGCGCCCCTGATATAAAGAATGGGCATGCCATTTTTAGACATACCCATCCTGTAATTTTTATCTTCTTCAGGATCAATAGCCGGTCTTACACCGTATCTTTTTTCAAATGCTTTGAAATTTTTCTCCCTGAGTTCTTCGCTTTTTATAATCATCTTGCCCCCATAAGAATTACCGAAAATCGCCATAATATGACAGGCATATTCAGCTAATATCCTTATTTACTCACTTCATCCATTCTTCTATCATGCCGTTCAGGTCATGGTGCAGTATATCCGCCGCCAAAATAAGATCGCCTGACTCGTTAGCTGCAGCCAGTCTTCCAAAATCCGTCTGCCATTTCTGCATCATATCTGCATGCGCTGCATCTGCTTTGCCGCTTTGCACCAGAAGCTCCGTAAAAGTAATAAGAAGCTTCATCACAGGAGCGATCATTTCAGCCCCTCCCGGCTTTCGCTGGTATATGGTATCTGCAGCTTTCTCGTTATTTTTAATAACCTGCCTGCCCATGTCTTGTAACTGACTCATATCGTATGTCACCTCCAAGTTCACCAAAAATGAACCCATAACCCCGTCCCCATGGGCCAAATGGACCGGTATCCCCGTCCCTGGGGTTCACTTTATTATATCATTACTTCACCACATGTTCCTAATAACATCACCCTTAACGTATAAATTTCCTTTTACATTCTCCTTCACAGGTGTTAAGCGGTTCTGCTTCACCAAATATGACAGATTCTGTCTGGAGCAATCCAGTAAATCACAGCATTCGGAAGTATCAACAATATTTTTTCTGACATACTTCAGGAAAATATCAAACCCAAACGGCACAGTCTCTCCTCTTTCATACAATACCGCTGCCGGAATATCGATAGAATCATTAAAGGTTAAATAATATCCTCCACTTCCAGCCATGCATGATTCAAAAAGCATCCTGTTTGATATAACCTTTGAAACATCACTTATATCTAAGAAGTCATTTAAATCAATAATTTTCACACTGTTATCGGCAAAAAAGCTTAAAATCTTATTCCCATCAAGCACCATTGTGTCCAACAGGTTTAGCCTCTGTCTTGCTACCACATATTCCGGAAGGTTATCTATTTTCCTAATATACATATAGTCCTGTGAACAGCGTCCCTGTGACAACTCCAGGAATTTCATCTCATCATATTCCTTAAGCTTATGTGTTTTAAGTATGCTCTGAATGTTCTGCCTGCCACTTGGTATCACTCTCTCCTTAACCCATAAAAAGCTTACATCTCTGGGCATTGTAAAGATTCCTCTTTTCACATATTCAGTAAAAAGGAGTGGACAGTTCCATTCATCAAGGTCATCCTCCAGCTCAACAATAAAAGTCCTCTGCTTTTCATAGTAAATAAGGACTCCGATTGAACGTTTTGTATCCTCGTCCAATATTTCATAATTTCTCATATGTCTTATACCTTCCGTAAATCATTGCCCAGATTTTTTCCTGAAAGACAGGCGAAATAACGTCCTCAAGATCAGCAAGCAGGATGTTTTTATCATCCTCAGTTAAAGGATTCTTGAAAATATTCTCTTTCCCCTTAATTATCTGCAAATTTTCATAGCAGGATTTAGTTCCAATAAAATTCTGACAAGGTCTGTCTGCCATAGCATCAAAGCTCTCTGCCTCTGAATCCGTAATACATGAATATATTAAAGAAAGACCATGATCAAAAAGCGGTGCCAGTCTGTAAGTACGCTGTTTTGACTTTCTCAGTACCTCAATATTTGCTCCGTGTCTGTCACGGTTAAGTATTATATAATCAACCGCTATCATCTGATCAATGTACTCTTCAAATCCCATTCGCCTGCAGAAATCATAATGAGATTCACCAGGAACGGAACCGGCTCTGTAATAATCATCTAGAGCAACCTTGCTTTCTCCTTTTGTCTTAAAATCATCTGATGCGCATATATAAGCATTATAAATTCGACCATCAACCTCAATATCTGCGTTAATCAACTTATAGCAAAGATGTGGAATTCCCAGAATTGTAAGAAGTCTGTCCACAATGATCTCATTCACGCACTCATGTCCTACAACGCCCTTTTCAGCATCAAAATTTGAAAGCTTGTAATAGGTTTTTATTCCATTTAAGGAGCTCTCAGATTTCAGAAAAGTCCCGGCTGTACCGCTGGAATTCCTGATATGAGACCATTTCAAATATGTAAGATCCTGTTTATTCTTAATTACTTTGCCATCCATATAAATTTCTTCCTGATACCTATATCAATTTCTCTTGCCGCATTTGACGCGCGTCAATTATTTGTATTCTTATTATACTGCACCCGTTTGACGCACGTCAATGTTTATAGAATAAAATGGACCACTAACCCCGTCCCCAGGTAGACCACCGAAAAGAGCTCTCCCTTACGGGAGAGCCCTTTTTATGGTTGTACTTAAAGTATATAAGTTCTAGTATTTTTAATTCGCTAACTGGATTAGCCGAGGAGTGAAAGAACACCCTGGTTGGACTGATTAGCCTGAGCAAGCATTGACTGACCTGCCTGAGCAAGAATGTTGTTCTTGCTGTAGCTAACCATCTCAGAAGCCATGTCTGTATCACGGATACGGGACTCAGCTGCTGTGGTATTCTCAACAACGTTATCCAGGTTCTTGATTGTGTGCTCTAATCTGTTCTGAACAGCACCGAGTGCAGATCTCTGAGCAGATACTGTCTTGATAGCGTCTTCGATAGCATCGATTGCATATGTTGCAGCAACACCTGTGCTATCTACTACGTTCAGGTTCTGAACACCGAGGTTCTTAGCTGTCATAGCCTCAACACCGATCATGATCTTGTTGGTCATGTCTGCGTCAGCACCAACATGGAGCTGGAGGCCGAGATCCTTAGAAACCTTAGCGAAGCTCTTGCTGATAGAGAATGTGATCTTCTGGGACTCAGCATTCATATCCTTACTCTTAAGCTCAGCTCTTCCGGAAGCGGTATCCTTGGTAATTCCTACCTTAACCTTACTCTGGTTGCTAGCATCAACACCAATCTTGTTGGCCTGAACAAGTGCAGCCTGCATCTTGTTAGCTGCTGTTGCAACAGAGATGTTCTTATCGAGACTTGTATCAACTGCTGTACGTGTTCCAAGTGTTGTCTCTTTGCCGTCCTGAGTGATGGAAACCTTTGCTCCATCAACAATCTTGGACTTCATCTGTTCAACTGTGAACTCCTCATCTCCATACTTGAAGATGTCATTCTGAACAACACTCTTGCCGTCCTTAGTTGTCATAGCCTTGAAATCAGATGCCTTCATTGTAGCTGCTGTAACACCTACACTGATCTTAATCTGAGTTGTTCCGTCAGCTGCTGTAAGAGTCTTAATTTCCTTACCATTCTCAGTAGTAACTTTTGCTGCATCAATCTTAGCCTGAACATAATTTGTATCAGCTGCGTAACTCTTAGCTGCAACATAGGTTGTACCATTGATGGTTACAGAATTAGTATTGCCAGTTTTTCCTGTAGTCTTATCTGCCTCTCCACCAAGCTTAATCTTACTCTGAAGAGTATCGATGTCGTCCTGACCATTCTGATAAACGTGGAATGTCTTTCCTGCGATCTTTACATCTTCATTAGCATTGATGGTTGTTGTGAAGGTAGCTGCCTTACCACCTGCAAGGTTATCTGCCATAACGCCAGTAAGACCTGCATCGTGGCCTGCCATATACTTATCTCTGTATCCAGTGGCACCCTTCAGCAAGTATGTCTCGTTGAACTTTGTTGTCTCAGCAACACGATCAATCTCGGTTGTCAGCTGGTCGATCTCGTTCTGGATAGATGTACGATCAGATGTACTATTTGTTCCGTTAGCTGCCTGAACTGCAAGTTCATTCATTCTCTGCAGCATATCGTGTACTTCAGTAAGTGCACCTTCTGCTGTCTGTACAGAACTAACACCATCATCTGCGTTCGTTGAAGCACGATCCAGACCTCTGATCTGCTTTCTCATTTTTTCGGAAATTGATAATCCTGCTGCATCATCTGCTGCACGGTTAATCTGATAACCTGATGAGAGTTTCTCGGCTGACTTGGACTGTGATCCCTTTGTTACTCCGAGCATTCTGTTAGCGTTCATCGCTGTGACGTTGTGTTGTACTACCATAATATACCTCCTTGTTTGTGTACGCCGCAAATCCTTTTGCGGTAGTTAAAAAATATTGAAACTTGTTCGGATATCAAGTGAGATAAGTTCCTAGGCTGCTCTCTTACTGCTATCCTACTATATCACAAGTGCGCCCTTCCACGTTCCGTGCCGCAGATTATTGCGCACCTTGTGTCCTTACATTCATTATATCGGACACTTAATCACAAAGTTAACCCTTATTTACAAAAAAAGTATAAATTATTTATAAACTTATTTTTTCTTTTATAACCAGGCATATTATCCCTGTAAAATACTCATTACACCATTAGTTGACTGGTTTGCCTGAGCAAGAATAGACTGCCCTACCTGTTCCAGCAGGTTATGCTTCGAATTATTTACCATTTCATCTGCCATATTTGTATCCCTTATTACAGATTCAGCTGACTGAGTATTTTCTTCGATATTCCTGTTATTATTATAGGTATGCTCCAATCGATTCTGATATGCTCCAAGCCTGGCTCTTTCTGCACTGATATAGGCTATAGCATCACCAACCTTTTTTACATCATCCGGATCATATTTAGACTTATATGAAAGAATTGCATCATAGTCTGGTTCCTTCGGATACTCCGGCATTTGTGGTTCTTCCGGAGGCTGTTCCTGGGATTGCGTCGGAGGTTTTGGCTCTAGATCCTCATACGGAACCTTCTCCAGCTTTAATGGAAAAATAGGCCTAGTGTGTTTCTCGCGTTTTATCCCCTGTTTTTTCTCTCCATATTCATCATACGACTCAAACGGATACTCATCATAATATACCTCATCTCTTATCTTGGGCTTTGATGTATCGTAAACATAATGAAAAAGATGCCTTGAAGAGTCGTTGTCATATGCAGCTTTTCTAGTATTCCATTCAGCAAGTAGTTTATTATATGTTTCCGGATAATAGGACGCCACTCTCTTATCATATTCCTTTTTGTCTTTTTTATATTTTTCAAGTAGTTTCAGATATTTTTTATAATTCTCATTATAAGTTGCACATTGATACTCAAAATTCTTTTTGGTTTCTTCTCTCTGCCTATTTGTTTCATCCCAATCAATTTCTTCACTTTCGCTGTACTTATTAATATTATATTTTTCAAGTCCCAATGCTTTTAACGATATAAGCGGCAAATCCATAATAATTTGATCCGGTGTACCACTGCTGCATTGAATCTTTGTGCTTTTTCTTGTTTCTATTTCAGCATGATAGACATAAATATCTCTGTTTTGCTTTATTATTGCTGAAGTCTTAACTTCTTTAGGTTTCAACTCCGTATTGCCAAAAAATGATTTATCCCTGAAATCATATAAAACAATTTTATAATCCGATTCTCTTGCTATCTTATTAAAATGATTTGCATATTTATATGAACTTGATTTTGGAATAAACTCATCAACTATCTTGTCACAAAGCCTTTTGGTAACTGCTTTTGCCAATGTTGAAATTTTATTTGCGTCTGCCTTGTCATCTTGTAAAATATTCCTTACAGCAGTCTGTACCATATCGCTTGCTTTTTTACCTTTAACAGCATCATCTATTGCTGAAAGCAAAGTTACACCGCTCCAGGTTTCATAACCATCAGTAAAGGTTATCTCATTAATGTTTACAAAAGATCGACTGACATTCTTGCCATTATTAGAAGATGAATCTCCGGCATAACCCAAAAAATCATTTTTCGAAACAGTATAGTTTTCGTTTTCCCCGGTAAACGTTACTCCGTAATAAAGATCATCACAAGTATTGCAGCTGGCGCCAATACTCGTACCAACTAGCTGTAGCAATCTGTCCTGAAGCTGTTTTGCATTTTTGCTATTGGCCAATGCAGAGTAATCCATTGTCATAACAGCATTATCTGTTAATGTATCTGTAAACTGCCCCTTATCTACAATATCCGCAACAAACAAATCTCCATTGCCATCTTTGTAATTATTGACAAATTCATTGTAATTATTTCCTGTATACTCTATAACATCATCAGATACATCTAATGTATCCAATCCTGATGCTGTTCGAGTTGCCCATTCGCTATGCGGCTTCTGTTCAGCAGTAAGTCCCTCAGAATTATCAAAAGACATAGTTTTATCTACCTTAACCCAATCCGGTAATTCTGTTACTACACTTGTTGAATATGTATCGAGTACCCACGTACCTCGTCCTTCGAACACATACATCTCATTAAATTTTGTTACATCAGAAATACGATTTATTTCCTTTAAATGTTCATCAATCTCATTCTGGATGATCTCACGATCAGCATTTGAATTTGTACCATTGTATGCCTGAATCGTAAGAACATTTACACGCTGTAAAATATCCGTTGCCTCCGCCATAGCACCATCAGCGACCTTAACAAGAGATATCCCGTCCTGAACGTTATCACATCCTCTGTCCAGCCCACGGATTAGTCTTCTTAGTTTTTCACTGATTTGTAATCCGGCAGCATCATCTGCAGCTCTATTGATTCTATATCCTGAAGAAAGCTTTTCTGCACTTTTTGATTTATTCTTAGTATTTACACTAAGCTGTCTCTGTGCATTCATAGCTGAAATATTATGTGTGACAATCATAGCAAATACCTCTTTGAATAATTGATATTTTCACATTGTATTTCGGTCCTTAGACATGAATAATTAAGTCCTTCATTTATTTTTTTGGCAATATAAAAACAGTAAGCTACATTACTATGCAACTTACTGTTTAATAAGCTTCAAATATTTTTATAGATCATATTTCCCAAATCATTTCTTCAGATAATCATAAACCGGATATTTTACAGAATATTCTTCAGCATTCTCTGCCACCTCTACCTGGACTCCTTTATGTGTGTCTGTATTAATAAGGAAAGGTGCGTTGAGGTTAACTGTCATATCCTCGATCTTTTGCGGAACAGTTACCGATACCAGCATCAGCATGTTCTTGTTGGTAAGCGGCTCCACGGGTTCGATCGCATCCTCTTTAACTGCCGGATTGTAGTCATCTCTGACTGTCAGCGGATCAACTACAGGAATTGCGAACTCCGGTGCATCCAATGATTGCAAATACCATAATGCCACTTCTTTTTTATCCTTGTCGTGGAGAAGTGTAAACTTGTTCATATTGGGGAATCCCAATAATCCCCAGGAAAAATCAATAACTTTTTCCTCAGTAATATCAATCTCTCCGAAAATTCTGGTATTAACTTTCATTTTCTTTGCTTACCCCCTTGTCCTTTATTTTTGTTTCTGTTCCTGAATTCTGAACCTTACCTGCCAGAAGCGTTTTTCTTCTATCATTCTTCTATAATTAAGGAGATTCTCACGAATAGTCTGAGGATCATCCACAGGTGCAATTTCATAGCCCGGAATAACGGGGAGGAATCTTGCTGCCATTGAAGCTGTAACAGAGTGGTCACCGCAGCTTATTATGTACTCCGGTCTGATTTCTCTTAAGGTTCCCATGATAACTGACAGTTCATTTTCCGACGGCATCATGTCTCCGCATTGGAAGAAGGGAACCGAAAGGCCTCTTACAAAAACATTATTGGCGTTTGCCAGATACTGCATAGAGTTGTGGCCCTCGATTCCAAACAGCGGAACCACATTTCCCACAGGTAAAAGATCATTGGTGTTGATAATTATTGTTTTCTGGCACATGCTGACTAGTATTTCCTGCGCGATCAGATTAACCAGATGCGTTTCTCTGTGGCTGTCAGTCAGATACTGCTGAGTCAGGATCACTGTCTGGTCGCACTGTCTGTCCTGAAGCTTTATATAATCAGGCGCAACACCGACTCTGTCCAGATAATACTTTTTGCATCTAAGATATACTCTGTGGAAAATCCTGTCAGCCTCTACCGATAGGATTTCCGGTTTCTGATAGGAAATATACCTGGTCTGCATCAAAAGGAAAAACCTGTATCTCTCGTCGATACGGATTCCCTCTATATACGATAAAAGCTCAATGAAATAATCACGGTCAAATGTAAGTCTGACCATAAGATGGAGGTACGCAACATGTCTTAACATGTCCGCCGTTGTCTCATTGGGCCAGAAGTACATTCCTCTTTTTATCCTGTTTGAAAGCTCCAGCTTTCCCTCAGGGGAAAGAGCACCACTTATGATTCTGGCACCGATCTGAAGCATTTCATCAAAACATTCCGTGATATCATCGCTCGTTAGAATCTCTAATATTCGATTTTCGTATTCCTTTACGATAGGAAGTTCATTCACGCTCTTTGCCCTCAACCGGCTGCTGCCGGACATCAGAGCACAGGAAAAGCTTCCGATGCTCTAATTCTTTGAGTCGTAGAACTGAGGCGGAGTGATGTTGGACTTGTTCATTGTAAGGTAGTAATCAAGAGCTGCACGTGAGGATTTTCGGTTCTGATTAATCTGATTTTTGGAGCTGTCGAAGTAATTCTTTGCAAGCTCCCTGTTTCTTCTCTCCTCAACCTCGATAGAATTGGATAAATCCGTAATCTTCCTTATAAGCTCCTGAAAAACTGCTATTTTGTCGCGGTACATATCCTTGTTATTTCCAAGCTCGTATTTTACTCTTAAATACAAATTTTCAAATCCATCATTCAAAGTTTCAATCCGTTCGATCAGTTCACCTTTCCGACTGATTGTCGCACTAAAACCATCCCCATCGAAGTGCTCTTCATTTTCCAGTATTGCCTTTTGCATGGCATTTTCTTTTTCGATGCTCTCAAGCACTTCCACTTTTTGTTGTAGACTTTCTTCCATCATATCCAGATATGATTGTGTCACTTTTCTTTTCCCCCAAAAATATTTTCGTCTGTCTTATGCTCCGACTGTCACTCCTGCAGGAGCAGGTTTCTGACCTCTTGCAATCTGCATTGCTTCTACCCAGGTATCACGCATGGTGTGAATATGCTTATTCACCTCATTCATGATCTCCATGGCCTCATCTCTGTGAAGGTCAGCCTCCACCAGTCTCTTCATAAGATAATTGTAGACATTCTCAAAATCCTTGGCTACAGGATATTTCATATCAAGAGTGTTGTTAAGATAATCAATGATGTTCTCCACCTTCAAAAGATAAGTGGTGAATTTTGTCTCATCATTGTTCTCAAGACCCATTATTGCGATGTTGCAGAATTTGATCGCGCCGTCATAGAGCATAAGTGTAAGCTCCTCGGGCTTAGCCATCTGGATCTTGGTATTCTGGTATTGATTCATTTGCTTTGCGTAGGGATTCCTTGGCATCGGCATATGTATTACCTCCGTGTTCTGAATTCATCCTAAAAATATCTTTGACACCTTCCCTCCTTTTACAGAGGGAAGGCTCTGTTTTTAAGGATGTACATTCTTGTTATCAGTATCAAGATCCAATCATGCCACTTAGCTGGCTCTGCTGGGAATTGAGATTCGTCATGGCTTTTTCCATCTGAGTAAACTGATCGTAATACTTATCTTCCAACGCAGTCAGCTTATCCTGTTCTGACTTAAGCTGCTTCTTGTATTTATCCACCTGGGTCTTCATCTTCTTATCTTCATAGAGAGTGAAGGAACTGGAGAAATCTGTTGATTTCATCAGGTCACCCAGCTTCGAATACAAATTTGAGGAAATGTTCTTAAAGAAGTTTCTCACAAGATCAGGATTCTTTGAAATGGCCGCAGTAAGTTTATCCTCTTCTTTGCCGGTGTTCTCATCATCCTCGTCACCGTCTATGTGCCATTTTCCTCTGTCATTTTCCTCTGTGTTGAAGTAGCTCAGAGTGTGAATTCCAAATGTAGAGAAGGAAGTCTTTACAGGCTTTCCGTCCTTATCGGTGTCGCCCAGATCAAAAGCACCAAGCATGATACTTTTCATCTCTCTCATAACTCTTCCGATAATGGGATCCTTGGAAAGAAGACCTTTTTCAATCTTCTCATTCCACTCATCTATTTCCTCATCAGTCATCTGTTCTTTTTGTTCTGCGGTCAGAATATCGTATTCTTTTGCATCATCGGCATTGTAATATTCAGCCATTTCGCCAACCAGATCGTTATACTCAGACAGGAAATCCTTGATCATCTTGTATACGCCGCTGGTATCATCTGCCGTTGTCAGCGTGATATCTTCAGCCTTCTGCTTTGCAGTTATGCTAAGACCATTGATATCAAAGGTGTTGGTATCGGATGTATACTTAACACCATTAAGTGTAATTTCAGCATCCTCACCTGTATCAAAATGCGAGTCTGTGTTGTCATTATAGTCAAGACCGAGCGCAGATACTATACGCATATCGCTGTGATCAAAGTCAATTTCAAAGCCGTTATCAGCACCGGTTGCATTTGCTGACACGAAAATGCGTCCCTGCTTGGAATCAAAGTTTGCATTGATTCCTATGGGATTATCCTTATCACCAACCTTGGCATCTTTTAGCTTTGCAATAGCTTCTGCTATCGATTCATTGGCGTTTATCTCAACGTCAACAAATTCTCTGGTATCCTCACCTGATTCAGGAGCTTTACCAAATTTAATGCGAACCTTGCCCTTGAAATCATCATCTGTAACTTCCTTATCCGAATATGTGCCATCCAGATTTTTAGCCTTGATGGTTCTTGTGCTTGGTGCACTCGAATACTCATTCAGATATTCCAGAGTTGTTGAAGAATCAAGCTCGCCTGACTTTGATTTAAGCTTGCCACCAGTTAGATATGCGCTGCTTGCCAGCTTATCAACAGACATTTTCTGTGCACTGTTCATGGCAGATCCGCTTGTTGTAACAGAAACAGCATCATTATTGGAAGCCGTTGTGGTCTTCTTTATAAATGATGAATCGAAACGCATATTACTAAGGGTCTTGTTGTAGAAGGAAACTACCTTTTTATTGAGGTCCTTCCACTTATCCATCCTCATGTCGTGCTTTTTCTGATCGCTTTTTACTTTTGTAACCTTATTGGACTGTACCTTCGTAAGCTCGGTAACGATACTCTCTGTATCGAGCCCGGAGGAAAGTCCGGTAATTCTCATGGGCATATGGTACTCCTTTCAAGTGTAAGGAATTCCTGTATTTTGGCACAGAATACCCCTTGCACCCTCAAAACAAAGCTTTAAACCTGCTTTTCTTCAGCCTCTTTCATCGACCATAAGTCCGGCAAGTTCCCATGCTTTTGCAATCATGTCGAGCGTCTTTTCAGGCGGCAATTCCTTGATTGTCTCCTTGGTTGTCTTGTCCACGATCTTGATCGTGATACGGTTGGTATCCTCATGAATACCGAAGACAGCCTCAGAGTTGTTGAACATCTTCTTGTTCATCTCACTGATTGCCTTCATGACGCGCTCGTTCTCAGCATTGATCTGCTCCTCAGTTTTCTCTTTCCTTGATGCTTCTGCAGCTGTGCTTACGGAAAGATCATCAAGCTTCGGTGCCTGCTGGCTCTGAGCCTGTGTCTGAGCAGCTGTTCCTTCCTGTTTCTGTGTGCCACCTTCAGAGGAGTTTACTACCTTTTCAGCCTGGCGAACTTCAGGAATCTGCTGGGTTTTGATGGAACCTAAATTACCAATTGCTTCCATAGCCATCTCTCTCACCTCCTTGTGTCTCTTTAGTGTGGATATCCCTCTCCACAATACTATTATCGTCAGTGCCCACGGGCACAAACGTAGTTTCTTGTATCTATTATATCGGAGTTATATACAGAACATTTAGCATATTATAGAAATTTAAGAAAATGTTTATAGCAAGTATAGAAACTGCGCTGTCAGAATAGCTTTTTATGTAAAAAGGCAACCGGATCCGATCCGATTGCCCCATTTAATCTGTTCTTATTTAAGAAGATCTGCAAGTGCTTCCAATCCGGAGGTGTTGGTTGCCGCCTCATTCTCAGCCTGAATCTGCAGATATACTTCCTTACGATAAATAGGCACTTCTTTAGGTGCCGCAATACCTATCTTGACCTGGTCCCCACGAATGTCAAGAATAGTGATTTCAATATTATTATTAACGATGATCGACTCGTTCTTTTTTCTGGATAATGCTAACATACCGTTCCTCTTTTCTGATTTATTCTGCTAAGCCTCTAAGAAACTCTCTCAACTCTGCTTGTTGGCGAGTTCTTTTTGCTTCTGAAGATAGTCATAGATAGGATACTTTACCGGATATTCATCATCGTCAATAATTACCTGCGCAGCTATGCAGCTGTCAGAATTAATAATGATGGGTCCCTTGAGGTTTACAGTCATCTTGGTAAGATCCTGTGGAACTGTAACTGTTACCAGAACCAGCATATCATCATCTGCCATGGGCAAAAGATCCTTAATAACCTCTTCCTCAACTACAGGATTAAAATCAGGCTTCACATACAAAGGATCCATGACAGGCATTGCAAATGTAGGCTCGTCCAAAGACTGAAGCCAGCGGATAGTGGTGGAATCCTTGTCCTTATCATGCATAAGAGCAAATTTGGTCATATCAGGAAATCCGATTATGCCCTTCGGAAATGTAATGATCTTGTCATCTTCAATCTCAATTTCTCCGAAAATCCTCGTTGTTAATCTCATTTGGTTACCCCTCCATAGAAAAATGTGAGCAGTAAATTGCCGTTACTGCTTGGCCCCAAACAGCAAAGCACCTACTATTTATTGTAATAAAATTAGCGGTTTGTAGCAAGTATTAAATGTAGTTCATCAGGGAATCCTTACTAATTTTACCGGTAGCCATAAGTGCTGCCTGATAGGTAAGCTGAGCTGTTGCAAGGTTTGTAGCTGTCTCTGCCAGATCCGCGTCCTCGTTATCTGACTGCAGAGTTTTGAAGGTTGTTGTCTGATCCTGAAGTCTTGAGTTTATGAGCTCAAGCCTCTTACTTCTTGTACCATTGTCAGTTACTGCCACATTTGCTCTGTCAAGCGCCGCCTGAATGCTTGTTATCTTGTGTTCAAACTCCTCCTGGATGTTCTGACGCAGATAATCGAGAGATTTCTGGCAGGCGTCGATTTCCTGCTGTACTACTTTTTTCTCTTCTGCGTCAGTGAGTTCTTCAAGCTTATCCTTGAGTGTGGTAATTGTTGTGTTCACCACATTTATCTTATTGGCTATCTGTTCCAGATCGAAAACATCTCTTTTTATATCTGTTGTAAATACGGAAGTAGCTGTTGTATTAACAACTATCTTCTGGGCATAGCCGACATCATAAGCTATGTCATGAGGTGCAGATCCGCCGTTGTAGATAACACCATTATTATCTACGCATGCAAAGAGGTTCTGAGGTCTGATATCACCCTGCTGCCATTCCTTTTTATCATAGACGATATCTATTGTTTTTGCGTTTGTTATAAAAGGAAGTGCGAAAAGTTTTTCTTTTAACTCATCGTTAAGAAGAACTTCACCTGTTTTTGCATTGAGATAAACTGTGTTGTGATACTCTTTGAGCTGCTCTTCATACTCCTTTTTATAATCTTCATAATCCTTAACATACGTTACCATCGCAGCATCATAGTCTGCAGAATTCGTATAATCATCTTCGTTTGGCAAGTCAGGCTTTTTCGCTGTAATATTTGCCCCTTTAAGATCACGATATGCATCGTCAATATCTTCCTCTGATGTTGTTGTATAAATTATGTGTGACGTGTCAATAGCGATCGTTGTTTCTTTATATGATGAATATATACTTCCGTTATCTGTGACTTCGAGAACTATTCTATTGTTATTTCCGTAGTCATCTACCTTTTCAGCTTCTCTTGTCAGTGTAAATGTACCATCGCCATTAACAACGGCAGTAAATCCGTTATCTACCTCTATCTCGTAACGCTGATCAACAGGCCCAAGTAAAGGAACAGAAACAGTTTCAACCTTGCCATCCTGTCCATATGTAAGCGTTGTAACACTTGCAGTATGCATTGAAACCATTGCCTGCTGAACGTTATCCGGAAGATCTATCTCACCATCTCCGTCTCCATCCACCAGAACGCCATCCTCACTGACTTCAAACTGATAGATATTATAGGGATCATTAACCTGAGATGCAGTAATTATGTAGCCTTTCTCCGGTTTCCCTACCTGTGCCATTTCTGCCTCATATCTGTAATTCCCAACAGTTACGGAATAATCCGTGCTAAGAGGAATATATGCATTTTGCTCAACGCCTGTCTCGTCTATCATAGTCAGGCTGAAATATGTAAGGTCTGTATTAGTTATTGAGGAGGTTGCCGGTTGTTCGAGATTCTCTCTATATCTCAGCTCAGCGGATTTTCCATTTGACTCGGTATAATCGAGATTATCATAAGAAAGTCGTATTCTGCCTACCTCAAGCTGTGTGATTTCTCTTTCTGTGGTCGCATTATAAAAATCTTTTGGATCTGTGATCTGCGTCTGTTTGTAATCAAGCACATCTCCGGCATCCAGCTGATGAAGATTCAGTGTACGGATTGATTTTGAAATATCCCCCGCAACAAATTCATCTTCAATATCTTTAAAGCTTTCCGTAGTTGCTTTGTCATAAGATAAAGTAGTGTCGGTTCTGAATCCGGTAAAAACATATCTTCCGGCATAGTCCACGTTTCCTGTGGAATAATACTCTTTTGAAAGGGCACTTAACTGGGTAATGATGGTGTTTAGATCACTTAATGTAAGATCCTTGTTGGCACCTCTGTTCACCTGCTGGATTGTATCGGTGAGCACATCGGTTACTGTAGAAAGTGCATCCTCAGTAACGTCCATCCAGCTCTTTGCGTCCTTGGCATTTTTATTGTAGTACTGATCAAGCTGTGTAACTGTGGAACGAAGTCTCAGCGCTCTGATAGCAATAACGGGATCATCGGAAGGGCGGGCAATTTTCTTGCCTGTTGCCATCTGTGTATTTACCTCATCCTCTGCAACCTTGTTGTTATTGATGTTGTATAGGGAGTTGTTGTTTATGATCTTGTTGGTGATTCTCATGTATTGCCTCCTTGAGGTTTCCCTCATAAATGCCTTTTTTCTACTTATCTTATATAAGTATCGGCACGTTTGCTCTTAAGCTTTAAACTCCGGTCTGAGTAATAAGTCTGTCGTAGATCTGAGTAAGTGTATTTATCATCTTGGAATTAAGTGTATATGTGTGTTCGAACTGTACCAGCGCAGATGCTTCTTCATCTTCATCAACACCCATTACTGAAAGTCTCTGGTTACCGATTGTTTTTTCAAGAGCTGTATAGGTTGTTTCCAGCGTTTGCGAATTGCTGGTATTAAGTGCAACATCTGCAAGCACCTTGTCCAGAAACTCTCCGCTTGTAGCGCCGCGGAATATGTCTTCCTTTGTGAAAAACTCATAGAGTTTTTCTATGTTTCTATACTCTGACTCACCCTCTGTGACATCCATCTTGGTAGCAAGAAGATCTGCGTTTTCCCTAAGTTCTCTTGTAACTACCAGGTTGCCCGCTGTTATGGAATAATATCCTTTGTTTTCAGAAAGTGTGGTGATTTCCGGGTAAGTATACTGTGCAGAAGAATCCATATCACTGGTTCCCGTAAGTATATATCTGCCGTCTTTGGAATCAGATGTGTAACCTGACGTCATTATCTCGTTTACCCTTGATGAGAACTTTCTTATCCACTCATTCATCTGCTGCATGTAATAAGGAATTCCCTGGTATTCGTAATTGGCTCCGACAGTTGCGGTCCTTCCAACAGGCGGAATAGTTGATCTTGTGCTTTCAGAAGTAAGTGTAAAAGTATAGGTATCTCCACCGTTGTATTTCCAGTCTGTGTAAGCGTATATCTTACTTGCAACTTCGATTTTTCCTGCTGTAGGAAGAGTGCACTTGTTCATATCCATAAGTCTGGAATCAGAAACTTTTATGGTCACTGTTGTCTCACCGGTTTTCACATCTTTTATTGCATTATCAACAACTCCGTTAAAATAGAAGCTGTTGTTTCCTTCTCTCATATCGATGAGGCCCTGAAGCTCTCCGCCCATCAGCTTATTGCTGAGGTCAAAGTAATCAAGTCTTGAATAGTCATCACCATCTTTGAAGTTCGAAGGAGCCCATCTGATGTCGTACAGTCCTGTGATATCACTCTGATTAACATTTTCGTTATTATCTCTGGCAACACATACAAGTTTTCTGTATGAGTATGTGTCCAGAAGTTGCTGTTTTCCTGCGATGTTGACTATATATCTGGTTGCGCCTGTTTCTCTGTCAGGCTGCTGCATATCAACAACTTTGGTTTCTTTTACTTCTACATTAACTATCTTTGAAAGCTTATCGATAAGACCGTCTCTCTGATCCCGCAGTTCATTTGCTCTTGAGCCCTGCATCTCGATTTTATTTATCTGTTCATTAAGCGAGCATACCTGCTGAGCTATTGAGTTGATGGTATCGCAGTCCATCTTTACTTCAAGATTTATGTCATTCTGCAGCTGCTGCAAAGATGAATTCATGTGGTTAAAATAATCAGTGATCTGTGATACAGAAGAAACAAAAGTTGCCTTGGATTCTGATGTTCCGGAAGCTTTCATAACATCCTGAAGCGCTGATTCCATAGCTGAGAAAAGGCTGCTGAATCCGGTTTTCCCCTCGTCTTTAAAATACTCCTGTGTCAGCTGGTTGAAATAATTTCTCTGTGTAACCGTACCCAGAAGAGTTTCGTTGGTTCTGTATTTTACATCGTAAAATTCATCCCTTACTCTCTCAATCGAGATGGTGTCTACGCCGGCACCTGCAGTACCATAAGTTGTGAAAACCCTCAGCGCATCCGAAGCCTGCTGCTCAACTCTCTGGCGGCTGTAATTCTCCGTATTGTAATTTGCTATGTTGTTTGCAGTGGTATTAAGTGCTGCATTAGCTGCTCTTAATCCTGATGCTGCGATATTAAGTCCGAAAAATGTTGAAGGCATAGTGTAAATCCTTTCTTAGTAGAGTTCCGCTTCGCTTTGCAATGCGGAACAACCGGAGTTTATCATCAAAGCTGTGTTACTAAGTGCTCGAGCATCTCGCTCACCACATTCATATATCTGCTGGATGCGTTGAATGCGTTCTGGAACATGATCATGAATTCAAGTTCTTCATCACTGGATACGCCAACAATCTGATCTCTCGCATTCTGTACTGCTGTAACTGTAAGTTCCTGATTGGATTTAATTCCTTTGTAAACATCACCTGAGTTAGCAACCTGTGAAACCAGCATGTTGTAATATCCAAGAAAATCAGTCTGTGTTGCTACGTTTGGATTGATAACATATTCAGCTGTGGTAAAAGCTTTTTTCAGGTTCTCTATAGTTTCGTTATCTTCACTTCCATCTTCAAGAAGGAACTTCATTGCTGTGGGCTGTTCCAGATACAGGGGATTTACCATGATGTTTGTTACCACGTATCCAGTCTTGTTTTCTCCTGCAAGGTGCTTTTCATCTATGTCATAATTGAGGCAATCCTCATCGTTCATTACCATGAAAAGATCATAGTCTGATGTCTTTCCTTCGACCTCACCAAGAGTTACCGGATTACTGCCTGCATTTCTGTATACTTCGTTGATGGCAGTGCACATATTTTTTACCATCTGATCGAACTCAGCTTCCACGTTCATGATGACCGACTGTGAGATGTTTGTGTTGTAGTAATTTCCTGTAGCATCATCAGTTATGTCGTGATATGTAGCGTGATGGTCACCTCTTGCAAGAAGTGTGGACCTTAGCTGTCCGATATCAGTATTCATGGAAGTTGCAACGGGTTGTGAAAGATCAAAAACCTTTGCACCTCTTATGTCTGCTATCTCCCACTCTTCTTTTACATCGTTATATTCCTGCTTTGCTGCGAATATCCAGTAAGGGGTGTTGTAGTTAACCGGGCTCCCACCCTTGTCTGCAGGAAGTGTGTTGTCGCATGCCATGTGATTTACATGGTCTGTTGTTACGAACTGGGTTCCTTCAAACTGTACAAGCACGTTTCCGAAAACATCTTCGTAGTAGCTTATTCTTCCAAGCTTTCCAAGTTCATCGAGAAGCTGATTTCTCTCATCTCTGAAATCGTTGGCATGTTCCTGATGTCCGGACTCGATTTTTACTATCTCCAGGTTGAGTTCTTTTATTCTGTCACCGATCTTGTTGATTCTCTCAACAATCTGTGACACTGTGTTATCCATGTTGTCCTGGTAATTAGTCAGTCCCTCGTACACGCTCTTTGCTCTTGTTACAAACTCATTTGCACGTGTTATCATCATGCTCTGATTAACTGCTGATGTGGGATTTTTACTCATCTCCTGAACAGCAACCCAAAGGTTGTTCATGGATTCGGCGAACTCATTGCCGTGAAGCTCCTGGAGCTGATCTTCAATTTCTTCAAGGGTAGTAACAGACACATCATAAAAGGCTTCCCGTCCACTTTCCTGTCTGTAACTCTGATCAAGGAATACGCTTCTGACCTGCTTGCAGTTATCATAAGCGACTCCAAGTCCTGTCTGTTTCCAGGCAACTGTACGGAAATCCTTCTCTGTTGTTATATATGGACGTGTTCCCAGTTCAACCTGCTGCCTTGTATAGCCTTCAGTATCCATGTTGGCCATGTTATGCGCGGTTGTGTTCAGAGCATTCTGAGATGCCTGCAATCCGGAAACACCTATGTATAAACTTCCCATCAAAGATGCCATATAATCGTCCTCTTATATTTAACCAATACAGAAATTCAGTTCTGCGTTAGTAACTCGTCCCATTCCCTGGACTTGATTTATACGGACATCCTTGTCGCAAAAGCATTATTTACCTGTCATCTACATTGTTTATCGGTGCTAATACGGTTTTTTCTTATATTTATTTGAAAAAAAATTGTGAAAAATCAGTGTGCGAAGCGCCATAAAAAGAAAAAGCGCCACGACAAGCGCGGCGCAGGATAATTTATTTTACTGTTTGGCATCAAATCTGCCCATGGGTGCAACAGCTATAAGATCGCCTCTGGTTCCGGCGAATCTTGTATAGTTTGCAGTTTCCGGAGCACGACGTGCTGCCTGTATTATGTTCATCTCATACTGAACCATTTCCAGTGAACTCTGTAAAAGGATCTGGTTCTGATCATTGACTCTCTGTACATTTTCTGACACGGATTTCAACTTATCTCTCCACAGTGCCAGCTTTTTCTGCTCATCAGGTCTTTTTCCGAGCATTCGCACAAGATTTGTCAGCTTCAGTTCTCCGGGCGTCTCCCCGATTACATCAGCAATATCGTTCATTACAACTTCGCGTTCCTTATCAACTGCCTTGATAAGGGATACAACTGCCTGCTCATCTTCAGTGATTTTTGAAAGGGCCTTTAGATCACGATTCACGATCACGGGAGTTTTTCTTCCTGATAAATCCAGAAGTCTTTCATATAATGCGCATTCTCTGTCCAGAACGTCTACCAAAGTCTCCAATAAACTAGCCATGAAATCGCCCTCCTTAATCGTATTGCCTGAGCGTGCATCCTATGAAGCACTGTTCATGCTGCATGTAATTTTGGACACAACAATAGAGCCTGCCTCATTCCTGGAGGTAACCATAGGCTAAAGCCGGCTCTATTTTCTTTTTTTATTCTATTGATCTCTGACTAATGAGCTCTGCCGGATATCATAATATCCCGGTCAAATGCTCACATCAAAGTGATTCGCTAAGTTTGGCGAGGAGCTTATCTGCAAAATCCTCTCCGCTCACGTCATAAGTACCGTCCTGAATCGCCTTCTTTAAAGGTGCCGTTACGTCCTCCCTGACATCCGGAGCCTCTTTCACAGCCTTCTTTGCAATCTGAATGTCCTTACCGATTGAAGATATGTTCAGAGAATCAGATACGCTGCCTGACCTCTGTGTCTTTGCGGACTTATTCACTTTGCTGGTGCCATAAACCTGCTGAATCTGGCTGTAAGCTTCTATACGCATAATCTTTTCCTCCTTCCTTGGAGAATTTCTTTAGTTCTACTACATTTATCGGCGTATTTGTATTTTACTTTAGAGGGATTTTGAAAAAATATCAAATTTTTTTCTTTTTTATCTCTCTTTTTCTCCCGGCCTTCTAAATCAAGTATCAGGCCTCAAATACATACTTTATATTGTAGCTTCCAAAAAGAAAACCCAAGGTGATGTGCTTTTTGTCCCCCACCGATAATAATATCGGACACTGATTAAGAAAACTTAACCCTTTTTCATAAATAAAATTTAATATTTTTTTTAGATTTTGGGGAGGTAATAAAATGCGTTTTTAAAAAGTTTATTGAAAGTCGTTTACTCATTCAAGGAGATGACCATTTCAGCCGTCTCAAGAAGGGAAGTACCTGAATCCATGGAGCATTTCTGCAGATACTTGTGAGCTTCCGGCTCAGTCATCTTGTGTCTCTCCATCAAAAGAGCCTTGGCTTCATCCACTATTCTCTGATCTTCACTGCTTCTGAAACGCCTTTTCTCTTTAATCTTCTTGCGGCGCTTTTGTACACCTTCAACCATCAGGGTCAATGTCGAATAAAAGTCCGTCTTCTTAAGCGGCGTCGGCAGATAAACCACTTTTTCCGAGAAAGTCATCTCATCCGCCTTGTTGGGGCTGGCCACCAGGAGCATCTGAAAATACTCCGGCATATCCCCGGCAAGTTCCGTGCACAACATGTCTCCCAGTCTATAACCGCAGACGACCACACCACTACCAAGGTTCTCCATAGCAGTAAGGACCTGGGCACCGGTGGTGCATGTGTAGGCAGGTTCAAAGCCTCCTCTTAGCAATATGCTTTTAAAATTCTGTACATCCGTCTGCTTTGCAAACGCGATAATTATGTTCTGCACCTGAAATCTCCAGCTTCAAACTTTTTACACTGCTGCTGTTTTCTTTGTTTTGCATCTGTCACATCACAAAGAGGTCATACAATATCAGTGATTTCCAAGATAAGTTTTCAGTTCCCACTGGGTTATGCAGGTTCTGAATTCTTTCCATTCCCTGCGCTTCGAATCAAGATACTGGTTATAAACAGCATCTCCGAGAACGCCTTTTACAAACTCATCTTTACTGTAAGCATCAAGAGCTTCTCCCAAAGTCTCAGGAAGTGTTTCAAGCTTTGTATCGCGGAGTTCTTCATCCGTCTTATGTTTCAGGTTTTCTGTAAGTTCTTCCGGCGGAGTGAGCTTTCTCTTTATTCCGTCCATGCCTGCTGCAAGGATGAGCGCAAGTGCAAGATAAGGGTTGCAGGCCGCATCAGGATTTCTAAGCTCAATTATCGATCCACCATTTCCTGCGGAAGGTATTCTGATAAGCGCACTGCGGTTTGTGGAGGATGATGACCATGACACATTTACCGGTGCATCATATCCCGGAACAAGTCTCTTATAAGAGTTCACCAGAGGATTGGTCACAAGAGTCATACCCTTGATATGCTCGAGCACACCTGCGATAAACTGCTTTGCCACATCTGAAAGCTCATCGCTTCCCTCTTTTTTGAATACATCATTTCCGTTCTCATCTTCGCAGAGAATGTTAATGTGCATTCCGGATCCGTTGACACCTTCCTTGGGCTTGGGCATAAATGTTGCGTAAAGTCCGTGTCTCTTGGCAATGGTTTTTACTGCCATTTTGAAGGTCATTATCATATCAGCCATTCTGGCTGCGTCATCCTCAGTGAAATCTATCTCATGCTGCGCAGGTGAAATCTCATGGTGTGAGGAAGTGATATTGAAATCCAGCTCCTCAAGATTCATGATGATATCTCTTCGCACGTTCTCTCCCTGATCGGCAGGTGCCAGGTCAAAATATCCTGCATTCTCATGAGTCCTGGTTGTCGGCTGTCCCTCATCATCAAGGTCAAAAAGGAAAAACTCCAGCTCCGGATCAGCCTTGAATGTATAGCCCATCTCACCGGCCTGATCAAGTACCTTCTTCAGGATAGTTCTGGGATCACCTGCAAATGGCTTTCTGTCTGAGGTATAAACATCGCAGAACATTCTGGCAACCTTACCGCTCTGGGGTCTCCAGGGATAAATCTGAAAACTGTCAAGATCCGGATACAGATACATATCACTTTCAGCAGATCTTCCAAAGCCCTCGATAGCAGAGCCGTCAAAAATACAGTTGTTGTTAAGTGCATTCTCAAGCTGGCTTGCAGTTATCGCAATATTCTTGGGGGTTCCGAAAATATCGCAGAACTGGAGCCTGATGAATGCAACATCCTCTTCCTCAACAATCCTGTATATGTCCTTCTTTGTTAACTTACCCATCATGACCTCCTTATGGAATAAATAGTGATTAACACTCAATATATACTAAATCGAAAAAGGCAAAGGCACACTCCTATCAGGAACCGGCGCCTTTGCCTCTATGGAAATCAAAATATCAAAATATGTTACTTATGTCAACTTATGATTCTTATCTGGCCGCGTAAATTTACTGTAGGATTTAATAGGTTAAAGGAACCTTGATATGCT
>CAMVLM010000032.1 GCA_947168335.1 uncultured Butyrivibrio sp. | reverse complement strand
ACCAGACCAGAAGATGGAACCCTAAGATGGCTCCTTACATCTTCACAGAGAGAAATGGTATCCACATCATCGATCTTCAGAAGTCAGTTGTTAAGGTTGACGAGGCTTACAAGGCAGTATTTGAGATCGCTTCACAGGGAGGCACAATCCTCTTTGTTGGTACAAAGAAGCAGGCACAGGACGCTGTTAAGACAGAGGCTGAGCGTTGCGGTATGTACTATGTAAACGAGAGATGGCTTGGTGGCATGCTTACAAACTTCCGCACAATCCAGAGCAGAATCGATCGTCTTAAGAAGCTTGAGAAGATGCAGGAAGATGGAACATTCGAAGTTCTTCCCAAGAAGGAAGTTGCACAGCTCAAGAAGGAATATGAGAAGCTTGATAAGGTTCTCGGCGGAATCCGCGATATGAAGAGAATCCCTGATGCAATCTTCGTAGTAGATCCTAAGAAGGAAAGAATCTGCATCCAGGAAGCTGAGGCACTTGGAATCACTCTTATCGGTATCGGCGATACAAACTGCGATCCTGAAGAGCTTGATTACATCATCCCCGGAAACGACGATGCTATTCGTGCAGTAAAGCTTCTTGTTGGTAAGATGGCTGACGCTGTTATCGAAGCTAACCAGGGTACAGAGAATGTTGCAGCTGAGGATCAGGCTGAAGAGTCTGCAGAGGCTGAGGCAACAGAGGAGTAATTTTACTTCAACTTATAAATATTAAATAATATAATCTGGAGGATATATAGATGGCTATCACAGCAGCAATGGTAAAAGAGTTACGTGAGACCACCGGCGCAGGTATGATGGAGTGCAAGAAGGCACTTACAGAAACAAACGGTGATATGGACGCAGCAGTTGAGTTCCTTAGAAAGACCGGTGTAATGAAGGCTGAGAAGAAGGCAAGCAGAATCGCAGCTGAAGGTCTTACAAGAGTAGCTGTTAAGGATGACAAGACAGCAGCAGTTGTTGAAGTTAATTCAGAGACTGACTTCGTTGCAAAGAACGAGCAGTTCCAGAACTTTGTTGAGGCAGTTGCAAAGCAGGCTGTAGAGTCTGATTCTAAGGATATGGACAGCTTCATGGCTGAGAAGTGGACACTTGATGCTTCTAAGACAGTTCAGGAAGCACTTGTTGAGATCACAGCAGTTATCAGCGAGAAGCTCAGCATCCGTCGTTTCGAGAAGGTTGTAGCTGAGAGCGGTATCGTAGTTCCTTACGTTCACGGTGGCGGAAGAATTTCAGTTCTCGTTGAGGCTGATACAGATGTTGTTAACGACAACATCAAAGATGCTATCAAGAACATTGCAATGCAGATTGCAGCTCTTAATCCTAAGTATGTAGACATGAACGATGTTTCTGAAGAGTTCAGAAACCACGAGAAGGAGATCCTTCTTGCTCAGGCTACTAAGGAGAACGAGGAGCTTCCTGAAGGAAAGAGAAAGCCTCAGCAGATCATCGAGAAGATGCTTGAGGGTCGTCTCCAGAAGGAACTTAAAGAGATCTGCCTTAATCAGCAGGTATTTGTTAAGGCTGAGGATGGAAAGCAGACTGTTGCTCAGTATGTAGCACAGGTTGCTAAGGAGAATGGCGCTAACCTTACAATCAAGCGTTTCATTCGTTTCGAGACTGGCGAAGGTATCGAGAAGAGAGAAGAGAACTTTGCAGAGGAAGTTGCAAAGCAGGCTGGAATGGCTTAATTTCGCTCAAAGATTATCAGTTAAAAATGCCCTTGTCGTTTTTATGCGGCAAGGGTTTTTGCAAATATAAATAGAATACCGGGGGATTTTTGTGTATATGGGTTCTGTAAGTATAAAAGGAACCGGCTCGGGAATTATCCTGGAGCTAGATGAGAATTGCAGTTTTGAAGAAATTAGAACTAATGTCTCTCTGAAATTTCGTGAATCCTCTTCGTTTTTAGGCCGTGCCAATGTTGGACTTATGATCCGAGGAAGAGTGCTTAGCGACCCGGAGCTTTCAGAGATTATAAGACTGATCGGTGAAAACAGTAAACTTACCATAAATTGTGTACTTAGTGAAGATCCTGCAACAGACCAGCTATTCGAAAGATTTGCACATACAGATAATACTGCAGCTTTTGATAATTCTGAAACTACAGATACTGTTGCAACTGAAGCTGCCGAAGTTACAGCAAGTGTTGCTGATATGATACCGGGAGCTGATTTTACAAAAGTTCACAGAGGAAGTCTTAGATCCGGACAATCTATAACTGAGAAAAACAGTGTTATAATTATGGGTGACATTAAGCCCGGTGCTTCTGTTACATCAGAGGGGAGCATTTTTATACTTGGTGCCCTGAGGGGCAGTGCTTATGCCGGAGCAGGCGGAGATGATAAAGCCTTTGTTTTTGCTCTGGAGATGGATCCGCTTCAGATCAGAATAGCCAATGCAATAGCTATTTCACCTGATGCTGAAAAGGGACCGAAACTTAAAACCAGAAAATTTCGTAAAAAAGCAACTGAAAAGGAAGCAGAGATTGCGTACATTCTGAACGGACAGGTTGTAAAGGATGTTTATAATGTTGCTTTGGTGCGAGGTAATAGATTTTTTTGATGGAGGACAATATGGGAGAAGTAATAGTCGTAACTTCCGGTAAGGGAGGTGTAGGTAAAACTACAACAACTGCTAATCTTGGAACAGGACTTGCAAAGCTTAACAAAAAGGTAGTTCTGATTGATACAGATATAGGACTTCGTAATCTTGATGTGGTTATGGGACTTGAAAACCGTATAGTATATAATCTCGTTGATGTTGTGGAAGGAAGCTGCAAAGTAAAACAGGCGATGATCAGAGATAAGAGATATGATACACTTTTCCTGCTTCCTGCTGCGCAGACTAAGGATAAGACAAGTGTTACTCCTGATCAGATGAAGAAGCTTGCTGAAGAGCTTAAACAGGAATTTGATTATGTAATTATGGATTGTCCTGCAGGTATTGAGCAGGGATTCAAGAATGCAATAGCAGGCGCTGAAAGAGCTGTAGTTGTAACAACTCCTGAAGTATCTGCAGTAAGAGATGCAGACAGAATCATCGGCCTTCTTGAGGCAAACGAGATTGGAAAGACTCAGCTTGTAGTTAACAGACTTCGCCCTGAGATGGTTAAGCGCGGTGATATGATGAGCGCCGAAGATGTTATAGACATACTTGCTGTTGATCTTCTCGGCGTAGTACCTGATGATGAGAATATTGTAGTTGCAACCAATAACGGAGAACCTCTTGCAGGTGACAGTTCACTTGCCGGTCAGGCATATATGAATATCTGCCGCAGAATAATGGGTGAGTCTGTACCTTTCCTTAACCTTGAGGATAAAAGAGGATTTTTCGCAGCACTTGCCGGTGTTTTTCGTAAGTGATAAGGGGGACAGGATATGAAGCTGACAGATATTTTTAAGAAAAAATCATCCAGCGAAATGGCAAAGGACCGTTTGAAGCTTGTACTTGTCTCTGACAGATCCAGTTGCTCACCGGAAATAATGGAAAGAATCAAAAATGATATTCTTGAAGTTTTATCCAAGTATGTAGAAGTTGATCAGGCAGGTCTTGATATCAAGTTTACCCAGATGGATACAGAGGGTGTTACTTCAGATTCAAAAACAGTTCCTGCGCTTTATGCAAATATTCCGATAAAGAATATGAAGCATTCGGCTAAAAATTAAAAATAATCAAAAGCTCCTGGAATTAGAGAATGATTTTAGGGGCTTTTATTATGCTATTTTTTTTCGGGGACTGTTTTTAACAAATAAATATTTTTTTAATAATAACGATAAAATCTAATAATATTTAATTTATAATATCACCATTGAATAAATTGGGATTTGGTAGTATGATATTTATGACTAATTATTTGCATACAATTTATTAAAAGGAGAGATTATATATATGGGAACTACAAATAAGGAAAATGAGTATAGTATGTTAAAGCTTGAGAATCAGTTATGTTTTCCGCTGTATGCGTGCTCAAAGGAAATAATACGTGCTTACAAACCTTTTCTTGATGAGATTGATCTGACCTACACACAGTATATTACTATGCTTGTGCTCTGGGAAAAGAAGGAAATGAATGTTAAGACTCTTGGTGAAAATCTGTATCTTGATTCAGGTACGTTGACACCTGTACTTAAGAAGCTTGAGAGTAAGGGACTTATCAAGAGAACAAGATCTAAATCAGATGAGAGAAATCTTCTTGTTTCAATAACAAAAGAAGGAGAGGCACTCAAGGAAAAAGCAAAGGATGTGCCCAGCAAGATTGGAAAATGTGTAAATCTTTCCAAGAAAGAAGCTGAAGAATTATACAGACTCCTTTATATGGTAATCGAAAATATAAGATAAAATTTCAAATAGAATAATTATAGTTGAATGGGTTTTTCACCCCAGACAAAAAACAATTAAATTTGTCAGATTTATAACAATTTCTTTATCAATTCTATATCATTTTGTGTTAATATATACAAGGCATTATATGCCTGTTAAAAATATATCCTGAAAGGGGTGGAGAATCTTTGACTATTACAATTCCTATCGCAGTTGAGTTTCTAATCATTTTCCCTTTTGTGATGGCAGTATTAATGTTCTGCATCAAGAAGGCGTCTCTGCTGCGCAACATCATCGCCGGTCTCGGCGGATTCAGCATCATGGCAATGGCAATTTGGGTAGGCGTACAGGTACTCAGTAAAGCCGGAAGCACCAAAAATACATACATTACCAATGCTGAGACTTACGATCACATTATCATGGGCGGCGAAATACTACTCATGTGTATCGTAATTTTCCTTAGCATAAAGTATAAGAAATATTATGCTATACTTCTTTCACTCATTGGAACTATTCCTGTATTGTGGATGGATTTGACCGGTAAGGCAATCACAGGAAAGAGCCATTTAAGAGTGGATTATCTTTCTGCTGTTATGATCCTCATAGTAGGTATCGTAGGTATTCTTATTTGTATTTATGCCTGCGGTTATATGAAGGATTATCACAATCATCATGTCGAAGTTGAGGACAGATCCAACTATTTCCTGGCACTTCTTTTTGTGTTCATAGGAGCAATGTTTGGTCTTATCAGTTCCGACAATCTTGGATGGGTTTACTTCTTCTGGGAGATTACCAGTGTATGCTCATTCCTTCTTATCGGTTATACCAGAACAGAAGAAGCAGTTAACAACAGTTTCAGGGCACTGTGGATGAACCTTCTCGGTGGATGCGGAGTAGGTTTTGGACTTATGTACTGCAATATGCAGCTTGGTATTGCAAACTTAAGCCAGCTTACACAGATCATTCCCAGAACCAATATGCTGGTTATGATACCTGTTACACTGTTTGCTTTTGCAGCACTTACAAAGAGTGCACAGTTCCCGTTCTCAAGATGGCTGCTTGGAGCGATGGTTGCACCTACACCCAGTAGTGCGCTGCTTCACTCTGCAACAATGGTTAAGATCGGTGTGTATATGCTCATCAGACTTTCACCTATGCTTGCAGGAACATTCACAGGTATAATGATCACTGTTATCGGTGGATTCACATTCTTCGCAGCATCACTTCTTGCTATTACTGTCAGTGATGGTAAAAAGGTGCTTGCGTACTCAACAATTTCAAACCTTGGACTTATTACAGCATGTGCCGGAACAGGTACTACAGAAGGTGTGTGGGCAGCAACAATGCTTATCCTTTTCCATGCCGTATCAAAGTCACTTCTGTTCCAGACAGTCGGTGATATTGAGAACTGTATGCACAGCCGTGATATCGAGGATATGCATGGTCTTATCATTAAGTTACCCAGACTTGCATTCATCATGATCATCGGTATCTGTGGTATGTTCATGGCTCCTTTTGGAATGCTTGTTTCAAAGTGGGCAGCTCTTAAGAGTTTCGTAGATTCCAATTCAGTATGGCTTGTTCTGTTCCTTGTATTTGGTTCAGGTTCAACGCTTTTCTACTGGGCAAAGTGGCTTGGCAAGATCTGTACTGTTATTCATCAGTCTTACGAGCTTGAAGATATTACTCCCAGAAGTGAGATGATATCTTTATTCCCGCTTACAGTAATGATTATTGTTATGTGTTTTGCATTCCCCTGGATGTCAAACAACATGATTCAGCCCGTTCTTAACGAGGCATTTTATAAGAAGATCCCTAATGTTATTGGTGGATCTGATGTTGTTATCATGATGATCATGGTTGCCATGATTTTCATTATCCCTATCGGAAGCCGTATCCTTTCAATCGGTAAGAAGAGTAAGATGACAATGTCTTATGTAGCTGGTGTTAATGCCGGTGATGACCGTCATTACATTGACTCCTTTGGTAAGTCAAGACCTCTGTATATGTCAAACTGGTATATGACAGAGTACTTCGGAGAGGATAAACTCCTTGCACCCTGCATTGTGATTTCTGCGATCATCGTTATCATAATGCTTATTATCGTAATCGGAGGTAGCATCTGATGGCAATGACATTTTGTAAAGTTCTTTTATATATTCTGCTTGCTCCTATCCTTGGTGGTCTCATGGAAGGAATCGACAGAGTAGTTTCAGCAAGAATGCAGGGACGTCAGGGACCGCCGCTTATGCAGCCTTTCTATGATGTTTATAAGCTTCTCGCAAAGCAGACAACCGTTGTAAACAGTATTCAGATCCTTTTTGTAATTGCATATCTGATATTTACAGTCTTTACAGGTGCATTGTTCTTTGGAGGCGGAGATATGCTTTTGGTATTCTTTGCGCTTTCAATGTCAGAAGTAATGATGGTTCTGGCAGCTTATTCAACAAATGGACCTTACAGTGCACTTGGAGCTAACCGTGAGCTTCTTCAGATGATGTGCTATGAGCCTATGATCCTGCTCGTTGCAATCGGTTTCTATGAAGCAGGCGGAAGCTTTATGGTAAATGATCTTGTTAATGTAGAGAGCCCTGCAGTATTCAAGATTCCCGGAATGCTTATTGGATTCCTTTTCATACTTACCATCAAATTCAGAAAGTCACCCTTTGATATGAGTACTTCTCATCATGCTCACCAGGAGATGGTTAAGGGTCTTACATCAGATATTTCAGGTAGCAACCTTGCTCTTTATGAAATAGCTGAGTGGTATGACGAAGTTCTGATGATGGGTATAGTAGCAATGTTCTTCATTACTAAGAATCCCATTAGCATTGTTGTCGCAATTGTTTGCTGCATAATCTTTTATCTGATGGAGACGCTTATCGACAATATCTTCCCTCGTGTGAAGTATATTGTGATGCTGGTTTCTTCCTGGGTTGTAATCCTTGTAACAGCCGGCACAAATCTGCTTATCCTCAGTGTAATTAATTGATGATTTAGGTTAGGAGATAATATGAAAATTTCAAAATCACCCTGGGTCTTACATTATGATGGTTCAAGCTGCAACGGCTGTGATATTGAGGTTCTTGCTACAATGACTCCTCTCTATGATGTAGAGAGATTCGGTATTATAAATACAGGTAACCCCAAACACGCTGATATCCTTCTTTTGACAGGTGGAATCAATGCGCAGACAGCTCCGGTAGTTCGTCAGCTTTATAATCAGATGCCTGATCCTAAAGTTGTAATTGCCTGTGGAATATGCTCCTGTGATGGAGGTATTTTCAAGGATTGTTATAACATCTTAGGTGGCTCCGACAAGGTCGTTCCTGTAGATGTATATGTACCCGGATGCGCAGTTCGTCCGGAAGCACTTATTGATGGCGTAGTTAAGGCACTTGCCATTCTCGAGGAAAAGAGAGTAAAGGTTAAGGAATCCATGAAACAGGGTTACTGTACAGTGGATTACAGTAAGATCGCAGTTCGTATGAAGGCTGAGGATTATGATCCCACAACCCAGTATGATGCAGTTCTTACAGAAGAGGCTCTTCGTGAGCAGGCAGAGGTTAAGATCGCACAGACCAATAAGCCTGCACCCAAGCCCGCAGCTCCAGCTGCTGCAAATGCTCAGCCGGCTGCACCTAAGAAAGATGAAGGAGGAAACGCCTGATGAATACAGAATTTAAGATTGTTAAGGCGGAAGAGGTCATCGACGAGGCGCAGAGACTTAAGCATGATGGTTATCATCTTATGCAGCAGTGCTCTACCAGAACTCCCGATGGATATGAGCTTGTATATACTTTCGGTAAAGCATTAGAGGTTCAGCAGGTAAAAATAATTTTGGCTGAGGACCAGAGTATCAATAGTATTAGCAGTGTGTTCCCTTGTGCATTCCTGTACGAGAACGAGATCCATGATCTTTTTGGTGTTGATATCAAGATGATCAGTCTCGATTACCAGGGCGCATTCTACAGAACAGCTATTGAGACACCATTTAAGTAATCACTTAGCGAGGTATTATCGAGCTTAGTGTAGTACTTAACGATTATGAATTATTATAAGGAGAAAAAATGTCAACTAGAAGCGTAATTCCTTTTGGACCTCAACATCCTGTTTTACCTGAGCCTATACATCTTGACCTGGTACTTGAGGATGAGAAGGTAGTACAGGCAATTCCTTCCATTGGATTTATCCATCGTGGTTTGGAGAAGCTTGTAGATAAAAAAGATTTTCATGAAATGGTATATGTTGCAGAGCGTATCTGCGGTATCTGCTCACTTGGTCACGGACTTGGCTATTGTGATGCTGTAGAGCATATCATGGATCTTGAAGTTCCGGATAGAGCCAGATATCTCAGAACAATGCTTTCAGAGCTTTCAAGAATGCACTCACATATGCTTTGGCTCGGCCTTTTGGCAGATGCTTTTGGATTCGAATCTCTCTACATGGAGTGCTGGAGAATCCGTGAAGAAATCCTTGATATGTTTGAGATTGCTACCGGTGGCCGTGTAATTTTCTCAATCATGAAGATCGGCGGACTCAGAAGAGATATCCCCGATGATATGCTTAAGGATTTCAGATCAAGACTTGATAGCATCGAAGAGGGCCTTAAGATTGTAAGTAAGCCTTTCGTTGATGATCCCGCTGTAAAGAACCGTCTTGTAGATGTTGGTATCCTTACACCTGAGAAGGCTGAACTTCTCGGAACAGCAGGACCTTTCCTTCGCGCAAGCGGAATTGCACGCGATATCAGATCAACAGGCTACTGTGCTTATGGCGATATTGATTTTGAGCCTATCACAAGCACAGGTTGTGACTCTTATGCACGTACAGAAGTGCGTATTAAAGAGATTTATCAGGCAATTGATATCATGCGCCAGTGTATTGATAAGATGCCTGCAGGAGCAGTAGATGTTCCCGTTAAGCCCAATCAGCTTCCTAACGGTGAGTTCATGACAAGAATCGAACAGCCCAGAGGAGAAGCTCTTTACTATGTAAAGGCAAACGGAACCAAGTTCCTGGATCGTATGAGAGTAAGAACTCCCACATTTGCAAACATTCCTGCTCTTGTAGATGTACTTGCAGGTTGCGATTTTGCTGATGTTCCGATACTTGTTCTTACAATTGATCCCTGCATCAGCTGTACAGAGCGATAAAAGAAAGAAGGTAGGAAGATTTGAGTCTGGTTAATTTTAATAAAACTGTAATCAAAAATCTGTTTTCCAAGCCTGCGACTCGCAAGTATCCTTTTGAGCCCAAGGAATATCCTGAGCGTACTCGCGGCCATGTAGTGAATGATATGGATGTATGTGTCCTTTGCGGACTCTGCTCCATTAAATGTCCTACAAGAGCAATCACTGTTGATAAGGCAGCAAAGACATGGTCTATCAGACCTATGAGCTGTATCCAGTGCAGATGCTGTGTAGATAACTGCCCTAAGAAGTGCCTGTCAATGGACAATCACTTCACGGAGCCCGGCTCTGAGAAAGTTACAAAGACCTTCCCTCAGTCAGAAAAAGCTATTGCAGCTCAGGAAGCTCTTATGAAAGCAGCAAAAGAGCGTGCAGCAGCGGCAGCCGCAGCAAAAGCAGCAGCTAATGCTCAGGCACCGGCAGCAAATGCAGCAGCACCGGCAGCACCTGCGAAGGCAGAAACAGAAAAGAAAGAAGACTAATATGATAGCACTTATCCGCGTCACCGGGGCTGTACAGGGTGTTGGTTACAGACCCTTCGTGGCGGAGCTGGCAAGTAAATATAAGCTTGATGGAGAAGTGAAAAACTGCGGTGGAATAGTCGATATAACTGTCTGTGGGGATAAAGATGTGGTTCATGCTTTTGCTGATGAACTCAAACATTGTTATCCGCACGGAAGCATGGTTATAGATGTTTCACTTAAGGAGATAAGCGATGATGAACCGGAGGGGCAGATTGCCTTTTCCGGTTTTCATATTGTTCAAAGCACAGACAATGATGGTATGAATGTCCTTCCTGTTTTTCCTCCGGATATAGGTTTATGCCCGGACTGTTATAAAGAACTGATTGATAAGAAGGACAGAAGATACAGGTATCCGCTTATCAGCTGTACCAGCTGTGGACCAAGATACAGTATTTTGAAAAAGCTTCCCTATGACAGAGAAAACATCACCATGGATGTTTATCCTATGTGTTCGTGTTGCAAAGAGGAATACAAAAAGGGAAGGCGCAGACATGCGCAGACCATTTCCTGTCATGACTGTGGACCGCAGATGATCTTTGTCCATGAAGGTGAAGTACTTCATGGAGATGATGCCGTGGAACAGGCCATCTCGATACTTAAGGACGATGGAATTATAGGTCTTAAGGGAATCGGAGGATATCAGCTTGTCTGTAAAACAAATAATACCGATACTGTTAAGCGGCTTCGTGAGATTAAAGGAAGAGAAAAGAAACCTTTTGCCGTAATGTTTCCTGATGCCGGATCCGTAAAGGATTATTGCGTTGTAAGTGATTTAGAGGAAAAGTACTTATCATCTGATGCAAAACCTATAGTACTTCTCGATAAAGCAGCCAGTAATACTTCTGATATGATTCCGAAAGAAGTTACCGGTAGCAGTGCGCAGATAGGGGCATTTTTGCCGGCAAGCGGAATACATGTGCTTCTTACAAATGAGATAGGACCTCTTATTGTGACCAGCGGAAATATTTCAGGCAGTCCAATGATAGTGTCCGACACGGAATTTTCTGACATATTCTCGAAGCTGGTTGATGGTATTTTATATTACGAGAGAGAAATCAAAAGACCTATGGATGACTCGGTAATGTCTGTTGCAGGAGATAAACCGAGGTATATAAGAAGGGCGAGGGGCTATGTACCGATGTCTGTGTTCTTACGTAAGCCTCTGAAGGAGAATACGCTATTTATCTCTTTTGGGGCGGATCTTAAGAATACTTTTTCCATAGGATATGGTGACAGGATTATCTGCAGTCAGTTTTTTGGAGATATGGAGGAAATGTCGGTTTCATCTCTTCAGAAAAAGGAAATAGCAGAGGCTCTGCGGATTTTTGGAGCTGCGGAGCTTAAAGTAAATGAGATAGATGTAATATGTGACATGCATCCCGCCTACATTTCAGCCCAAAATGCCGGTGAGTTTTGTAAATTGGATCCTTCGTTTTTACTGAAGGAAAAAGAAATCGCATTTTTAGAAGATCACGTAAGAGAAAACGAAATAAGCAAAGTGCAGCATCATCATGCTCACATAGGTTCGGTAATGGCAGAAGCCGGAATCACAGAATGTATAGGAATAGCTTTTGACGGTACAGGTTACGGAACTGATGGTACAATCTGGGGTAGCGAAGTTCTTGTGTGCAAAAAAGGTGAGTTTGAAAGAGCGGAGCATTTAAAGCCGGTGAAAATTGTTGGAAGCGATGAGGCAATGAAAAATGCTGCGGCCAGTGCTACATGTTTTCTTGCTGATGCAGGAATTCAGGATATAACACTTTTACCTGAGAATGAGGATATGCTGATAAAAGCAGCCTTAAACGCAGGGATTAACGCTTATCCAAACTCCGGTATGGGCAGATTATTTGATGCGGTGTCAGCAATTTTAGGGGCAGCTGATTACAATTCCTATGAAGGTGAATGTGCCATCTGTCTGCAGAACAAAGCTGAGGAATATGTGAAGGAATGCCGCGAAGCGGATAAAGAGATTACCGATAAACTGCTTTTATTTGGCACTGATGAGAAGACGCTGGAATGGAATACGGCTGAACTTATCCGCGATATAGCAGATCGCAGGCCTTCGCAATCCGCAGGTGAGATTTCTTATATGTTCCATAATACACTTGCAAACGCAGTGCTTAAGGCCTGTCTTAGAATAAGAGAGCAGAGCGGAATAAAGGATGTCTGTCTTTCAGGCGGAGTATTTGCAAACAGACTGCTTCTGAATCTTTGCAGCAGATATCTGCAGGAAAATGGTTTTGTGATATACTTAAACAGTATTTTGCCCACAAATGACGGGGGTATAAGCGTGGGACAGATTTATCTTGAGAGTTTACGAAAGGAATAAATATGTGTGTTGCATTACCCGGAAGGGTTGTAAAAATAGACGGAACAAAAGCTACTGTTGATTTTTCCGGAAATACAGTAGAAGCTGAGGCAGGCCTTGTTAAGATAAAGATCGGTGACAGGGTTCTGGTTCATGCAGGCTGTATAATTCAGACAATGACAGATGCAGAGGCTGATGAGATAGAAGAAATGTTCCGTGAAATAGAGGATATACAGTTTTGATTATGGACAGATTACAGGAAATAAAAGATAAACTGAAAAATTATGACGGTGAGCCTCTGAATTTCATGGAGGTCTGCGGAACACATACTGCTGCAATTTCAGAAAACGGCATAGTGAATTTGCTGTCTCCGAAAATTCATCTTATATCAGGCCCGGGATGTCCTGTATGCGTTACTGTAACTGCAGTAATTGACAGGTTAACAGAGCTTGCCATGGAGGAGAACACAACAGTTCTTACATTTGGAGACCTTATAAGAGTAAGGGGATCCAGAGAGAGTCTTGCTGATGCCAGAGCAAAAGGTGGAAGTGTGGAGATGCTTTATTCTCCAATGGATGCAATAAAGCTTGCAAGTGCTCACACGGACAGGAATTATGTTTTTGCAGCCATAGGTTTTGAAACTACGACACCTGTTTATGCTATGGTTTTGGAAGAGGCAATCAGGAAAGATATTAAGAATCTGAAGCTTCTGACATCACTTAAAACCATGCCTCAGGTTATCAGATGGGTCTGCAAGAATACCGGGAACGTGGATGGATTTCTTGCTCCCGGACATGTGTCTGCCGTAACAGGTGCAGGACTTTTTGAAGAGTTATCCAAAGAAACCGGACTTCCCTTTGTAGTCGCCGGTTTTGAAGGAGCACAGCTTCTTGCCGCTGTTTATGCATTGGTTGGAATGAAGGGCAGATCCGGAATGAAAAACCTGTATAAAAGTGTAGTGACAATGGAGGGCAATCAGGAGGCACAGAAAGCCGCTTATAAATATTTCGAACCCTGTGATGCTTCATGGAGAGGAATGGGACTTATTCCGGGTTCAGGAATGAGACTCAGGGAAGAATACAGACAGTATGATGCCGGAAGTATAGGACTTGATGAAGATCACATGCCTCCCGGATGCAGTTGTGCAAGAGTACTGACCGGTGAGATCTCGCCTGATGAATGTCCGTTGTTCGGAAAAAGCTGTACACCTGAGGATGCTCACGGCGCATGTATGGTTTCAACTGAGGGCAGTTGTTATAACTATTATATTTCAGGCAGAAAAAGACATTAAGATATTAAAGGATGAAGGATATGAGAATTACAATGGCTCACGGAAGCGGCGGTGCTTCCACATCAGAGCTTATAGAAAGTGTATTTGCCAGACATTTTAAAAATGAAGTTCTGGACAGAATGGAGGACTCTGCTGTAGTTCCCGGAAGCGGAAGAATAGCTGTTACAACGGACAGTTTTGTTGTTACACCGTATTTTTTCCAGGGAGGAGATATTGGCAGATTATCTGTATGCGGAACTGTAAATGATCTTCTTATGAGCGGAGCTGTGCCCAAGTATCTTACCTGTGGCTGTATTCTTGAAGAGGGCATGGATATGGATGATCTTGACAGGATTATCGGTTCCATGGCTGCAACTTCCAAAGAGGCCGGAGTAACCATAATTACAGGTGATACAAAAGTCGTGGAAAAACGTGGAGATTTTGGCGGTATTATGATTAACACTACCGGAGTGGGATTCATGCCGGAAAACATCTCACTTTCACCTGCAGGATGTAAGGATTCTGATGCAATCATTGTTTCCGGGTTTCTTGGAGATCATCATGCTGCAATTCTGTCTGACAGAATGAATATAAAAAATAATATTAAATCCGATAATGCACCTCTGTGTGACATGGTCAATGCTCTTATTTCTGCCGGAATAGAGATTCATGCAATGAGAGATGTGACAAGAGGCGGCCTGGGAACAGTTTTATCAGAATTTGCATATGCAAGCTCCAGGAAAATAAATATCTATCAGGACAAGCTGCCGGTCAATCCGGAGGTCCGCGATTTCTGTAAAATGCTTGGACTTGATCCGGTTTATATGGGCAATGAGGGCAAGATGATCTGTGTGGTTGCTGATAAGGACAAGGAAAAAGCATTGGATATTATAAGAAATTCAAAATATGGTGAAAATGCACAGATAATCGGAAACGTGGAATCAGCCGATAATAGTAATGTGGTACTTCATACTGCCATTGGCGGTGAGAGAATCATAGGACCTCTTTACGGAGAAGGCCTTCCAAGGATTTGTTAATTACATATACTAAGTTTTGATAGTGGGTAGCATTAACTTCTAAATATGGTATAATAGTCATGTTGTTTTACCGGTATGGAAGTTTTTATCCGATATGACTATGTCGGATTATTTGATTTAAAGGTATTTTTTATGAAGTTTACAAGAGTTAATAAGGATACTGTAAATTGCATCATCACTGAAGATGATATGGATGAGCAGGGATTAAAGCTCGAGGATCTTTTCCAGAAGAGCAAAGAAGCAATGGACTTTTTACATGATGTCATGGAGAAGGCAGTTGAGGAAGTTGATTATAAGCCTGCCGGAGATTTTACTCCAATGCAGATAACTGTGCTTCCCGATCATTCCATTTCACTTACATTATCAGAGAATTTAGGCGGAGCTTTTGCTGATATGCTTAAGAACATTACGGAGAAAGCCGGACTTAAACTGCCTAAGAATTTTCTTGAAGAGCTGGGGGATATTCCTGAGGAGGACAGAATTCCCAAGCTTAGCGAGTATCTTCAGAATCTTAAGGAATTCACCAATTCGGTTCGTGATATGGCCATGAAGGTGAACGGGGATATGGATGATCAGGTTGTTGATCAGATCCCAGTTAAAAAGGCTGATAATAACAGAAAAACAAAAATAGAGAGCGAAGGAACCGGTGAAGAAGTTTCTGAGCTTGATAGACTTAAATTCCAGTCATTTGTATTCAGGTTTGATTCTCTTAGAACTGTTGTTGCACTTTCAAAACAGATTCCTGAGAGTGTAGGTATGTTCAGTGCATTATATAAGAATCCCAAGACAGGCAAATTCTACATGCTCTTTGATAAAAAGGATGAGAAGGCTAAGACATTTGCTTCTGTTTTCTCTATCTGCTATGAGTATGGTGCATTTGTAACTACCAAGGATATGATGATATTACATATGGATGAGAATTACGAATGTGTTCTTAAAGAAAATGCTGTCGAGAATCTGAAGGCGCTTTGATTTAAGGTTCTTATTCATATCTGAAAAACCGGAACGGCTGCAATGAGGTCGTTCCTTTTTTGTAGTAAAGGCAGATACTTTCTGCGTTTTTTACAGCAGATTACAAGGTGATAGTATTGGAAGAAGAAATAAGACTGAATAAATTCATAGCAAAATGCGGAATATGTTCAAGACGTGATGCGGATAAACTTATTGATGATGGCAGAATCACCGTTAACGGTGTGGTTGCCGGGCAGGGAGTCAGGGTACATTCCGGTGATGAGGTTCTTTTTGACGGAAAAAGGATAACCGCTAAAACGGAATTTGTTGTTCTTGCGTATAACAAACCTGTCGGAGTTGTTTGTACTGAAAAAGATGATCATGCTGAAAAGACAATCATAGATGATATTAATTATCCGGGCAGAGTTACCTATGCAGGGCGTCTGGATAAGGATTCTGAAGGCCTTATGATCCTTACTGATGATGGTGATCTTATACAGGCAATGATGAAGGGGCGAAACGGTCACGAGAAGGAATATGTCGTTCAGGTGAATCACAAGCTCACAGACAGATTTTTAAAGTCTCTTGAAAAAGGAGTATATCTGTCTGAACTGGATGTAAAAACACGTCCATGTAAAACAGAGATGATTTCCGATGACTGTTTCAAGATTACCCTTACACAGGGACTTAACAGGCAGATAAGGCGAATGTGTGATGCCTTTGGATATAATGTTTTAAGGCTTAAAAGAGTCAGAATAATGAATATTAAACTTGAGGGTCTGGCGTATTCTGAATACAGAGAAATAACAGGTGAGGATTTATCCGAGCTTTACAGACTTGCAGGAATAAGCAGATAATGGGAGCGTTTTATGGCTGATACAGAGATTGCAAAGAAATATAAGGAACTGTCTGATACCATCAGATATCACATGGACAGATATTATAATCAGGATGCACCTGAGATTTCGGATTATGAATATGATCAGCTTATGCAGCAGCTGAAAAAGATGGAGAGTGAGAATCCTGAGCTTATAACACCGGATTCACCCAGCAGGATCATCGGAGGAAGTGCGAAGCGTGAGGCCGGAGTCAAGGTAACGCATAATGTTCCGATGCTTTCTATTGAAGATGTTTTTGATACTGAAGATGTGAAAGCCTGGATAAACAAGGTGCATGACAGACATCCCGGGGCTCTTTTTTCAGTGGAGCAGAAAATCGATGGCCTTAGCATGACGCTTAGATATGAAGCAGATGCCGATAAACCAGGGTACATGAAGCTTACTCTTGCAGAAACAAGAGGCGATGGCAGAATCGGAGAAGATGTTACGGTTAATGCGCTGGTAATACCTGATGTAAAAAAGGAGATCAGATTTGATGCACCGTATCTGGAGCTTCGCGGTGAAGTTTACATGTCCCATGAGGACTTTGACAGATATAATGCAAAACAGGAAGAACTCGGAAAGAAAATAGCAGCGAATCCAAGAAACCTTGCTGCAGGAACGCTCAGACAGCTTGACAGTGCTGTGACAAAAGAGCGTGGGCTTCGTATGTTCGTGTTTAATGTTCAGGATGGACCTGAGAAGATAATGGAAAGTCATTGCAAAGCACTTGATGAGCTTGAGAGCCTTGGAATACCTGTTGTAAGACACAGATTATGTCAGAATTCAGAAGAAGTGCTTGAAGCAATAAATCAGATCGGTGATGAAAGAGGAGAGCTTTCTTTTGATCTTGACGGAGCAGTAATTAAAGTTGATCACACTGCATGGAGAGATGATTTCCCTGCAGGAAGCAAATATTCAAGCGGACACATTGCATATAAGTATCCTCCGGAGGAAAGAATTGTTGTTATGGATGAGATTCTTGTGGATGTGGGCAGAACAGGAAGACTTACATTCACAGGCAGTTTCCATGACAGAGAGACCGGAAAGCCGGCAAGACTCTGCGGAACATTCGTTTCAAGAGCTACTCTTCACAACCAGGATTACATCAGGGATATGAAGGTAGGCATAGGTGGAGAATACAAGCTGTTTAAGTCAGGTGAGATCATTCCGAAATTAAATGGCTGTGTTAAGGAGCCGGATGAAGTCTATGAAGCTCCTAAAAACTGTCCCATATGCGGACATGCACTTGTAAGGGAAGAAGATACAGCTGACATCAGATGTATCAATCCTACATGTCCTGCGCAGGTTACCCGTACAATCGCATATTTTACTTCAAGAGATGCCATGAATATAATGGGACTTGGAGATACGCTTATTGAAGCCCTTACAAAAGAAGGTTATCTGAAAAATTACGCGGATATCTATGATCTTTACAAATATCGTGAAGAGATGATAGAGAAGGGTATAATAGGTAAAGAGAAGAACACCGATAAACTTCTTGGAGAGATTGAAAAATCAAAAGAAAATGATTCGGTCATGCTTCTTACAGGACTTGCCATAAGAAATGTCGGTAAGGCAACTGCAAGGGAGATAATGAAGCATGTATCTGATCTTACCGAACTTTTCAGCATTACGGTTGATGGATTTTTATCGATGCCGGATATTGGCGAAACTACAGCATCTGATCTTTACGAGTTTTTCCACAGCGAGGAAAACAGGCAGCTGATTCTCAGAATGAAGGATGCAGGTGTAAATATGGCTGTTAAGGAAGATGAGGGAGCATCAACAAAGCTTGCGGGAATGACGATTGTTGTGACCGGAACGCTTCCTACACTTGGCAGAAAAGAGGCTGAGGAGCTTATCACCAAAAACGGCGGTAAGGCATCCGGAAGCGTATCAAAAAAGACGTCTATGGTTCTGGCCGGAGAAGCAGCCGGAAGCAAACTGACAAAAGCTCAGGATCTCGGAATTAAGGTGATCAATGAGGCAGAGTTTTTGGAATTAATAAAATAATAGAATAATAACCTGGAGGTATAAGTAAATGCCCATTAAAATAATGAATGACCTGCCGGTCAGAGAAATACTTGAAAAAGAAAATATATTCGTAGTTGATGAGAACAGAGCCATGCATCAGGATATCCGTTCTCTTAACATATGTATATTGAATCTTATGCCTCTTAAGGAAGACACTGAGTTACAGCTTCTCAGATCTCTTTCAAATACGCCTTTGCAGATCGATGTTTCATTTATGAGAGTATCAAGTCATAAATCACTTAACACATCTCCCAACCATCTGAACAGGTTCTATCATACCTTTGATGAACTCAAGGATAATACATATGACGGCCTTATAATTACAGGAGCTCCTGTTGAACAGATGGAATTTGAGGAAGTAGATTACTGGCCTGAACTGTGCAAGATATTTGAGTGGTCGAAAACTAATGTAACATCTACTTTCCATATATGCTGGGGAGCACAGGCAGGGCTTTACTATCATTATGGAATTAACAAAAGACTTCTTCCCGAGAAGCTTTTCGGTCTTTTCGAGCACAGGGTTGAGAATCGCAAGGTGCCGCTTGTCAGAGGCTTTGATGATGTCTTTCTTATGCCTCATTCAAGACACACTGAGTCACCTGCAGCAGAGATACATGCATGCAAGGATCTTGTGGTTCTGGCTGAGTCCGCACGGGCAGGTGTTTTCCTTTGCATGAGCAAAGATGGCAAAAACATTTTTGTAATGGGCCACGCAGAATATGACAGACTGACTCTGCACAATGAATATATAAGAGATCTCAGCAAGGATCTTCCGATTCATGTTCCGGAAAACTATTATCCTGAAGATGACCCGGATAATACTCCTCAGCTTACCTGGAGATCCCATTGCAATAATCTTTATTCCAACTGGCTTGATTACTATGTATATCAGGCAACCCCTTATAAGTGGGGCCAGATACTCGATGATGCAAGGAAGCAGAAAGCGCTCACAGAGCTGACAGAAGAGCAGTGAGAAAGAGAAAATAAAAAGGATAAAAGATTTATTAAAAATCGAATCAATACACCTCAAAATAAAAAAAATACGATAGAATATATTTATCGGTTAGCTTTGAGATGTTGCAAGTCGTATATCTTGCGGAAAAGAGGTAAATGATGGGTTTAGATCTTGAAGAGGAAGAGAAGGAAGTTAAAACCGCTCCAAAGGCAAGAACCAAAAGAACAAAAGAACTTCTGGAAGAAAATTCCAAAAAGCTTGATGAGTTGAAAAATGAGCACGAAGCCCTGGAAAAGGAGATTGACTCCATTAAGGGAGAGGCTGCAGCTCTTGGCGACAAAGATGTTGTCGGACTTGATATTGAACATGAAAAGTTTGGCAAAGGAAAGATCTCTACTCAGGATGGCAAGTATATAGAGGTGAAGTTTGCAGATGTTGTTAAGAAGTTTGTTCTTCCGGGAGCAATAGCAGAAGGATATCTTCGCATTACTGATGAGGAACTTCTGGACTACTTCAAGAAGAGGAACGATGTTCACAATCGTTTGCTAAAAACACAGGTTGCACTTAGATCAAATGAGTTTGCTTCTGAAAGAACTCAGGAAGATATCGATAAATTAAAAGAAAAAGCGTGATGTTTGCGGTTTTTTATGAGGGTGGAAAAGGGCTACGTACTATTCGAGTGCGTAGCCCTTTTCATGTGCGCCCCCTGAGGCGCACATTTATTTTTTATGAAATTGCTTTGTTTTCCATTTCGTTTACGGGTGCTTTTGCTTTTTTATGTGCTGTTGAAAGCATCAGCTTGATTCTGTTAAGCTGGTTGACCTCACTTGCACCGGGATCATAGTCAATCGCTACGATGTTACATTCAGGGTAGAGATGACGCATCTGCTTGATAACTCCTTTACCTACAACGTGGTTTGGAAGGCAGCCAAAGGGCTGTGTGCAGACAATGTTTGAAGCCCCTTCTTTGATAAGCTCGACCATTTCACCTGTGAGGAACCATCCTTCTCCGGTCTGATTACCGATTGAAACGATTGGCTTAGCATATTCCACGAGTTTGTAAATACTTGTGGGTGCGTCGAAGTGAACGCTCTTTTCAAATGCCTTTGAAGCACCGCCTCTAAGCTTCTCAAGAGCCCAGATACCGGCCTTACAGAATGCTTTGGTCTTCTTGCTTGTTCCGAGCTGATCAGCCTTGTATACCTGGTTGTAGAAGCAGTAAAGCATGAAGTCCAAAAGATCGGGAACAACAGCTTCAGCACCTTCTGATTCAAGAAGCTCAACAAGGTGATTATTTGCTGCAGGTGCAAACTTAACAAGGATCTCACCTACAATACCAACTCTGGGTTTGATCTCGTCAGTGATTTCTATAGAGTCGAAGTCAGCAACTATATCAGCACACATTTTCTGGAATTTTCCAAAACTTAAATGCTTGGAAGATACGAATTCTATGCACTTCTTTTTCCATTTTTCATGTACGGCTTCAACAGAACCTGCAACCTTCTCATAGGGACGCATACGATAAACACATCGCATAAATACATCACCGAATACAGCGGCGTAGGCAGCTCTTTCAAGCATCTCAAAATTGATGTGAAAACCGGGATTGCTTTCAAGCTTGCTTAAGTTGAGTGATACAACAGGTATCTGCTCCATTCCGGCTTTTCTGAGAGCTCTTCTTATAAATCCGACATAGTTGGTTGCACGACATCCACCACCTGTCTGGCTCATAAGTACAGCTGTTTTGTTCAGGTCATATTTTCCTGAAAGAAGCTCGTCCATAATCTGACCTACAACCCAGAGAGAAGGGTAGCAGGCATCATTATTTACATATTTAAGACCCATATCGATTGCATGCTTGTTATCATTCTGCATTACAACCATATTGTATCCGCATGCGGACAATGCAGGTTCTAAGATGTCGAAGTGAATAGGTGACATCTGAGGTACAAGGATTGTATAGTCTTTACGCATTTCTTCTGTAAAGATTGCGCGCTTGAGAGCTGTGGATTTGATCTCCCTTTCCTTGAAGCCCTGCTGTTTTCTTACTCTGATAGCGGCAAGAAGAGAACGTACTCTTATTCTTGCACTTCCGAGGTTGTTGACCTCATCAATCTTAAGACAGGTATAAATCTTGTCAGAACCTGATAAGATGTCATTTACCTGGTCAGTTGTAACAGCATCAAGTCCGCATCCGAAGGAATTGAGCTGAATAAGATCAAGATCGTCCCTTGTTCTTACATAACTTGCTGCTGCATAAAGTCTTGAGTGATACATCCACTGGTCGGATACGATAAGAGGTCTTTCCGGAGCTCCAAGATGTGAGATGGAGTCCTCGGTAAGAACTGCAACACCGTATGAGCAGATCATATCCGGGATACCGTGGTTGATCTCAGGATCAATATGATAAGGACGGCCTGCAACTACAATACCGTGTTTATTGTTTTCCTTCATCCAGCGAAGAGTTTCTTCACCCTTCTTGCGGATGTCATCTCTGGCTTTTGCCATTTCATCCCAGCCGTTTTTGGCAGCTCTGATAATATCTTTTGCGAGAATCTCTGAGAACTCCTTAACAAGTGCATCCGTAGCTGTTTCAAGAGAAGCAAAAGACATAAAAGGATTTCTGAGCTTCATCTTACCATTGGTTATGGATTCAACATTGTTTTTGATATTTTCTGAGTATGAAGTAACAATAGGGCAATTATAATGGTTGGTTGCTCCGTCTACTTCATCGCGCTCATAAAACAATCCCGGATAGAAGATGAAATCAACATTGTTCTTGATGAGCCATTCAATATGGCCATGGGATAGTTTTGCAGGATAGCACTCAGATTCACTTGGTATTGATTCAATACCGAGCTCATATATCTGATGAGTTGATCTGGGTGATAAAACTACCTTGTATCCGAGGTCTGTAAAGAATGTGAACCAGAAAGGATAGTTCTCATAGAAATTAAGGACTCTCGGTATACCAACAGTACCTCTTGTTGCCTGTGATTCATCAAGAGGCTTGTAGTCAAATATTCTCTTGTATTTATAGTCAAAAAGGTTAGGAATGCCGGCAGCGTTCTTAACTTTTCCGATACCACGTTCACATCTGTTTCCGGAGATGTGCTGACGTCCACCCGTGAACTTATTGATGGTAAGACGACAATGGTTGGTACATCCCTGACATGTAGTCATGCTGGTTGAGTACTCAAGCTTATTGATCTGATCAATGGTAAGCATTGTAGTCTGCTGTGACTTGTTCTCATGGAAACGATTTCTTGCGATGAGAGCAGCACCAAAAGCACCCATGATACCTGCGATGTCAGGTCTTGTAACCTTGGCACCGGATATTTTTTCGAAGGCTTTAAGGACAGCATCATTATAGAAAGTTCCGCCCTGAACAACTATGTGTTCACCGAGATCTTTGGCATCGGAAACTTTAATAACCTTAAAGAGCGCATTTTTTATAACAGAGTATGCAAGTCCTGCAGAAATATCTGCAACAGAAGCGCCTTCCTTCTGGGCCTGCTTAACTCTTGAGTTCATGAATACGGTACAGCGTGTTCCCAGATCTATGGGTGACTCTGCAAAGAGAGCTACTTTAGCAAAATCCTGAACAGAGTAATTAAGGGATTTCGCAAAGGTTTCGATAAAGCTTCCACATCCTGATGAGCATGCTTCGTTAAGCTGAACGGAATCGACAGTATCATTTTTGATATGGATACATTTCATATCCTGTCCGCCGATATCGAGGATACAGTCTACTTCAGGATCAAAGAAGGCAGCCGCGTTGTAATGTGCGATTGTCTCAACTTCACCGTCATCAAGCATGAGCGCGGATTTAAGAAGCGCCTCACCATAACCTGTTGAGCAGGAGCGGGCAATCTTTACTCCCTCGGGCATGAGTTTATAGATTTCCTGAATGGATCCGATTGCTGTCTTGAGCGGGTTACCGTTGTTGCTTGAATAGAAAGAGTAGAGAAGATCTCCATCTTCTGAAACAAGGGCGCACTTGGTTGTTGTGGAACCGGCGTCGATTCCAAGGTAAGCGTTTCCTTTGTAGTTATCAAGAAGGGATGTCTTAACTCTGTAGTTATTCTGTCTGTTTAAGAACTCCTGGTATTCAGCCTCTGACTCGAAAAGAGGTTCAAGTCTTGAGACCTCGGCAGCCATGGTGATCTTGTGTGTAAGCTTGCCGATCATTTCAGTCATTGTGAAATGGGCATCTTCACTGGCATTCATGGCTGATCCCATCGCAGCAAATAGATGAGAATGTTCTGTATCAATAATGTGCTCATCATCGAGTTTGAGTGTTCTGATGAAGGCATTCTTCAATTCTGAAAGGAAATGGAGAGGACCACCTAAAAATGCAATATGTCCTCTGATGGGTTTACCACAGGCAAGACCACTTATTGTCTGGTTTACAACTGCCTGGAAAATAGAAGCTGCAAGGTCTTCCTTGGTAGCTCCGTCATTTATAAGGGGCTGAATATCTGATTTTGCGAAAACACCGCAGCGGGCTGCGATTGTGTAGAGACTGTTGTAATTTTTGGCATATTCATTAAGACCTGAAGCATCTGTCTGAAGAAGAGAAGCCATCTGGTCGATAAATGATCCGGTTCCGCCGGCGCAGATGCCGTTCATACGCTGCTCAACATTGCCGCCTTCAAAGTAGATGATCTTGGCATCCTCACCGCCAAGCTCGATTGCTACATCAGTTTTGGGAGCAAGTGCCTTAAGAGCAGTTGAAACAGCGATTACTTCCTGAACAAAAGGTACATCAAGATGTCCTGCAAGTGTAAGACCGCCGGAACCAGTGATGACAGGATGAAGTGTAACATTGCCGCTTATTTTGGCAGCGTCTTGAAGGAGAGAAAGAAGTGTTTCCTGAATGTTGGCAAAATGCCTTCTGTAATCAGAAAAGACGATATTTCTCTCTGCATCCATAAGTGCAATCTTGACTGTTGTGGAGCCAATATCAATACCTAATGTGTAATCTCTTGAAATCATTTAATACAACCTCTGTAAGAAAAAAACTGTTTATCATTTCTTATTTATATACATCTTATTTTAAAGCGCATTACAAAGAATTATACTATCAGCAATTTTAAAAATCAATTGTTCAAAATCCTAAAGAATCTTGAAGCAGACTCACTCATTTGTACAAATCGTCTGTTCAAAAGGCTGTTAATTGTGTTAAACTTTTTTACAAGGCACATTAAAGGAGAACCAATAATATGAGTAATTTTGAAAGAAGATTCGGCAGATATGCCATTAAAAATTTAACAATAAAACTGATTATCTGTTATGTTATAGGATTTATTTTGTATTATGCCCCGATAACATCCAATATTCTGGGATATTTAACACTTAATCCGCACTATATTCTGCGGGGGCAGATCTGGAGGCTTGTGACCTGGATACTGGTACCTCCGGTAGCTACAAGCGGTGGAAATATTTTCCTGACACTGATAATGTTGTATTTCTATTATTCAATAGGAACTACAATGGAGAATGTGTGGGGAAGCTATAAATACAACCTGTATATCCTTACGGGCTTTATTCTTATGATCATAGCTTCGTTCATAACATACGGTGTAGTTTATTTCCAGTATGGAAATCTGGGTGCTGAATATGTGGCAACAAAGATGGATATCATTGCGTTGTTTTATATGACTTCATACTATATAAACATGTCAATACTACTTGCTTTTGCTGCGACATTTCCGGATAATGTTGTTCTTTTCATGTTTATTGTTCCGCTTAAAATGAAATGGCTTGGTATTTTTTACGGTGGATACCTTATTTTCCAGGCGGTTACAGCAGTTATACAGGGACAGTTCTGGGTATTTTTCCCGATTATCGCGTCTCTTCTTACATTTGCAATCTTCTGGTTTTCAGGTGGAAGACTGATGCACCTTCGCCCAAGGGAAGTAAAGAGAAGAAACAATTTTAAGCGTTCGGTAAAAATGACACCTCCCGGAATCACAAGGCATAAGTGCGCATTTTGCGGCAGGACCGAAGAGGATGATCCTAATCTGGAGTTTCGCTTCTGTTCAAAGTGCAACGGCAATTATGAGTATTGCCAGGATCATCTTTTCACCCACGAACATGTAAAGTGATGTCATTTTTATAGGACACATTAAAAATTATTATTGATTTATGAGTTGACTCAAAGGAAGGAATTTATGAGTAATTTGGAAAATAAAGAGCAGTTGTTTGCGCAGATTCTGGCAGATCTTACCAGGAACGCAAGAAGACAGGGAGGTGTAGTAAGCCAGGAAGAGATAGAGGATGCTTTTTCAGAGCTTGAATTAAATGAGGATCAGTACGGTCTTATAAAGGATTACTTAAAGAGCCACAATATTGGTATAGGTGAGGCTGTTGATGCTTCAGAGTATCTTACTGAAGAAGAGACAAGTTATCTTGAGTACTACCTTGCAGAATTAAATGAAATTGAACCTGTTTCAGATGGTGAGAAGGAGGCAATAATCATTTCCGCCATGGCCGGGGACAAAACCGCACAGAAGAGACTTGTGGAGATAAGTCTTCCTACTGTTGTTGATGTTGCAAAGCTATATGCCGAGCAGGGCGTACTTTTAGAGGATCTTATAGGTGAAGGAAATATGTCACTTATGAAATCTGTTGAAGAGCTTAATACATTGGAATCACACAAGGAGGCTGACGCGTTTCTTGCCCAGATGATGATGGATGCAATGGAAGCTCTTATAGAGGATGATGCTGCTGAAGCTTCAAGAGGACAGAAGGCTGTAAAGCTTGTTCAGGAGGTTGCTGACAAAGCGAAGGAACTTGCAGATGAACTCAGAAGAAGCTGCACCGTTGAAGAACTTGCCGAAGAAACCGGTATGGATATCGATAAGATACTTGAAGCGATCAAGGTCAGCGGCAACCAGATCGAGGATATTGATTTTAAGCCGCAGGATAAGTGATTTCCTGTAATAATCAGAGATTAGGTGACTGGATAGTATGTACAATATAGCAAACGAAGATGATTTCAAATATGTAATGCAGGATGTTTCCAGGTATTATTTCGGTGCGAGACTCAGCTATGACGAGATACTTGGCGAGGAGATGGCACCCTTTAAATTCAAGACTATACTTGAGAGATACATTCTTAAGGAGATAGATAAAACCACTACTCTCGAAAGTCACCTCTATCATCTGACAGAAGATAGTTTTGAAGCAAGAGTTTTTAAACAGCTTAAGGCCAGAGTGCGTGTATCACAGTACAAAAAGGGACGCACAGATCTATACACCGAGAAGGTTTATACAATAAATGAACTGACATCTTTTTCTGCTGAAGAAAAAGAGAAGGCAGGTTTTATTGTACGTGAGCTTGTTGTTTCAAAACTGGCATTGCTGGCATTCTCAGTGTGAGATAGCAGCAATTTATTTTTGGGGGTTGACACAGGAAAGTTATTCCTGTAATATAGCGAAGTCTTAATTTTGGCATGTCGCCGGAATTTTTCCAATTTTTGTTTTGCAAAACAACTTACGTAACTAATAACTAAATAAAATAATAATTTAAATGTTGACACGAACGAACGTTTGCTTTATTATGAATTCAGAACGTTTGTTCCCTAGAAAAGGAGACCAGTATGGAAAGAGAAGATAAGCAAAAAGCATTAGAAGCAGCGCTTGGACAGATTGAGAAACAGTTCGGTAAGGGAGCGGTTATGAAGCTCGGAGATTCATCAGCACAGATGAATGTTGAGACAACTCCCACAGGATCGTTAAGCCTTGATATAGCACTTGGACTTGGCGGTATTCCCAAGGGCAGAATTGTGGAGATTTACGGACCTGAGTCCAGTGGTAAGACTACAGTTACTCTTCACATGATAGCTGAAGTTCAGAAGCGCGGAGGAATAGCAGGCTTCATTGATGCTGAGCATGCTCTTGATCCTGTTTATGCCAAGAATATTGGCGTTGATATTGATAATCTGTATATTTCACAGCCTGATTCAGGTGAACAGGCACTTGAAATCTGCGAGACCATGGTCAGATCCGGTGCAGTAGATATTGTGGTTGTTGACTCAGTTGCAGCTCTTGTTCCCAAGGCTGAAATTGATGGTGATATGGGCGATTCACATGTTGGACTTCAGGCAAGACTTATGTCACAGGCACTTCGTAAGCTCACTGCCGTAATCAGTAAATCCAACTGTACAGTCATTTTCATCAACCAGCTCCGTGAGAAGGTTGGAGTAATGTTTGGAAATCCTGAAACTACAACAGGTGGACGTGCACTTAAATTCTATTCATCAGTTCGTATGGATGTAAGAAGGATTGAGACTTTGAAGCAGGGCGGTGAGTCAATCGGTAACCGCACCAGAGTTAAGATAGTAAAGAACAAAATTGCGCCGCCTTTCAAAGAGGCTGAGTTCGATATTATGTATGGCAAGGGAATTTCATATACCGGTGATGTTCTTGACCTTGCTGCAAACGTAGATATTATCAATAAATCAGGCGCATGGTACCAGTATAATGGTGAGAAGATCGGTCAGGGACGTGAGAACGCCAAGAACTATCTTGAAGAGCATCCTGAAATTCTTATGGATGTATCCTCAAAGGTTCGCGCAAAGTACGGACTTCAGGAGGATGTTCTTGCTACTGCAGCTGAGGAAAAAACTGCAACAAAGAAGGCTTCAAAGGCCAAGACTGAAGAGTAAATATGATTATCACGGATATAGCTGATTTTGATAAAAAAAGATCAAAAATCTATATTGATGGAGAATTTGCTTTTCTGCTTTATAAAGGCGAAATACGTGATTACAGATTAAAGGCGGGCGAAGAAATTTCTTCGCCTGTTTTTGAGAAGATTTGTAATGAGGTTATTCCGAAGAGAGCTAAACTGCGGGCAATGAATCTTTTACAGAAAAGAGATTATACGGAGTACAAGCTCAGAGAGAAAATGAGAGAGGGCATGTACCCACAGGATATAATAGATGATACTGTTGAATATCTGAAATCATACAGATACCTGGATGATGAGCGATATGCAGATGACTATATCAGATACCATCTAAGGGATAAGAGTCGAAACAGACTCAGACAGGATCTTGCCCAAAAGGGAATTGCACAGGATATAATCGAGCGGGTACTGGAAACTGCATATGAGGATGAGACTGATGATCCGGAACTTGCTCAGTGCAGAAATCTTCTTAAGAAAAAGCACTATGATCCTCAGAATTCCACCTATGAAGAAAAGCAGAAAATAATGGCATTTTTATACAGGAGAGGATTCGGTCAGGACGTGATTCATAAAGCGTTATCACTTGACACAGACCTATTCTAAGCGTAAACTAAATTTGTTGTTATATTGTATGAAATAGGGATTTTTTAATCATTTTATACAAAATATCGTACAATGAAAATTGAATAAGGAGGTGCTCCTGTATGACTACAACGACCATTATTGTAGCAGTAGCAACTCTTGTCATTTCAGTAATCGTAACCGTACTCGTTATGAGTGCACGTCAAAAGAGCATAGACGCGCAGAACGAGAGTAAGATCGGAAGCGCAGAGGAAAGGGCAAGAAAAATCATCGACGATGCTGTAAGAGCTGCTGATGAATCGAAGCGCGAAAAACTCCTGGAAGTTAAAGAAGAATCACTTAAAACACGTAATGAGCTTGAAAAAGAAGTGAGGGATAGGAGAGCAGAGGTTCAGCGTTCAGAACGCAGAGTTCAGCAGAAGGAAGAGAACGTCGAAAAGAGATCAGAAGCAATTGAGAAAAAGGAAGCCAGTTTAAATGCGCGCGAGGATGCATTAAACAAGAAGTCGCAAGAGGTTGCAAAGCTAGATGAGCAGAGAAGACAGGAACTTGAGAAAATCTCAGGCTTAACCTCCGAGCAGGCAAAAGAGTATCTTTTGAAAATTGTTGAAGATGATGTGAAGCATGAATCCGCAGTCATGATCAAGAACATGGAGGCGGAGGCAAAAGAAGAAGCTGATAAGCGCGCTAAAGAAATCGTAGTTAATGCGATTCAGAGATGCGCAGCAGATCATGTTTCTGAGACAACTATTTCAGTTGTACAGCTTCCAAATGATGAAATGAAGGGTAGAATCATTGGTAGAGAGGGTAGAAATATCAGAACCCTTGAAACAATGACAGGTGTTGATCTTATTATTGATGATACACCTGAAGCAGTCGTTATTTCCGGATTTGATCCAATCAGACGAGAAGTAGCACGTATCGCTCTTGAGAAACTGATAGTTGATGGAAGAATCCATCCTGCCAGAATCGAAGAGATGGTAGAAAAGGCACAGAAAGAAGTTGCCAACAAGATTAAGGAAGAGGGTGAGAATGCAGCACTTGAGGCTGGCGTTCATGGTCTTCATCCTGAAATCATCAAACTTCTTGGTCGCATGAGATTCCGTACCAGTTATGGACAGAATGCACTTAAGCATTCTATAGAGGTATCACAGCTTTGTGGCCTTATGGCATCTGAGCTTGGCCTTGATGTCCGTATTGCCAAGAGAGCAGGTCTCTTACATGATATTGGTAAGGCTGTCGATCATGAGATGGAAGGATCACACATTTCACTTGGTGTAGATATTTGTAAAAAATATAAAGAGTCTGCAACAGTTATCAACGCAGTTGAGGCACATCATGGTGATGTAGAGCCTCAGTCACTTATTGCTGTTATAGTTCAGGCAGCTGATACAATTTCAGCAGCAAGACCTGGAGCAAGAAGAGAAACTCTTGAAACCTATACCAGCAGACTGAAGGAGCTTGAAGAGATTACAAACAGCTTCAAGGGAGTAGATCACTCATTTGCTATTCAGGCCGGAAGAGAAGTCAGAGTTATGGTTGTTCCGGATCAGGTCAGCGATTCCGATATGGTATTGATGGCTAGAGATATTGCCAAGAAGATCGAGAACGAGATGGAATATCCCGGACAGATCAAGGTTAATATCATCCGTGAAAGTAGAGCAACTGATTACGCTAAGTAATCTAAGACGAGAAATTAAAACCGATGTGTTATGCACATCGGTTTTTTTCGTATAAAAGCATTATATATATATTTGCTATGAATTAAATTGCGTTTGATGTATACTAAAAGAGTGGGTAATATTTTTATTTGGAGGAATTACTGCTATGCGTGATATGCATGAATCCGGTGAAGATTATATCGAAACAATTTATCTGCTTAAGAAAAAGAATGGCAGTGTAAGATCGATAGATGTTGCTAATGAATTGAATTTTTCTCGTCCAAGTGTATCCAGAGCTGTTGGAATACTTAAAGATGACGGACTTCTTACGGTGGCTGACAACGGCGATCTTGAGCTTACGGATATCGGACTTAAAAAAGCCAAGAACGTATATGAAAAACATACCAATCTGACTAAGTTTTTGATGATAACTACAGGTGTTAGTGAAGAAATAGCAGAAAATGATGCCTGCAGAATTGAACATATTATCAGCCCGGAGACCTTCAAGGGTATTAAGAAGTATGTAAAAGAACACAAAAATGAACTTTAATGAGAAAAGCCACATTGACAGTCTGAAAATGTCATATGTGGTTTTTTATTGATTATGGTATAATGAACGCTATGATTTTAAATAATTTATTTGATAAAAGAATGAAAGCCATACTTGGCGATGAATATGATGAATTTGAGAAAGCACTCTCAAGAGACAAGGTAAGCGCACTCAGAACCAATACTTTAAAGTATACAGAGGATAATGAGCTGCATTTTACATTTTCAGATAAGAATGTGCCTTGGGAGAGTAATGCCCTCATCTATACAGATGGAGCCCCCGGTAAGCATCCTTTTCATGAGGCAGGAGTCTATTACATACAGGAGCCAAGCGCTATGGCGCCTGTACATTACCTTGATCCAAAACCGGGTGAAAAAATTCTGGATTTATGCGCAGCTCCGGGAGGAAAGACAACCCAGATTGCTTCACGTATGAAGGACGAAGGAATTATTGTCACCAATGAAATAGATAAAAAGAGAGCTCAGATACTTTCTCTTAATGTGGAGAGATGCGGAATAAAGAATGCACTTGTAACAAATGCAGATCCCGCACAGCTTTCTGAAATATTCGAAGGTTACTTTGACAGAATTCTTGTGGATGCTCCCTGCTCCGGTGAGGGCATGTTCAGAAAAAGCGATGAAGCTGTTAATAACTGGAGCATTGATAACGTAATGTTATGTGCAGACAGACAGAAAAATATCCTTGATGAGGCTGTAAAGATGCTTGCACCTGGTGGAAGGCTTGTTTATTCAACATGTACCTTTGCACCTGAAGAAGATGAGGAGGCCGCTTTATATCTGTTACAGAAGGGACTTATTCCTGTAAAGACAGAGCCTTTTCCGGGAATGATCCATGGGAACACCGGGTATCTCAAGCGGGTTGAAGAAACCTACGATAATAACGAGCGTTTTAAGAATGTAGTATGTGATGACGATAAGTCTCAAAAAGTAGAAGAATGCAGCATAAGGCTTTTCCCTCATCTGATTGATGGAGAAGGACACTTCCTCTGTGCATTTGAAAAAGAAGGCGATATTGAACTGAATAAAGGCCTGTACGGTACTAATGGAAGGATCAAGGCGGTTTCTCAAAATGAACTGAAGATCTTTGCCGAATTTGCAAGGGATGTGTTTGCTGATGATAAGAACAATATTGAAGTAAGCAGTGATAAAAGTGAAAAAGGAATTGTCACTTTCCTTGGAGATAAGCTTAAGGGAACATTATTTATGTTTGGTGACCATCTTTATCTTGCACCGGTTGGCATGCCGGGGCTTGGAGGGCTTAAAGTAATGCGTCCGGGGCTTCATCTTGGCACCATAAAGAAGGACAGGTTTGAACCGTCACATGCGCTGGCCCTGTTCCTCAAAAAGGAGGATGTTAAGCGGGAGCGGTATACCCGGGGTCCTTTGATCCCGTGACTTACGGACACATAGAC
>CAMVLM010000031.1 GCA_947168335.1 uncultured Butyrivibrio sp. | reverse complement strand
GAGTTCAGACGTGTGCTCTTCCGATCTGCACACTTTACATTTTTTGGCTTCAGGTATGTAAGAGTCACCGGTATGAGTAAAGAGGAGATTGAATCTGCAGATTTTGAGGCAGTGGCAATTTATTCGGACATTTCGGAGACTGGTTCTATCGAAACCGGGAATCAGAAGGTTAACAGGCTTATTGAAAATACGAAATGGAGCCAGAAGGATAATTTTGTAGATATACCTACGGACTGTCCTCAGAGAGATGAGAGATGCGGATGGACGGGAGATGCACAGATTTTTTCCGGTGCGGCCTCTTATCACATGCAGACACCGGTTTTTTTCAGAAAATATCTTAAGGATATGAGATATGAGCAGGTGGAAAAGGATGGCGCTGTTCCCTATGTGGTTCCCGATATACTGACAATTGGCAGGGAGAAACTGGCGGAACCTCCCTATGACATGACTGAGGATGCATGGGGTGAAGCGGGATCAAGTGTCTGGGGTGATGCGGCAGTAATTATTCCCTGGAAGATGTACCTTCATTATGGAAATAAGGCATGGCTCAAAGAACAGTATGAAAACATGAAGCTGTGGACTGATTTTATTATTTCCATGGAAGAGAAGCATTGCGGGGGCAAGAGACTTTGGGACTGCGGCTTCCATTTTGGAGACTGGCTCTCTCTGGATGTTGAGGGAGACGCAGCAGGTATGGAAAACAGAGAAGGCGGAACGGACAAATATTTTGTTGCCTCTGTTTATTATATGGCTTCCGCTGAAATCACTTCTAAAGCCGCAGCGGTTCTGGGGCTGAAGGAGGATGCAGAGATTTATCATGAAAGAAGCATGCAGGTAAAACAGGCAGTACGGGATAAATATCTTGAGGCTCCCGGAACGCTTAAGATAAAGACTCAGACAGCGTATGCCATTGCCATATACTTCGGACTGTTTGATGATGATGAAATGGATATTGCAGGAAGGAACCTGCTTGAGATCCTTAAACTATGGAAACATCATCTTGCCACAGGATTTGTGGGAACCACATTTTTATGCAGTGCGCTTACAAAAGCCCGCTTAGTAGAGGATGCATTTACGCTTCTTCTCAATGAGGATTATCCCAGCTGGCTCTATGAGGTTAATCTGGGAGCAACAACAATCTGGGAAAGGTGGAATTCACTTCTTCCTGATGGAAGCATAAGCGGTACTGGAATGAACAGCCTGAATCATTATGCGTACGGAGCTATAGTTGAGTGGATTTATGAGGATGTCTGCGGTATACGTGTTGATGAGAACAATATCGCGGGCAGGAGTATGAGAATTGCACCTCATGTCGATGAAAGACTTGGAAGAGCGAAGGCTTTTGCAGATACAACCGTTGGAAGGTATTCATCCGGATGGTACGTGGAAGGATATGAAGTTACATATGAGTTCGAGGTACCATTTGGAGGCTCCTGTGAATTCGTTTTGGACAGAGAACTTACGGATATTACGCTTAATGGAAATGAGATAACCGGGGAGAATCTTTTGTCCGGTCGTTTCACAAAAGGTAAATATGTGATCAGGGGAAAAATATAATCTATTATTATTAATGTGGCTCAGTGTCAGTACTTATTGGCACTGAGCTTTTGTTTTCTTCATTTTCAATAATTTTAGCGTTTTTTTAGAAAATTTAGTGCGAATAGTTGTTAAAATAAAAGATAGCAGACAATATTATTGCTTTTTTGTGAAATTTATTTTCAGGCGTATTAACTATTGCAGTATTGTCAAAAAGAGGTACTCAATGAGTAAAAACAGCAATTCTAAATATGGAACCGAAATTAAAAAATCGATGTCGCTGCTTAATGTGTGGGCGCTGTCCTTTGGATGTGCAGTAGGATGGGGCGCATTTATTATGCCGGGCACGACCTTCCTGCCTATTTCCGGGCCTTTAGGTACCGTATTGGGAATATCATTGAGTGCTGTCATAATGCTTATAATCGGCATCAACTATTCCTTTATGATAAAGCATTATCCTGATGCAGGTGGATCTTATACTTATGCAAGGGAGAACCTTGGATATGATCATGGCTTTTTATGCGCGTGGTTTATGGCGATTGTCTATATGTCAATAGCATGGGCTAATGCAACCGCACTGCCATTGATTTTCAGAAATCTTGTGGGCAATATTTTTCAATTTGGATTCCATTATCAGATAGCGGGATATGATGTATATTTCGGCGAAGCTATACTTTCGGTCATTTCGATTGTAATCATAGGGTTTGTATGTTCTCGGGATTCCAGGCTTATAGGAACAATATTGACTACCTGTGCTGTGATAATGGTTATTGGAATCACGATAGGTTTTATTGCAGCTGTTGTTCGCATAAGTAAGTCAGGCGGAGCTTTTAATCCGCCCTTTTCTCCTGAAAGAAATTCTTTTTCCAGTGTTGCCAGCATAGTTGCACTTGCACCATGGGCATTTGTGGGCTTTGAATCAGTTGCGCATGCAACTGAAGAGTTTGAGTATTCCTACGGGGATATTATTAAAATCATAATCAGTTCTGTTCTGGTCAGTGCATTTAGCTATATAGCGCTTTCATTACTTGCCGTATCTGTTTTGCCGGATGGTTTTTCAAGCTGGTATGAGTATATTAAGGTTCTTGATGATTTTGAGGGATTTCAAAGTGTTCCTGTTTTTAACTCAGTAAATATCCTGTTGGGAAAATATGGCCTTATTTTGTTTTGCTTTACCATTTTAGGGGCAGTTATTACAGGAATGCTGGGACAGTGGTATGCTCTGTCAAGGCTGTCGCTTTCTGTTAAGAGACATGACTTCATGCCTGGATGGATTGGAAGATCAGACGGGAATCATATGCCTAAAAATCTGATTCCGTTTATGGTTCTGATCTCAATACCTGTGCCGTTTCTTGGCAGGAGTGTTATTAACTGGATTGTTGATATTAGTTCTATTGGTGCGACGATTGCATATGCTTATACATCCCTTGCTGCTTTCAGGATTGCCAGAGAAGAGAAGAATAATTCTGTCATGGCAACCGGATTTTTGGGATTGCTGTTTTCTATATACTTTTGCCTGTTTATGCTGATTCCGAGTTTTACCAATATTGCGTATTTATCCACAGAGTCATATTTGATCCTTGTTGTTTGGAGCATACTGGGATTTCTGGTTTTCTATTATATTAATCATAAGGATAAGGAATGGCGTTATGGCAATTCCACAGTTGTTTGGATAATGCTGCTGCTTCTTATACTTTTCACAACAACAGTATGGACAAGACAGAGGTATTCAAGCAGTACTGAGGAAGCCATACACAACATTATGACTTATCAAAAAAAGTCGTTTGAAGAAATTGGACATACGTTAGGCAGCCAGGAGGCTGCAAAGCTGGATCAGTATTTGCAGGAACAGCTTGCTGAAGTAAATGGGACAATGATGGTAAACAATTCAATTCAGATAGTTCTTGTTTTGGTTGTCCTGGTTATTTTGTTCAGTCTGTATACTTCCATTATTCGCAAGCAGAAGAGTGTAGTTGAAGACTTACTGAAAACAAAGAATGATTTCATGTCCAACATGTCTCATGAGATACGTACTCCGATCAACACTATACTTGGCATGGATGAAATGATACTTCGTGAGACCAAGGAAGAAAACAGTCGCAAGTATGCAACGGATATTTATGTTGCAGGTAATATGCTTGTGTCTCTTGTAAATGAGATTCTGGACTATTCATCAATAGATGCCGGCTATTTGACTTTGGAAGAAGCAGAATACAATTTATATGAAATTGTCAGAGGTGTTTCTGATGATATATTCAAGCGCGCCAAGGCTAAAGGATTGATTTATGATGTCAGCGTGGATAAAAATATGCCAAAGCGTCTGTACGGCGACAGTATCCGCTTTCGGCAGATTCTAAATAATCTGCTGTCTAATGCGGTGAAGTATACAGAGGAAGGCAGGATTACGCTGAATATAAGTGTTACAAAAAAGGACGAGGAACATGTACTGATAAATGCTTCGGTTATTGATACAGGTGTCGGTCTTGATGAAGAAAACCGCAAACGCATTTTCAACTCATTTGACAGGATAAATAGCGGCAGAAGTATTACGTCTTCAGGTGCAGGTCTTGGAATGAATATCGTGAAAAGCCTGCTGGAACTGATGGGTGGTACACTTGAAGTGGAAAGTGTTCCTGATCTTGGATCAAATTTCACTTTTACGGTATGTCAGAAAGTTATTGACTGGGAACCTGTTACTATTGAGAAGCATGAGCAGATTGCAGACAGCGAAATGCCAACAGATACGCTGCCTCGTTTTACTGCTCCGGAGGCACGTATTCTTGTGGTTGATGATACAGAGATGAACCTGTTTGTTATCATCAATTTGCTTAAAGATACACTGATACAGGTTGACACGGCTAAAGACGGTGCTGAAGGCCTTGAAATGACAACTAAAAATGAATATGATCTGTTGCTCATTGATCACAGAATGCCAATAATGGATGGCATTGAAATGCTCACAACGCTTCGTGGCAGCATTAACAATGCTAACGTTCATAAACCCTGTGTTGCACTGACTGCAAATGCCGGGGCAGAATCAAAGGAAAAGTACATAAATCTCGGTTTTGACTATTATATGGCAAAGCCTGTTTCCGGAAAGGATTTAGAGCATGTTATTATGAAATTCCTTCCCCGGGATAAGATCATTGCTTCCAAAAATAATTTCATGTAGTTTTATAATAGACTGTTGCTCTATGAACAGCTACTTGTGAAGCAGGCAATACCGCTCACGCGTAGGGATTTTGCAAGCGAAAATATTTCTTATTACATATTAGATAAATGAAAACAACAAAAATGCCAAGATAGCAAGGCTTTGTTGTATCCTGGGAAGCTGAGAACAACAAATATAACAAAGTCGAGCGGCTTGCGTCAAAAAGCAGCTACACTCAATTGTGCGACAGCCCATTTGTTTTTAATTTCTTTAGTGTTTTTATAGAAAGTTTACTGTGAAATTTTGTTCAAATAAAAGATAATATATTTGTAGTATTGCGTAAAATCATCTTCGAAAGGAGATTTATTATGGGAACCACAAATACACAGGAAACCGAGAAACAGGCTACAAAAACAGCAAAAACAGCGGCTAAACCGGCAGCTAAAACAGCGACCAAGACGACGAAAGCTTCAACAAAAGCAGAGACACTTGCTGCTTCAGCAGATGCAATGATTGCAGCTATGGCAGCAGCACAGACTGCAAGTGAAGTAGACAAAAATCTTGAGGAGATGGCAGCTGCGGCTGAAGCTCCGGCGCCTGAAGCCATTGAAGTTCCTGTAGAAGAAGCGGTAATACCTGAAGCAGTGGAGATGCCCAGTGATATAGATCCTGTTATGGAAGCAATGATAGCAGCTGGAGATATGCCTGCCCCTGTTGCGGAGGCAGCTCCGGTAGCAGAGGAAGCAGCAGGAGCAGTGGAAGAGATTCCGGTAGTAGAGGAAGCTCCTTTGGTAGAGGAAGCAGTAGTAGCAGCAGAAGAGATTCCCGCAGTAGAGGAAGCTCCTGTGGTAGAGGAAGCTGTGCTTGAACCGTCGGATAATGCCGGTGTATTTATAGTAGAAGAGCCTGCAGAGGAAGAGGTGCCTGTGGCCGAAGAAGCACCTGCAGTAGAAGAAATAGTAGCAGAAGAGGTTCCTGTGGCAGAGGAAGTAGCAGTGGCGGAAGAAATTCCGGTAATGGAAGAAGCCCCTGTAGTTGAGGAAGCGCCCGCAGTAGAAGAAGTAGTAGCAGAGACAGAGATTCCTGCAATGGAGGAAGCCCCTGTAGCAGAAGAAGTTCCTGTGGCAGAGGAAATAGCAGTGGCGGAAGAAATTCCTGCAATGGAGGAAGCACTTGTAGCAGAAGAAGTTACTGTGGTTGAGGAAGCGCCCGCAGTAGAAGAAATAGTAGCAGAGGCAGAGATTCCTGCAATGGAGGAAGCCCCTGTAGCAGAAGAAGTTCCTGTGGTTGAAGAAGCCCCCGCAGTAGAAGAAATAGCAGTAGCGGAAGAAATTCCGGTAATGGAGGAAGCTCCTGTAGCAGAAGAAGCACCTGTAGCAGAAGAAGTTCCTGTAGTTGAGGAAGCGCCCGCAGTAGAAGAAATAGTAGCAGAGGCAGAGATTCCTGCAATGGAAGAAGTTCAGATTGAAATTCCTGATCTTGATCTCAATATTCCAGAGTTGGATCTTCCTTCTGATGAAGCGCCTGCAGAAGAAGTAGCGCTTGATACGGAGATCAATCTTGAAGAAATGGTAGCAGAGCCTGAGATCAATCTTGAAGAAATGGCAGCGGAACCTGAGATAAATCTCGAGGAGGCTGTGCAGGAGTCTGAGGTTGCTCTTGAGGAGACAATATCACTTGAGGATATTCCGATTCCTGATTCAATTAAACTTGAAGAGGCTGCTGATGAGCTTGATGCAGAAATTGCAGAGCTTGAAAAGGTAATAAATGAATCTTCGGATGAGAGCCTTGACCAGATCACCATAGATGCTCCTAATATTATGGAGGATATGGACGAAGCACCTATGGAAGCTGCACCTCTTGATCTTGATCAGGCTCAGGATGCACTCATGGGAGCAGTGGCTGATATGGATAACTTCCTTGAAAGTGAGGATTATGAATTCACAACAGTCACTACTGATGAGAATAAATCAACAATCATTCTTATCAAGACAGAGGCAGGAGACTCAATGGCCATTATGTATGATGATGATGAGTTCTGCTCATTGGAATCACACTATGATAAGGACGGAAAGACCGGTTACAAGGATATCATGAATGTCTTTGTAAAGAATACGATTACTTCTGGTGGCGGTACAGAAATCAAACGCCATAAGGGGTCAAAGGTAGTTACTAAATAAAATTTTGTCGAGGGTATCGCATAATTCGGCGGTACCCTCGTTTTTATTTGCAGAAATATGGCATGAAAAAAATAACTACTTGAAGTCGTAATTTTTTGTGTTAAAGTATTTTTTGGCAAAAAATCATTTACTTGAATTTTCCATATATTTTTTTAGCGGTTTTTCAGGAGGAGATTATGAAGCAGGAAAAGCTAAAACCCATGCTGTTTTCCGTGATAAAGAAGTACACGGCTAAGCAGTTCACCACCGATGTTATCTCGGGAATCATTGTTGCGATCATCGCACTTCCACTTTCAATTGCATTGGCGCTTGCGTCAGGCGTAGGTCCGGAGGAAGGTCTTTACACAGCAATCGTTGCAGGATTTATCATTTCATTCCTCGGCGGAAGCAGAGTTCAGATTGCAGGTCCGACAGCGGCATTTGCCACAATCGTTGCCGGAATTGTTGCAAAGGATGGAATGGACGGACTTATGATGGCTACCATCATCGCCGGCATACTTCTGATCCTTATGGGATTACTTAAGCTTGGAAGTCTTATTAAATTCATTCCTTATACCATAACAACAGGATTTACAGCAGGTATTGCTGTTACAATTCTGATTGGTCAGATTAAGGATTTCATGGGACTTACTTATCCCAAGGGAACGGTAACAATTGAGACAGTTGAAAAGGTTCAGGCAATAATTGCCAATATCAGCACTGTAAATGTCCAGGCAATAATTGTCGGAGTTGTCTGCCTTGCAGTTCTTATAATATGGCCTAAGTTTTTTGAGAAGATTCCTGCTTCACTTATTGCAGTATTCGTGGGAATTGCCATGGTAAAGGGGCTTGGCCTTAAGGTAAATACAATTGGTGATCTTTATCAGATTAATGGCGGACTCCCTAAGTTCCATGCACCAAATCTTTCATGGGAGCTTGTGAGAGGATCATTCTCAAACGGATTTACAATTGCCATTCTTGCAGCTATTGAGTCACTTCTCTCAGCTGTTGTAGCTGATGGTATGATCGGATCACATCACAGATCAAACATGGAGCTTATTGCGCAGGGTGCCGGTAATATCGGATCTGTTCTTTTTGGCGGAATACCTGCAACCGGAGCCATTGCAAGAACAGCAGCAAACATCAAAAACGGAGGAAGGACACCTATCGCAGGTATTGTTCATTCAATAGTACTTCTTCTTGTGCTTGTAGTGCTTATGCCTTATGCAGCACTTATACCCATGCCTACTATCGCGGCAATTCTTTTCCAGGTTGCATATAATATGTGCCAGTGGAGACCTTTTGTACATCTGTGCAAAACAGCGCCTAAAAGTGACATTTTTGTACTTGTTGCAACATTCATTCTCACAGTAGTATTTGACCTTGTAGTTGCAATTGAAGTTGGAATGATCGCAGCATGTCTCCTCTTCATGAAGAGAATGAGTGATGAATCCTCAGTTAGGGGCTGGACATATGTTGACCCGGATGACCAGGTTGATGATCCTGACAGCATTGATTTAAGGGTGATTCCCAAGCATGTACGTGTATATGAGATCAGCGGCCCCATGTTCTTTGGTGATGCGGATGCACTTGCAGGCATTACAACAAAGGAATTTACAAAGTGCATGGTTATCAGGATGAGAAGCGTTCCTGCACTTGATGCTACAGCCATGAGATCTCTGGAGATGCTCTATGAGGATTGCAAAAAGAAGGGTGTTCGTCTTATTTTCTCTCATGTTAATGAGCAGCCACGCCGCACTATGGAGAAGGATGGCTTTATCGAAAAGGTTGGCGCTGAGAACTTCTGTGCTCATATTGATGATGCATTAAAGCTTGCTTCAGAGTCCGTTTCAAAATAATAATTGATTGCGAAAATACTTATTTATTGAGATAATATGTATGTGCTGCAGCCCAGTGGATAACTGCCGGGCTGCATTTTTTTATATTAAAAACTTTGGGGTGAAAATGTATGGGAAAGTTATTCAAGGACAAGGAATTTTATGACAAACTGATACGTCTGACATTGCCTATTGCCTTTCAGAGCCTGATGCTGGCTGCAGTAGCTGCTGCAGATGCAGTAATGCTTGGAAGGATTGAGCAGAATCAGATGGCAGCGGTTTCACTTGCGACACAGATCCAGTTTATACAGAACATGGTTCTGACTGCTGCTACGGCAGCAGGATCAATACTTGGCGCACAGTATTACGGAAAAAATGATAAGGATACCATCAACAAGATTTTTGCAATGATGATAAGGGTTGTGGGCCTTGTATCCATAGTGTTTGCTCTGGCATGTCTGTTCATTCCGGAAATATTGATGAAGATTTTTGCAAGCGATCCCGAACTTATCAGAATCGGAGCATCATATCTTAGAATAGCGGGATGGTCATATTTCCTTACAGGAATTGCGGAGTGTTACCTGACCATAATGAAGGTCACGGATCACGTTTTCAGAAGTGCACTTATAAGTACCGGTGCAGTTGTTATCAACATAATTCTTAATTCGGTATTTATATTCGGTCTGTTTGGCGTTCCGGCAATGGGAGCAAACGGAGCCGCACTTGCAACACTTATTGCAAGAATAATAGAAATTATCTGGGCTGTGGGTTCATCTTACCAGAAGGGATTCCTCAGACCCAAATTTGGATATCTGCTGAGAATCTTTCCTGATCTTCAGAAGGACTTCATCAAGGTGGCGCTTCCTCTTCTTGGAGGCGGACTTTTTTGGGGAGTAGGCTTTACATCATATACGGCCATAATGGGACATCTTGGAAGCGATGCTGCTGCAGCTAATTCTGTTTCTGCGGTTGTCAGAGATCTGTTCTGCTGTATGTGTAACGGTATCAGCAGTGCCGGTGGAATTATGGTCGGCAACGAGCTTGGTGCCGGTAAACTTGATAAGGGAAAAGAATACGGAATACGACTTGCAAAGATTTCCTTTGTAATAGGCTTTTTGAGTACAGCGCTGGTACTTCTTGTAACAGTACCTGTTGTGAGATTCATGCTTCTTACAGATCAGGCCAGAAATTATCTCACCGGAATGATGGTTGTAATGGCCATCTACATGATTGGAAGATGTGTAAATACAATTATTATCAATGGTATATTCGGTGCAGGCGGAGACACATTATTTGATGTCTACAGCCTTGCCGTATGCATGTGGTGCCTCGCAATCCCCACAGCATTCCTTGGAGCCTTCGTCTTCCACTGGCCGGTAGTTGCAGTATATGCCTGCACATGCCTTGACGAAGTCGGCAAAATACCGTGGGTAATGCATCACTTCAGAAAATACAAATGGGTTAAAGACCTCACCCGAGAGCAGGTTTAAGGAATCTTCCCGTTTCATGTTTATGGCGTCGCTGTACAAAAGCAGAACCAAAGTCAGTTTCAAACAAAAAGGTCTGATCAGTCACGGGGACGCAGGTAGAAGTTACCTTTTACTTCGTCTGTGCGCATGGAGTTTATGAAAGCATCGGGGTCTACTTCTTCGATTGCGGGGATAAGTTTACGTGTATCGGCCGCACTGACAACGGAGTAGACTACGAGTCTGTTGTGGTGTTCGAATGAACCTTCACCATGCATAAGGGTTGCACCGTGATTGGATATGCGGTAGATAAGATCACATATCTCGGCGGGCTTGTCGGTGATGATAAACAGTGTCTGCTGCTGATAGGTTCTGTACATAAGGTGCAGTACCTGAGTTGTTACATACTGGAAAATCATGGAATAGAGAGCTTTGTCCCATCCGAAAAGGAAACCGGCAATGATGAGCATTATTGAGTTTCCGAGAAGAATGATGGGGAAGGCATCTATTCCTTTTCTTTGTGATAAGAAGATGGAAATGAAATCTGTTCCGCCACTGGTGGCATCAACCATAAGACACAGGCTGATGGCTATTCCGTTCAGAATTCCGCCAAAAACAGCAATGAGCAGGAAATCGTGTGTAATTACATGCATGGGTATGAGGTCGACGAAAAAACCGTTGGCCAGAACCATTATCATGGAATAAAACGTGAATTTCTTGCCTATATAACGAAAACCAATATAAACCGGGATTGCGTTCAATATGATATTAATAGGTGTGTAGGGAATTGTTATGCCCAGAAATTTCAGAGAAATACGCTGTAAAATGATGGTTGCACCCATTACACCTCCGGGTATAAGTCCACCTGTGTTTACAAATGTCTGAATATTTAAAGACATTAAAAAAGCAGCTGTAAGAACAACTGTAAGTCTAAGTAACCCTCTTTTGGGATCAAGTCGCATAAGATAGCTATCTCCATATCAAGAAATGTATTTCTGTACAGTAATATAGCATATTTAAGGTTTGTATTAAAGAGTCACAGACATCTTGGCTGATACATTCTTGAACTTTTTGCTCAAGAATGTATTATAATACACTAGAATAATACTGATTATTAAAAGAGGACCTGATGGGAAACAAGAAAAAGCAGGGAATTTACGCCCTTTTTATTAAGAGGATAATTGATATTCTGATTTCGCTGGTGATACTTATCTGTTTTTGCTGGCTCTATATAATAGTGGCCGTTCTGGTAAGGGTGAAGCTCGGAAGTCCGGTACTGTTCAAGCAGCCCCGACCCGGAAAAGATGAAAAAATCTTCAATATGTATAAGTTCAGAACCATGACGGATGAGAGGGATGAAAACGGAAATCTTCTCCCGGATGAAGTCAGACTTACAAAGTTCGGAAGCTTTTTGAGAAAGACCAGTCTCGACGAAATTCCTGAACTTTTCTGCATCCTGAAGGGTGATATGTCCATTGTGGGCCCCAGACCTCTTCTTGTTAAGTATTTGCCCTACTATAATGACAGAGAAAAACTCCGCCACAGTGTCAGACCCGGACTTACGGGATACGCACAGGCTCACGGTAGAAACGCAATTTCCTGGGAAAAGAAATTCGAATATGACATTTATTATGTGGAACACTTAACCTTTGTTACAGATGTGAAGGTTATCATAGATACAGTAAAAACCGTGCTTTCTCATGACGGTGTTGTTTTAAATGCCCTTGAAGACTTTGACGAATACAGGAAAAAGCAGATGGAGGCAAAATCATAAATGAGTATGGATACAGGTTTTTATCCGACGCCGATCGTAAAGCTTTGTGATGAGCCTAATGCTCTCTATGTAAAAAGAGAGGATATGATTCCCTACAGCTTTGGCGGAAATAAAGCAAGAAAAGCCATATTGTTTTTTGAGGAAATCGACAGAGGCGTTTACGACTATGTTGTGACATATGGAAGCAGCCATTCCAATCATTGCAGGGTTGTCGCAAATATGGCTGCAGCAAGGAATATTCCCTGCCTTATCATAGGTCCTGAGGAAGTAAGTGATGTTACATATAACAGCATCATGATGGATATGTTCGGTGCAAAGATCATAACCGTTCCTGTGGATCAGGTCAGCAGAACCATTGATGAGAAGCTGGACGAGCTTGGAAAAGACGGCAAAAATCCGTACTTTATCACAGGAGGCGGTCATGGCAACATAGGAACAAGAGCCTATGTGAACTGCTATGAGGAGATACTGGAGTATCAGAAAAATACAAACATAAAGTTCGATTATATCTTTTTTGCTTCAGGAACAGGAACAACTCATGCAGGACTTGTCTGCGGACAGATTCTTCACGGAACTGATGAAAAGATAACGGGGATAAGCATTGCCAGAAAAAATCCCAGAGGCAGAGATGTTGTCCTGAACAGTATAAGAGAATACCTGAGAGAAGAGAAAGGCGATATTACAGAGCTTGAATCTGTGATTCAGGAAAAGACGGTTTTTCTTGATGAATACACAGGTGACGGATATGGCAGGGACAATTCCGAGATTGATGAAGTGATAAAGGACTGCATGATACGTTTTGGAATGCCTCTGGACAGTACCTATACCGGTAAGGCATTTCTGGGAATGAAGAAATATATAGAAGAGAATAAGATCAACGGTAAGAATATATTGTTTATACATACAGGAGGAACACCTCTGTATTTTGATGATATAAAGAAATAATCAGACAGGATGGCGAAGTAATGAATATACTTATTTTAAGTGCCGGAACCAGAAACAAGGTTGTTCAGGCTTTTAAGAAAGAACTTGGAGCAAACGGAAGAGTTATAGCGACGGATTGCTCAAATATAGGACCTGCAATCTACGATGCGGATGCACAGTATATTGTACCCAGAATCGATGCACCTGATTATATCGATGTGATTCTTGATATATGTAAAAAAGAGCAGATAAGCGGAGTGTTCAGTCTTATTGATCCCGAGCTGTCCCTTATCGCCAAAAACGCAGACAGGTTTAATGAGATAGGAGTTACACCTCTTGTTTCAACATATGAACTTTGCGAGGTAAGTCTTGATAAGTACAGGATGTATGAGATGCTCCAGAAGCTGGGTATACCCACGGCTAAGTGTTATACAACACTGGAGAGCTTTAAGGCTGCAAGAGAAAACGGTGAGATTGATTTTCCTGTGTTCGTAAAACCGCAGGAAGGAAGCGCATCCATCAATATCAATTCCGTTAAATCAGAGATAATGCTGAATGCACTTTTTAATGATTACGAGGATCTCATGATTCAGGAGTTCATGCAGGGACAGGAGTATGGTGCGGACGTTTATGTTGATCTGATTTCCGGAAAGTGCACATCTATTTTCCTTAAAAAGAAGATCAAGATGCGCGCAGGAGAAACAGACAAGTCAGTTTCCGTCAAGGATGAGAGACTGTTTAAACAGATCGTTGAATTTGCAGAAAAAGTCGGATACAGAGGAATGATAGATATTGATCTTTTCCATGACGAAGAAAAAGATGTGTGGTATCTGTCAGAGGTTAACCCCAGATTTGGAGGCGGGTATCCTCATGCATATGCCTGCGGCGTTAATTTCCCCAAAGCAATAATAAATAACCTTGCAGGAAATGAGAACCCTGTTAACATAGGTGATTATAAAGAAGGCATTTACATGATGAAGTACAACGAGATCATGGTGATGTCCGAAGATGAACTGAAGTGATCTTCAGAGAAACATATGAAAAGAGCATTGTAATATGAGCAAAATAATGATACTCGCCAATTCATCAGGAGGCCTGTATGACTTCAGGAATGAACTGGTGACGGGTCTGTTGGAGTTGGGACATGAAGTTGTTATATCCCTTCCCGATGATCTGAGAGTTCCGGAGCTTAAGGCCGAGGGAGCAAGAGTTATCCACACTGATATCAACAGACGGGGAATGAATCCTTTAGAGGACCTTAAGCTGTACAAGGAATACAAAAGAATTATCAAAGAGGAAAAGCCTGACGCGGTGGTGACATATACCATAAAGCCCAATGTATATGGCGGCTATGCCTGCAGGAAACTTAAGGTTCCATATATTTCAACCATAACCGGACTTGGTTCTACTTTCCAGGGCGGAAGCTTCAAACGGAACCTTGTTAAAAAGCTGGTTGTGGCCATGTATAAAACCGGATTTAAGGATTGCAGATGTGTCTTTTTCCAAAACAGTCAGAACAGGGAGATATTTGAGAAGCACGGAATTGTCAGTGGAGTAAACACGAAACTGGTAAACGGTTCCGGCGTTGATCTTAAGAGGCATAATAAAGAAGCATATCCCGGACATGCGGATGATGTGGTCAGATTTCTTTACGTCGGAAGACTTATGGCTGAGAAGGGAACTGCAGAATATCTTGAAGCAGCCGGCCGCATCCACAAGGACTTTGGTGATAAGGTATCTGTTTCAGCCATAGGTTATTATGAGGATGATTTCAAGGAACAGGTTGAAAAGGCGGTGGAAAAGGGTGAACTGAAGATGATCCCCTTTAACAAGGATATTCATCCATTCCTTAAAGAGGCAGATGTCATTGTAATGCCAAGCTATCACGAAGGAATGAGTAACGTGCTTATGGAGGCCAGTGCCACGGCAAGGCCGGTTCTGGCAAGTAACATCAGCGGATGCAGGGAAATAGTAGATGATGGTGTTACAGGATTTCTGTTTGAAGCAAAAAACGCTGACAGCTTATATACTGCTATGAAGAAGATGGCAAAGCTTTCCGCAGACCAGAGAAGAACCATGGGAGAATCCGCACGTAGCAAGATGGAGCGTGAGTTTGACAGATATAGTATAATAGATGCGTACATCACAGAAATTAAGAAATATTTATAATACTTGTAGTCAATTTGTGATTTGAAGGAGAAGAGAACAATGAGTTTATATGAAAAGCTCCTTGCAGGAGAGGAGAAGCTTTCACTTGTAGGACTTGGATACGTAGGAATGCCGATTGCTGTAGCTTTTGCTAAAAAGATCAAGGTTGTCGGATATGACTTCAATGCAGAGAAGGTTGAACTTTATAAGAAGGGAGTCGATCCCACAAGAGAAGTCGGTGATGCTGCTATTAAGGAGACAAGCGTTGAGTTCACTGCTGATCCAGAGAAGCTTAGGGAATGTAAGTTCCATGTTGTTGCAGTACCCACACCTGTTAATGATGATCACACTCCTGACCTTACACCTGTTGAGAGTGCCAGCAGAACCCTCGGAAAATATCTTACAAAGGGTTCAATCGTAGTGTATGAGTCAACTGTATATCCCGGTGTTACAGAGGATGTATGTGTTCCGATTCTTGAGAAGGAGTCAGGACTTAAGTGTGGTGTTGACTTTAAGGTTGGTTATTCACCTGAGAGAATCAACCCCGGTGACAAGGTACACAGACTTGAGACTATTACCAAGATTGTTTCAGGTATGGATAAAGAGACTCTTGAAGAGGTTGCAAATGTTTACAAGCTTGTTGCCCTTGCAGGAGTTCACGAAGCAGAGTCTATCAAGGTCGCTGAGGCTGCAAAGGTTATCGAGAACAGCCAGAGAGATATCAACATCGCTTTCATGAATGAGCTTTCAATGATCTTCCACAAGATGGACATTGATACAAAGAGCGTTCTTGAGGCAGCAGGTACCAAGTGGAATTTCCTCAAGTTCCAGCCCGGACTTGTAGGCGGACACTGCATCGGTGTTGATCCTTACTATCTCACATATAAGGCAGAGTCACTTGGATATCACAGCCAGATCATTCTTTCGGGCCGTCGTATCAATGACGATATGGGTAAATACATTGCGGAGAGTTGCGTTAAGAATCTTATTGCACAGGATCTTAACGTCAAGGGTGCAAAAGTAGGTATTCTTGGATTTACTTTCAAGGAGAACTGCCCTGATACACGTAACACCAAGGTAATCGATATCTACAACGAACTGAAAGAATACGGAATTGATCCCATTGTTGTTGATCCTCAGGCTGACAGTGCAGAGGCCAAGAGACTTTACGGAATCACATTTGACAATATGTCAGACATCAAAGATATGGATGCTGTCATTGTTGCAGTTGCTCATGAGGACTTCCTTGGAATTACTCCCGAGGAGATTAAGAATTGGTATGCAGCTGACCATAAGACAAGAGTATTCCTTGACGTAAAGGGAATTTTTGATAAGAGCAAATTCAGCTCAGAGGATTTTGCATACTGGAGACTGTAATAAGCGGTTTCAGTACCATGAATTCGTTATTTAGCCCTCTCCTTTGAGGAGAGGGCGTTTAAGAAAATACGGGGGATATGCCGTCACTTTTTACGTGGCGGCGTTGTTGTATGAAGATTGTAATTAGAATGGACGACATAGCTCCCGGCATGGATATGGGAAAATTCAGAAGATTCAAGCGTCTTCTGGATGAGCATCATATTCAGCCGCTTATTGGAGTTGTGCCTGAAAATCATGATCCCAAGCTTGAAAACCTGGATGATGAGAGAGTGGGAGACAGAAGACAGACAAATATTGCGGTGGAAGTAGACAGAAGGCATTCTGACAGAAGAGATGCTATGACTGTAGATGATATGTCAGAAGAAGATCCCGGATTCTGGAGAATGATAAGAGGTCTTCAGACAGAAGGGTGGATAATCGCAATGCATGGCCTTCACCATGTTTACACCACGAAAAAAGGCGGACTTCTTCCACTTAATAAACAATCTGAGTTCGCAGGACTCTCCTATGAAGAACAGAGTCAGATGATAAGAAAAGGTAAAAAGATTCTTGAATCACACGGAATCGCCACTGACTTTTTTATGGCGCCAAGCCACAGCTATGACAAAAACACTATTGATGCACTACTTGAAAATGGATTCAGAAGAATCACCGATGGCTTTGGAAGAGCCTGCTATAAGCGCTTTGATATGGCATTTTATCCAATTTCTTTCAGAAGAGACAGCGTAAAGAATGATACCAGAGATGGCTATACAACATTTGTAGTTCACACAAACACACTGACAAATGAGGACTTTGATTACTATTCAAAGCTCTTTGATGAGTGCAATGTTGTCTCCTGGAATGAATGGCTTATGGTCGACCCGGTTGAGGCCGATACTTTTCTTGGCATCAGGGAGTACCTGATGGCCAGACTGAAATACATTTTAGTACATAAGAGGTGGTAACGATGGCGGAGCCAATAAGGATATTGCATGTTTTTGGTACGCTTGGCCTTGGCGGAGCTGAGAGCCGTATCATGGATCTGTACAGACATATAGACAGAACAAAAATACAGTTTGACTTCCTGGTTCATTCAGCTGCTGAGCCCACAGGTAAAAAGGCTCCTTCTTCTGATGAGCTGATGCTTGTGAGAAAACCCGATTATTTTGATGAAACTGTAAAGAAACTGGGTGGAAATATTTACTGTGTGCCCAGATATCATGGAACCAACCTAAGGGAATACAAAAATGCTCTTAGGCTGTTTTTTATGCAGCACAGAGGTCAGTGGAAGATGGTTCAGGGTCATATGACCAGTACAGCTTCCATTTATCTGCCCATTGCAAAAAAATGCGGCGTTGGTACAACAATTGCCCATGCCAGAAGCGCAGGCGTGGACCCCGGAATCAAGGGAATTGTGACAAAGGTAATAAGACGTCCTTTGTCGAGTATTGATACCTGTGATTACAGGTTTGCCTGTACCGAGAATGCGGCAAGATCAGTCTTTGGAGATCATCTTACGGATGCTGATGAAGTAAGGATCATCCCCAATGCCATAGACCTCAGGAGATTTGTTTATAATGCAGAGGTCAGGGACAGGATAAGAAAAGAACTTGGACTGTCCAATGCGATTGTAATAGGCCATGTTGGAAGATTTCATTATGCCAAGAACCATGAGTATCTTATTAAGGTATTCTCGGAATTTTTAAGGATACTTGAGCATGATGATGCAAATTCCTTCAGCATGCTTCACGGTCTGAGAGTGAGACTTCTCATGATAGGTGAAGGTGAACTGATGGATACGATGAAACAGCTCTGCCATGACCTTAAGATTTCAGACAAGGTAATCTTTGCCGGAAAAAAGAGCAATGCCAACGAATACTATCAGGCTATGGATTACTTCCTTTTCCCTTCAAGATATGAGGGACTTCCGGGAACGGTTGTTGAAGCTCAGGCAGCAGGACTGCAGTGTCTGGTTTCTGATTCCATTACGACAGAGGTGGACATAACACCTCTTGTAAGCAGAATGAGTATAGAAGAGCTGCCTGCCGTATGGGCCAGAAAAATGATCAACGACCTTATGATGATAGAGGAGCCGGAGGACCACAGTATAGCTCTTGGAGACAGAGAGGGTTCCTCAAAAGCTCTTATAGATATGATTAAGAAGGCCGGATTCGATGTAAGAACCCAGGCTGAGATTATGACCAGATTTTATCTGACAGGAAAATTTGATTGATGAAAAAACTCCTTTTAATGGTCCCCATGTTACATCAGGGGGGATTTGAAAGAGTCTGTGTTACAACTGCCAGACTCATGCAGAAATATTATAAAGTGACAATCCTGATCTTTTCGGATAAGGACATTAACTATGATGTGTCCGGACTGGATGTTGTCAATATCGATGTTCCTTCCACCAAGAAATTCGGAAAGCTTGGCAAGGTTGTGAATGTTTTTAGAAGAGTCCTTAAGGTAAGGAAGATAAAAAAGCAGCTTGATATTGATATTTCATACAGTTTCGGATCAAGTGCAAACTATGTAAATGTTCTTTCCAAAGGCGGGAACAGAGCTAAGGTTTTGACCGGACTTCGCTGCTCCACAGATATGGAGAGAAGTGATCAGGTGAGACTTTTCTGTAACAGGGCCGATCAGGTTCTGTCCTGCTCCAAAGAGATCATGAGAGAGCTTAAGAGGGATTATGACTATGAGAGAAGCAGTTATATCTATAATCCGCTGGAAGTAGAAGCGATAAAAACCAGAGCTCTGGAAAAAGAAGATTATCAGAAAGCAAAAGATCTTTTTGGTAACGGCGCTGTTTCTTCTGACAAAAAGTATTCCCATACTCTGGTTTCAGTTGGCAGACAGGATTATATAAAAGGATTCTGGCATCTTATAAAAGCGTTTAAACTTGTTTTGGAGAAAGACTCTGATGCAAGGCTTGTTATAGTCGGAACAGGTGATTTTTCACCCTTCAGAAGACTTGCTGAAGGACTTGGTATTCAGGACAGAGTGTTCTTTCCGGGGCTTCAGAAAAACCCGTTTCCTTTTGTGGAAGAAGCTGATATGTATGTACTCAGCTCTAATCATGAGGGATTCCCCAATGCGCTTCTTGAGGCGATGGCACTTGGAAAACCCTGTGTGGCAGCAGATTGCAAAACAGGTCCCAGAGAGATATTGCTTAGCGAGGCTGAGTACAACAGGCTTATTTCCGAGAAGCCTGACGGAAGCTCAACTGATGACATCATTTGCGGAGAGTTTGGTATAATTGTTCCCGATATGGATGAGCATGAGGACTTTAATCCCGCTAATATCACAGAAGGTGATAAAAAGCTGGCTGAGGGTATTTTAGAGATGCTTTCTGACAGCGACAGAATGAAGACATATGGGGAGAAGGCTTACGAGAGAGCACTTACCTATAACCCTTCAAAGTATGCAGAGGACCTTAGAGACATCCTGGAGAACCTGGGGAATGGACCCAGGGGACGGGGGTAGTGGTCCATTTGAAATCCTGATTGAAAGGAAATATAGATGAAAAGAATTGCCTTCCACTTGAACTGCCTCGGGCAGGGAGGTGCGGAGCGCGTGGTAACAAATCTTGCAAATCAGTTTGCCGAGGAAGGATATGAAGTGCTGGTGGCAACTGAGTGGCAGGAAGAAAATGAGTACACTCTTGATGAGAGAGTGAAAAGAGTACACGTGGGACTTCGCCCGGAGGATGAAAATAAAAACAGAATAGCTAAGTTTTTTCTCAGAGTTAAGTATCTCAAGGAGTTTCTTTCTGAGTACAAGCCTGAGATTCTTATAGCTTTTGCGCACAGAGCTAATTACAGAGCGCTTATGGCCAGTAGGCACACAGGAATTCCCACAGTTATTTCAATCAGGATAAACCCTGTAGGTAACTATGATGCTTTTTCTGATAAAATCCAGATCAGATGGCTTTTCCCGAAAGCGGCAGGATGTGTTTTCCAGACTAAAGAGCAGAAGGAATTCTTTAAGCCTTATCTTCAGGACAATTCCAGAATTATCATCAATCCCTTGAATCCGAAGTTTATTGGTGTTAAGAGACCTGAAGTAAAGGAAAAATCAGTTGTTAACCACGCAAGAATTGTTGATTTTAAAAATCATCCGATGCTTGTGGATGCCTTTTTAAAAGTTCATGAAAAGCATCCTGATTACGTGCTTAAAATATACGGACCTGATTCCGGAGATGGAACAAAAGAGATAATAGACAAAAAGATAGCTGATAACCATGCGGAGGATTTTGTATTTCTCATGGGCAGCTGTAATGATATAGATAAAGAGATTCCCAAGGCTGAGGTTTATGCTTACAGTTCGGATTATGAGGGCTTTCCCAATTCGCTGCTGGAGGCAATGGCTATGGGTATGCCGGTTGTTTCAACCGATTGTCCACCCGGTGGACCTGCAATGATAATAAGGGATGGTGAGAACGGATTCCTTATTCCGGTCGGAGATTCAGATGCACTTGCAGACAGGATATGCAGGCTTATTGAGGACAAAGAACTGGCGGAACGATTTGGCAGAGAGGCAGCTAAAGTCTCAGAGATAGCAAATGTTCAGACCATTTTTGAACAGTGGCGTGACTATCTGGAGAGCATATTGGAGAAGAATAAATAAAGGAGCGCCTATGTGCGGTATTTGCGGCTTTTTTTCTAAAAACAAAATAACCCGGGAGGACCTTGTGATCATGAACGATACCATGATCCACAGAGGCCCCAATGACAGCGGAGCTGAAATAATTGACGGCCATGACGGTTACAGAATCGGCCTTGCACAGAGACGTCTTTCAATCCTGGATCTTTCGCCCCTGGGACATCAGCCCATGGTGTCGGAAGATGGCAGGATTTTAGTCGTTTTTAACGGAGAGATTTATAACTTCCTGGAGCTTAAAGAGGAGATGACTGATTATCCTTTTAAGTCCACCTGTGATACAGAGGTTATTCTTGCCGGATATCTGAAATGGGGTAAGAATTTTGTCGATCACATTCACGGTATGTTTGCCATTGCTCTTTATGACAGGGAGAGTGATGAGCTGATTCTTGCAAGGGACAGGATTGGAAAGAAGCCATTGTATTACTGGCTTGAGAATGGAAATCTTGTTTTTGGTTCAGAACTTAAACCCATAATCAAGTGCCCCGGCTTTGTGCCCAGGGTTAACAAATCCATTATTCCCAGATATATGTACCAGCAATATGTTAATGCTCCGGACAGTATTTTTGAGAATGTTTGGCAGCTTGAGCCGGGCGAGATGATCACTTTCTACAAAGGCCAGATCACAAAAAAGAAATACTGGAGCATCAAAGATTCCTATCACAGGAATGCACTTAATCCGGCAGGAAGCTACGAGGAAGCCAAGGCGGAGCTTAAAAAGAGGCTTCAGAAATCTGTATCGAAGAGAATGATTTCCGATGTTCCTCTTGGAGCATTTTTGTCAGGAGGATATGATTCTTCACTTATAACAGCTCTTGCTCAGGAGAACAGTGAGTCTCCGGTTAAGACCTTCAGTATAGGATTCAATGTACCAGAATACAACGAAGCTGAATTTGCCAAAAAGGTTGCTCAGCATTTGGGAACAGATCACACTGAACTTTACATAAATGAGTCAGAGATGCTTGACCTTGTTGAGAGCATTCCGGATTATTATGACGAGCCTTTTGCGGATGAATCACAAATCCCTACAATGCTTGTCTGTAAACTGGCGAAGGAAAAGGTTACTGTAGCACTTTCAGGTGACGGTGGTGACGAGTTTTTCTGCGGCTATAATATTTATGAGAATGTTGCCCAGGCACAGAAGCTGGATTTCCCCGGAGCTATTGTTAATGCAGTGGGAAAGCTTCCGGCAGGAAATGGAAAACTTATTGATAAATTCCCGTTCAGAGTCAGGGTTGTCGCAGGCAACAGAGATTCCGAGACCAAGACACAGTTTGCTTCTGACAGTTATATCAAGTCAGCTCATGCATTTATGACAGGTGTGGAAGCTATGGATCCGGTGCTGTCGATGAGCGATTATAAGGCAGGCAGATTTGGTGATGATGGATTTGTCCCCTGCAAATATCCTGTAGAGAGCAGTTATGGCGTAAATGACTGGCAGATAAGGCGCATGCTTCTTGATATGGATACATATCTTCCCGGAGATATTCTTGTAAAGATGGACAGAGCTTCCATGAAGTATTCACTTGAGTGCAGATGCCCTATTATGGATACTGATGTTATGGAATACAGCTTTGCGATTCCGCACAGATATAAGTTTATGGATGGGGATAAAAAGCATATTCTTAAGGATATTGCCTATGATTATATTCCAAGAGACCTTTTGGACAGACCCAAGAAGGGCTTTGGTGTTCCCATGGATGCATGGCTTCGTGGACCTTTAAAAGAGAAGCTTGAATACTACGGAGATATCCGTTTCCTCAAAAACCAGGGTGTATTTAATCCGGAGTATGCTTCAGGCTTTATCAGGAATTATCTTGAAAAAGGAGATGGTGGACCTGCTACCGGAGCTAATTTTTCAAAGATATGCTGGAGCTTTTTCAATTTCCAGCAGTGGTATGAGAGATATATGTAGATTCAGCTGAATAACCTTTTTGTGGAAAATATTTTAGTTAAAAATGAGTGCCCTATTTTATAGTTCTGTATTGGACTGGAGAAAATGAATGTGTGACAGTACCGGAAAGTCGTGCAATAAGCATATAGCAATGTATATAGGCTCGCTAAATAAAGGTGGAGCCGAGAGAGTTATGTGTAACCTTGCAGAATTCTTTTACAGTAGAGGATATAAGGTTACCATGATAACCACGTATCTCGCTGACGATGAATATGAAATGCCTCATGGTAATTGGAGTTTAGAAGAATCAGCAGAACTCACAAAGACGGCAGTTTTAAATCCTGATGATAATCTTAAATATATATATTTAAGAAAAGAGAATCGTGACGATGCTGCTTCTAACTCAGGCATAAACCGGGTATTTACAGCCCTTATGCCTGATGAGAGAGGTGGACGGCTTGTAAACTTCTATCGCCGTGTGTCAAAGCTTAAGAAAACCTTTAAAGCGCTTAATCCGGACATAATTCTCTCATTCCTTGGAAAAAATAATGTAATGGCAATTAACGCTGCCAGAGGCCTTGGAATTCCTGTGGTTGTTTCCGTAAGATCCAATCCCTCAAGGGAGTATGCTTCAAGGGGACTTAATATGTCCATGAACAGGCTTTTCCCAAAAGCAGCCGGTGTAGTAGTTCAGACCACAGGTGCTGCAGAGTATTTTAAGGACAGCATAAGGAAAAAGTGCAGGATTCTTCCCAATTCCATTCATCCGGATTTTATAAACAGGGAAGTGATTCCTTTTGAGAACAGAGAAAAGACAATAGTTTCGGTAGGAAGACTTGATGATAATAAAAACCAGATTCTTCTGATAAAGGCCTTTGCAAAGATAGCAGACAGCTTTAAGGATTACAGGCTTATTATCTACGGAGACGGTCCTTCAAGAGAAAAGTTTGAGAAGCAGGCAAAAGCACTGGGGCTTGGATCGGACAGGGCTGTTTTCATGGGAAATGTTAGTGGTGTTGCGGACAAAATTCAGAATCAGGAAATCTTTGTCCTTACCTCAAGACAGGAGGGTATGCCTAATGCACTAATAGAGGCGATGTCACTTGGCCTCGTGTGCATCTCAACGGATTGCCCCTGCGGAGGCCCCGGAGATTTGATAGATGATAATGTAAACGGCCTTCTTGTTCCCATGGGCGGGGATGAGGAGATGGCAGAGAGTCTGGCCAAAGCTTTAAGTAAAGTTATCAGGAACAGAGAACTTGCTTCTGATATCTCCCGTGAAGCAGTTAAAGTCAGGGAAAGTTACAGCCCTGAGAAGATAAATCAGATGTGGGAGAATTATTTTAACGATATTATTACAGATAATTAATCCTTAGAAAGGCAGTGTGATACAGGGTGCAGTTTAATTCATACATCTTTATATTGTTCTTTTTGCCCATCACTCTGCTTGGGTATTTTGGACTGAATCATATAGGATGGCAGAAAAATGCCCAGGGCTTTCTCCTTTTGATGAGCCTATGGTTTTACGGATATTTTAATTATTCCTATCTTCTGATCATCTGTGTGAGCATAGTGGTCAATTACCATATATACAGGAATATGAAGCATGCCCGCAAGCCGCTGCTGTTACTGGGGCTGCTGTTCAATGTGGGGCTTATCTTTTATTTCAAGTACTACGATTTTTTTATCTCGAATATAAATGCTGTATTTGGTACAGACTTTATTTTGAAACACATAATGCTTCCTCTGGGAATCAGCTTTTTTACTTTCCAGCAGATTTCATTTATTGTGGATGCATACAGGAATGAGGTCAGGGAGTATTCATTTCTTGAGTATGCATTGTTTGTATCCTTTTTCCCGCAGCTGGTTGCAGGCCCCATTGTTCTGCATTCAGAGCTGGTTCCGCAGTTCAGGGATAAGGAAAAAAAGAAAATCAATTTTGACAATCTCTCAAAAGGTGTGATGCTTTTTGCGAGAGGACTTGGAAAAAAGGTTCTGATAGCTGATACCTTCGGCGGGGCGGTGGATTTTGGTATCGCTCAGGCTGGAACAATAGCTGTAGGAGAGGGAGCGCTTACGATTTCTGAGATCATTATCGTGATGCTCTCCTATACATTTCAGATTTACTTTGATTTCAGCGGATATTCGGACATGGCAACAGGCCTTGGCCTTATGTTCAACTTAAGTATTCCGATGAATTTCAATTCGCCGTATAAAGCACTTTCCGTGGCAGATTTCTGGAAGCGCTGGCACATGACACTTACAAGATTTTTGACCACGTATATATATATTCCTCTTGGCGGAAACAGGAAGGGTAAGGTCAGGACATATATAAATACCATGATTGTTTTCCTGGTGAGCGGAATATGGCACGGGGCCAACTGGACCTTTATATTGTGGGGAATTCTTCACGGCCTTGCCCAGTGTTTTAACAAACTTACATCAGGTGTTTACAGGAAAATTTATGATGGTGCAGGATCTGTACTTGGAAAAGCGGGCCAGGGAGTTTTGAAGACTATTCAGTGGATAGTTACTTTTGTATTCCTGAATGTGACATGGCTTTTGTTCAGAGCGGACTCTGTAACCATGTGGACTCAGATTTTAAGGCGCCTTTTTGTACTTAATCTTGATGTCAGGGAAGAACTGGTCGAGACTTTCAGAATTCCAAAACTGCGATATGCATTGAAGCTGTTTGGTCTGCCGCAGGATAACGGATATGTTTTGGGTGTAAGCACGGCAGTGGTTATGGTTTTGGCACTTATGATATGCCTGTGCTTTAAGAATAATTATGAGAGAACATACAGGAAAAATGCAGCATCACTGATATTTACCTGGGGACTTCTTACGGTTTGCATAGTTTCTCTCAGCTCGGTTTCAACATTTTTGTATTTTAATTTCTGATCAATTGGAAAAAACTGATGAACGGGAAAAAGTGGATTGGCATAAGCTTAATACTTCTTGCAGCAACGCTGCTTATCCTTTCGGGATGTGTCTTCTGGGCAGATCCTTTTTTCCATTACAGAAAGCCAAAGGACTATCTGTACTATGAACTTTCTGACCAGAGATCACAGAATGACGGAATAACAAGGCATTTTGATTATGATGCGATAATTACCGGCACTTCAATGACCGAGAACTTTTCAGCTTCCCAGTTCGATGAACTGTTCGGTACAAATTCCATAAAGGTCTGCTATTCCGGAGCTACATACAAGGAGATTGATGATAACCTGAAGGTGTCCTATGACAGCGGGCATGAGCCACTGTACGTTTTAAGAGGCCTTGATTATACACTTCTTGTAAGGGATAAGGATGAACTCAGGCTGGACATGGGTGAATATCCGGAATATCTGACAAATAAAAATCCCTTCGATGATGTAAAATATCTATTGAATAAGGACGTTATCGTAAGCTATACGCTTCCTGTTTTTATTAATCTGATAAAAGGAACGCCCGGCGGTCATACAAGTTTTGACTCCTACAGTTATACCGCACATAATTATAATTACAGTAAAGATGCGGTTCTGATGGGCAGATGGAAATTTAAAAAACCTGAAACAGTAAATGAGGCATCCGAAGAAGAGCTTACTATGCTCTCTGAGAATATGGAAGCAAATGTGGTTGAACTTGCAGCAGCACATCCGGAAACCACATTCCTTTATTTCTTCCCGCCCTACTCAATGGCGTACTTTGGCGGAGTGAGGGAGGAAGGTAACCTTGATAAGGAGCTTCTGTTCAAGGAGAAAGCAATTGATATGATGCTGGAATATGATAATATACATATCTACAGCTTTACAATGGAGACTGACATAACTGCTGATTTGGACAGATACAGGGATCAGGCCCATTATGACCAGAATGTAAATTCATGGATTATTGAGAAAATCGCTGAGGCTGAAAAAACTGATAGTTCGGAATTCAGAATTACAGCCGGAAATAAGGATGAATATCTGGCTAAAGAAAAAGATTTACTTGAAAACTTTGATTATAATTCTCTATTAGACCGGTGAGGGTGAAAAATGTGCGGAATTGCAGGACTGTGTGGATACAACAGTAACGGAGAAAACAACATAAAGGAAATGACAAAGCGTCTGCTGCACAGAGGACCTGACAGTGGAGAAGTATGGAGCAGTCCCGGGAATCTGGTATGGCTCGGACACAGAAGACTATCCATAAGAGATCTGTCGTCAAACGGTTCACAGCCCATGACTTCCAAAAGTGGAAGATTTGTCATCGTATATAACGGTGAGATTTACAATGCGGATAAGCTCGCAGACCTTCTCTTAAGTAAGGGATACGTTACGGGATTTCGTGGAACCTCAGATACAGAGGTGCTCCTTGAAGCTATCGAGCATTTGGGAATGACTGAGACTTTAAAGTTCTGTAAGGGAATGTTTGCCCTTGCAGTTTACGACATGGAGACTCATGAGATCAGCCTTGCCAGAGACAGAATCGGTGAAAAGCCGCTTTACTACGGATTTGTAAACGGCAATTTCGTATTTGCATCAGAGATAGCAGCTATCACCAAAATAGAAGGGTTCAAAAACAGGATATTTGAAGAAGCCCTTAACCTCTATTTCTGTCATGGATACATTCCTGCACCATATTCTGTTTATCAGGATATTTACAAGCTTGAGCCCGGAACAATCCTCAGAGTAACAGCGCCATTCTCATATTTCAGACCTGTTCATGAGAATGATGATGACGGCAGAATAACAGGCGTTCAGAGATCAGGCGGCGAGTACAGCTTTGAAACATACTATGATATAGCAGAAGTTGCAAAGAACGGACAGGAGAATCTTTTTAAAGGTTCAAGGCAGGAAGCAGCCGATGAACTTGAAAAAAGGCTTAAGGATTCCATCAGAGGACAGCTGGTATCTGATGTTCCCATCGGAGCTTTTCTCTCTGCCGGAATAGATTCAAGCACAGTGGCAGCCCTTATGCAGGATGTCAGCAGTGAGAAGATAAAGACCTTTACCATAGGAATGGAGGATCCGGCCTATGATGAGGCGGTGGCTGCGAGAGAGATTGCGGCACATCTTGGAACAGAGCACACTGAACTATATATAACCGAACAGGATGCAAAGGATGTAATTCCGAAGATAGCACATATTTTTGGAGAACCCTTTGCTGATTCATCACAGATTCCCACATATCTTGTAAGTAAGATGACAAGGGAGCATGTGACGGTTTCACTTTCGGGAGACGGCGGTGATGAGCTTTTCTGCGGTTACAGATCCTATGAGTCCGTGGACAGAATCTGGAATAAGATGCATCAGGTGCCTGCAGGCTTGAGAAACAGTGCAGGAAAACTTCTTCAGCATTCCAGAGCTGCAAAACGTGACGAGGTGTTAAGAGATAAGGCAAGACTCCTTCAGGCGAAGAGCCCTGAGGATTTATACAGGATACAGTATGAGATGGTGCCCTTTGCCACAGAGATAGCAAGAAGAAGGGGAATAATTCCCTACAAATACAATCTTGCAGGCAGGGATCAGCTTCATGAGGTAAATCATGATATCATGCTTATGGATATGAAGATGTATCATCCTGATGATATACTTGTTAAGGTGGACAGGTCAGGAATGGCTGTTTCACTGGAAAGCAGAATTCCGCTCCTTGATCCTGACGTGGTGGAATTTGCATTCAGCCTTCCCATCGAGTATCTGAGAGATAAAAAGACGGGGCAGGGCAAGCAGGTTTTAAGGGATGTGCTTTACAGACATGTGCCTAAGGAACTCATGGACAGACCTAAAAAAGGATTCTCAATTCCTGTTGGCAAGTGGCTTAAGACCAAAGAATTAAATGAGTGGGCTACAGATCTTCTTTCGGAGGAAAAGATAAGGAGAGAAGGGTATCTCAATCCCGAGATTGTCAAAAAAGTCTGGAGTGATTTCTCCCGTGAGGACGGGCAGTATCAGCCGCTCATCTGGTATATCCTTATGTTTGAGCAGTGGCTTGGTGAAAAAGATTAAATGGAAAAAATAGATAATTTTTATGTAGAGGAAATTCCCGAGAGGGAGCAGGATACACTTATCAGTGTGATAGTTGCCTGCTATAATGTGGAGCAGTTTCTTCCAAGGTGTATAGAGTCCATTATTAAACAGAGCTATAGAAACCTTGAGATACTTCTTATCGACGATGGAGCAAGGGATAATACTGCCAATATCTGTGACCATTATGCAACTCTTGATCCCAGGATTCATGTGGTACATCAGAATAATCAGGGAGCAGCAATGGCCAGAAACGGCGGTATCGCCATGGCCAAAGGACAGTATATTTCCTTTGTTGACGGTGATGATTTTATTGAACCTCACATGCTGGAGTATATGCTTTATGCTGTGAAGAAAACAGAATCAGATATTGCAGTATGCCGTTACTATGAAAATGAGCAGGATGAACTTGACGAAGTAAAGACCTACACTTCAGGAAAGGGCCTTATTCATATCGAGAAGGAGAAGAAGAATGACGGAGTAGCAGAGAGAGGAATTGAGCTTGCTATACTGTCAGGTGATGAAGCACTCAAATATTACATAGAAGAGAGTGAAGAAATAGTGATCCGAAACGCACCCTGGAATAAATTATACAGGGCGGATCTTCTTTCAGAGACTTCTTTCCCCAATCAGAGATATTATGAGGACATAATGTTCCAGGCCGAAATGATGGCTAAAGTGGGAAAAGTGGCATATATTGACACGCCTTTGTATCATTATATAATAAACAGAAAAGGTGGGGCCATGAGCGGTGGACTCAGAAAAGAGATAATCACTGAGCAGATTCCGTCGTATCACGCAAGAAGCAGTCTCCTTGAATCACTTGGCAGAAAGGATCTGCAGGCAAGTCATGACTACCTTGTTTATAAGAAGCTTCTGCTTTTATATACGGAGGCGCGAAGGGACAAGACCGGCGAGAAGAAGAAATTCATGGAGCCGCTTGCCAGGGAGATCAGAACCTGTGCGGATCAGATGTACAGGGTGTATACCTGCGATATTGCTGATCCACATCAGAAGATGAGAATGGAATTATTCCTTAAGAATCCTAAGCTTTACAACTGGTTTATGGATATAAACGAGGGTTTTGTGTTGCCTTTCAGGCAAAGACTAAAACAGGGGAAATAAAAAATGATAATAATAAGGCTAAAGGGCGGCCTGGGAAATCAGATGTTCCAATACGCCCTGTACTTACAGCTGAAGGCTTTGGGGAAAGAAGTTAAAATGGACGAGGTTTCCGGATTCCGAGACGATGATCAGAGGGATCCGGCTCTTTATGATGTGTTCGGTATCACTTATGACAAGGCTACTGAAGAAGAGGTTATTGATATAACCGATGCCCATATGGATTTCCCAAGCAGGGTAAAGAGGAAGATCTTTGGAAGGAAATCCGCAGAATACCAGGATACCACCGGTAATTTTGATCCCCATGTCCTTGAGATGAATAAAGCATACCTTAACGGATATTTCCAGTCGGATAAGTACTTCACCGACAGAAATGTTTTAATTCAGTTAAAAAGAGAATTTGCGATCAGTCCTCAGGATGTTTTCACAACAAATGAATCCTGGGAGCTTTTCAGAAAAATCAGGCAGACCCATTCTGTAAGTGTGCATGTACGAAGAGGGGATTATCTGGAACCCGGAACTGTCGAGACATTTGGCGGCATCTGTGATGATGCTTATTATAAGAGGGCAATTGACAGAGTATTGAGTGTTGATCCCGATGCTGAGTTTTTCATATTCACTAATGATAAAGAGTGGCATGCAGGGAACGTATCAGGTGACAGATTCCATCTGGTGGATACCGGTGAGGAAAAGGAGGACGCTGTTGACCTTCTTCTTATGAGTATGTGCAAACATCATATCCTTGCAAATTCCAGTTACAGCTGGTGGAGCGCATGGATGAATGATACACCGGATAAGATGATTTTTGTGCCGACTAAGTGGCTTAACAACAAGCCAATGGAAGATATTTATACCAAGAGGATGATAAGAATTTAATATCGTCCCAGTGATAAGGAGTTTTATGAGTTTAGGGAAACCTAGTGAGAATAAGGCGGAAAGCCTTAATCTGTTTCAGAAGATTAATTATATTTTTGACCACAAGCAGAAGAGGTATCTGGTACTTCTCGGCTTTATGATACTTTTGGGAGGTGTTTTTGAGACATTCAGTGTCGGAATGATGGTGCCTGTTGTTACTGTTATCCTTGATCCTGATTCTCTTCAGAAGGCCATGGACAAGGTCCCGATTCTTGCAAGTATTGCAACCGGGATGGGGCTTAATACAGTAAAACGGCAGATCACAGCGATACTGGCCCTTCTGATAATCATATATATAGTTAAGAATGCATATCTTCTTTTCCTTACATATCAGCAGAATACTTTCATTGCGAAAACCAGAAATGACATGATATCAAGGGTTATGCGTGAGTTTTTGAACAGGCCCTATGAGGATTATCTTGGTGCAGATATACCAACGGTATTTAGAATAACGGATAGCGATATTCCGCATACATTTTCATTGATGCTGGCAATGCTCAGCCTTGCAACAGAGGGAGTAGTGTCGGTATTTCTTGGCGTTTATCTGGTGTACACAAATTGGCAGATGGCTATTCTTATAATTGTTGTACTTGGAGGAATGACCCTTCTTAGCACAAAGCTTATCAAGCCCAGAATGAACAGGATAGGTAAGAAAAATCAGGATATCCAGTCAAGAATTGCCAAGTGGCGTATTCAGGCTATTTACGGACTTAAGGATGTCAAGGTATTAAACAGACAGGATTTCTTTATCAGAAATTATTATGAGTCAGGTAAGATCGGAGCAGAGACTTCAAGAGACTACACTGTTCTCAACAATATGCCCAGACTTCTTATAGAGACAGCTTTTATGGTAGCTGTTCTGAGCTTTATCATGATCTATATTTTAAGAGGCGGTGATGTTAAGCTTCTTATTACACAGCTCACTGCATTCGGTGTGGCTGCTGTGAGACTTATGCCCAGTGCCAACCGTATAAATACTTATATTACAGAGATTGCCTACGAAGAGCCAAGCCTTGATTTTGTATATAACAACCTGACAGAATCAATGAAGTCAGATAAGAAGATGGCTGCTGAGAGAATGGCAATTGCAGGTCCTGCCCTTAAGCTTGAGGATAAGATCGAACTTAAGAACATAACCTTTGCTTATCCGGATGCGGATAAAAATATATTCACAGGCGCAAACATGGTGGTTCCCAGAGGTAAGTCTGTGGGAATCATGGGACCTTCCGGTGCGGGTAAATCAACTATTGTGGATGTTCTTCTTGGACTTTTGCACGTAAAAGAGGGAGAAATCCTCTGTGATGGAAGCAATATTTTCAGTAACTATGAATCATGGCTTGCACAGGTGGGATATATTCCCCAGAGCATTTATCTTATTGATGAGTCAATAAGGGATAATATTGCCTTTGGTATAGATGCTGATGAAATCAGTGATGAGAGAATCTGGGAGGTCTGCAGAGAGGCTCAGCTTGCTGATTTTATTAAGTCACTTCCAGAAGGACTTGATACCAAGATCGGAGACAGAGGTGTAAGGCTTTCCGGTGGACAGAGACAGCGTATCGGTATTGCGAGAGCGCTTTATCACAACCCTGAGATTCTTGTTTTTGACGAGGCCACCAGTGCTCTTGATAATGAGACTGAGGCAGCAGTTATGGAGGCAGTAAA
>CAMVLM010000030.1 GCA_947168335.1 uncultured Butyrivibrio sp. | reverse complement strand
TTAGTAACTTCCATGTTTGCCTTAAGAGGGGTGGAAGTTAGTTTTACAATTCACATGGGTACTATTTTTTGACAAGTTTTTGATAATTGTTAAAGATTTCCATTGAAAAACAGAAATAATGGAGTATACTAAATACAAACGAGGACGTTATGGTACACACAGTGTGTCGGGCATCCTCGTTTTTTTATTTAATAATCTCCTATGAAGATATATTGAAGCAATGGCGTTTCGGTTTATTACCAAGGCGCCATTTTTCAATATATCAAAGACCTGTGAGGGCCAGATGCAATTAGTAAGTAAAAAGATCATCCCACATATTGGCATGAGGATTGTCAAATCCGCTCTTGGAGTGTTTATCTGTTTTTTAATCTATCTTATCAGGGGTAAGCATGGCGCGCCGTTTTATTCAGCGCTGGCTGTTCTATGGTGTATACAGAATCAGACAAGAAATACACTTGGAAATGCATTACAAAGAACAATAGGAACACTGATTGGTGCGATATATGGACTGCTTTATCTGTTGATAACGATGAACATTTTTGATACCGGTAATGGAATCAGTCACTATTTTGTGATTTCTGTACTACTGATACCCGTCATATATACAACCGTTCTGATTCGACAGAAAAAAGCTTCATATTTTTCCTGTGTGGTGTTTTTAAGTATAGTCGTAAATCATTTTATGGACAGTAATCCGTATTTATTTGTGGCAGACAGATGCCTCGATACATTAATTGGTATCTTTGTAGGACTGACTATTAACTCAATACACATACATGGTAAAAAAGCCGATAACGTACTGTTTGTGATAGATATAGATAATTCTATGGATAAAAAAGCCGGTGGATTTACTCCATATGGATATGTATCCATACAGAATATGCTTGAAGATGGCATAAAACTTTCATTTATGACACTCAGAACACCGGCAGGTTTTCTGGAAGGAAATCCATCAGTAAAAACCGAAATGCCTATAATCGCTATGGATGGAGCAATACTATATGACGTTAACGAGAATCGATATCCAAAGGTTTATGTCTTCTCAGCAGAGCATGCCAACAAGGTAGAAGAGTTTATACTCACCAGAGGCTTTAACATTTTTACCACTGTCATATTGGAAGATCTGCTTATTATCTACTATAACGAGCTCAAAAACGAGGCAGAGAAGAGTATCTATGAAAAGATGCACAGATCTCCATACAGAAATTACCTCAATAAGAAGCGTCCAAAGGAGCATCCTGTTGTTTATATGATGTGCATAGATAAGACAAGAAAAATACAAGCGCTTGTCAGGGAACTCCATAATTCGGGAATTGAAAAGGATTTTAAGCTTTTAACATATCCTTCGGATGATTACAGTGGTTACTCATATTTGAAAATATACAATCGTAACGCTTCTGTAAAAAACATGGTTGATTACCTTAAAGATAACTATAGGACAGATGGTGTAATTAGTTTAAGTGATAACAGAAGGAATAAAGCTGATTATTACTTAGAAGACAGCAATCAGATAATTCATAAGCTTCATCATATGTTTTATTGGGATAAACAGGATAAGAAGGGAGCATAGATATGATCAGTTATATGGACATTTGCGGCAAGAGAGACCGGGTTGAAGATATGGAAATTTACACAGGGGCCGATGTTGTAAACGAGCAGCTGGCAAGGTATGGCGTTAAATTCGGCATATATAAGAATAACGAATTTAAAGAACAGCTTTTCCCTTTTGACATGATTCCCAGAGTAATTGACAACAAGGAGTTTGCTTATCTTGAAAAGGGATTGAAGCAGAGAGTAAAAGCGCTAAACCTTTTTATAGCGGATATATACGGAGAAAAGAAGATCATTAAGGACAAGATTGTTCCTGAGGAATTTATTTATGCCGGAAGTGGCTATCTGCCGCAGTGTGAAGGCATTGTTCCATCCAAAGGTGTTTATTCTCACATATCCGGAATAGATCTGGTTCAAAGCAAGGATGGAACCTGGTACATACTGGAGGATAACCTGAGAATACCATCGGGAGCTTCATATCCGATGATTGTAAGAGGTATAGAAAGACGAAGTGCGCCGTCACTATTTACAGGAAAACATATCGAAGATAACAGAAATTATGCAGATATGCTGCGGCATACCATGGACTATGTAAACTGTGGAGGGCATACAGTTATTCTTACCCCGGGCCGTTATAATGCAGCGTATTTTGAGCATTCATATCTGGCAGAAAAAACCGGAGCACATCTTGTTTCAGGGCATGAGCTGATAGTTGAAAATGATCATCTGTATTTTATTGATTACTCAGGCAGGAAGGAGCGAGTCGGAGCTGTATATAGAAGAATTTCAGATGAATATCTGGATCCGATGAGCTTTAATGAGGAATCAGTAATAGGCATTCCGCATATCTTTGATATATACAGAAAAGGAAATGTGGCTCTGATAAATGCTCCGGGTAATGGAGTTGCAGATGATAAGGGAATCTACTACTTTGTTCCCAAAATGATCAAATATTATCTGGGAGAAGAACCGATTCTTAACAACGCGCCTACATATCTTCCTTATTACGATGAAGATATGAAATATGTTCTCGATAATTTTGATAATCTGGTTTTGAAGGATGTCGCAGAGGCTGGAGGATATGGTGTTGTTTTTGGCAATAAGATGAGCAAAGAGGAAAAAGAAAAGTTCATTGCAATGCTTAAGGCAGAACCCAGAAGATTCATAGCACAGGAAGTAATAGATTTTATTGATATAGATATTATGGAAAAGGGACAGCTACTGCCCAGGAAAGCAGATTTGAGGGCATTTGTACTGATGGCAGAAGAACCAATGGTATGGAAAAGCGGTCTTACAAGGTTTTCCAGAAATCCCGATTCTTTTATCGTAAATTCTTCACAGGGAGGAGGTTTTAAGGACACATGGGTATTATCTCAGTAGAAAACACTGACAGATTGTATTGGCTTGGACGGTATACAGAAAGAGTATATTCGACCATCAAAGTATTTGCTGATAAATTCGATTCTATGATCGATATGGATGAATTAGAGTATGACAAATTCTGCAAAAGCCAGGATATACCAAATATCTATAAGTCCAAAGAGGACTTTTGCCAGAGATATTGCTTTAGCCTGAAGGATGAAAACTCAATTTTCTCTAATCTCATGAGGGCATATGATAATGCCATTGTTTTAAGAGAGGAGATTGGAAGTGAATCTTTATCATATATTCAGCTGGCTTTATATGCCATGAATCAGGCGGCAATATCCAGCGCGCCATTGATAGGACTTCAGAAAGTCACAGACAACATAGCGGCCTTCTGGGGAATGGCTGATGATGATATAGATGAGTCACAGATACGAAATATCATCCGTGTAGGTAAGCTGATTGAAAGAATTGATTTGTACGCAAGGCTAAGGGAAGATCCCAGGAAGCTTCAGAGAGAAGCCAGACGGCTTACAAACAGAATAGATAAAAGTGAAATAAGGTATAGCCTAAAGAAACTGGCGCACGTCAACTATCTTGTTCAATTGGATGAAATGCCTTATGAAACGCTGATAGAAGCTATAGAGCGGTTGGTAGGTGATGAAAGTTGAAAAGGTTGCATTTCATATATCATATGAAGCTTCTGTTTAGCAACGAAGTCAAGGAGCACAGATTTTCCCTTAAGTGCATCCCACATGATACTGATATGCAAAAGATTGAGAACATTGATGTATCAGTTTTTCCCGACAATATAACAGGAAAAGATATCGATTCTCATGGGAATATAACTATTTTTGGCTATACTAAAGAGCTTCATGATAGTTTTGGATTTGATGTTGAAGGTACCGCGAGTACCGGATTAAAAGACTTTGAATCTGCTAAAGAGCTCCATATGGTTGGTATGTATAAATATCAGACAAAGATTACTGCTCCGGGGGAGTCTGTTTTGGATTTTTCAAAAAAGCACTCCCTCGAAAGCTGCAGCAGTAATGAGGAAAAAGCTCTTTTGATAATGCAGAATCTGAATAATGAGTTCGAGTACAGGCAGGGTTGCACTGACATGGACACTAAAGCAGAAGAGGCGCTTAAGGGAGGTTGTGGCGTATGTCAGGACTTTGCGCATATCATGCTTTCTTTGTGCAGGCTGGAATCCATTCCATGCAGATATGTAACAGGGATGATGATTGGTGAGGGGCGTTCTCACGCCTGGGTTGAAGCATGGGATGATAACAGATGGATCGGATTCGATCCAACAAATGGCAAGGTTGTAAATGATGAATATATAAAGATATCTAATGGCAGAGACTTTAGAGATTGTCTGGTAAATCAGGGAATTTTCACGGGAAATGTAACTCAGAGCCAGACGATATCAGTAATAGTCAATGAGGAGCAAAATCTGATACATGATTGAATCAATTAGTGATGTAGTTAGAATACCTCTTCCGGTTGGAGAAGAATTTTTCATAAAAAAGCACCGGTTAGAAGCAGAGGGAAAAGCTAAAAAGCGTATATGCATTGTTACAGGTATTCATGGTGATGAATTGGAAGGACAATATGTATGCTATGAAGTCGCACACCGTATTAAGCTGGCGCAGGAAAATCTCAATGGAATAGTAGATATTTATCCGGCCATGAATCCATTCGGAATAGATTCCATAACTCGTGGAATTCCGGCATTTGATCTGGATATGAACAGAATTTTCCCCGGAAACTCTGATGGTGATATGAATGAATATCTGGCATCTGAAATAATAAAGGAACTAAGTGATGCAGACGTGGTCCTGGACATTCATGCCAGCAACATTTTTCTGACGGAAACTCCACAGGTAAGGATCAATGAAGTAAGCGTGTCATCATTGCTTCCTCTGGCAGTTAAATCAAATATGGATCTTGTATGGATACATGGTGCCAGTACAGTATTGGAATCTACTCTGGCTTATTCTCTGAACAGCAAAGGTACTAAAACGCTGGTTGTTGAAATGGGAGTAGGCATGCGGATAACGGAAGAATACGGTGAGCAGCTCACAGAAGGAATATTTTCAATTATGTCGGAGCTTGGAATCTGGACCGGAGAAATATGCAGGACGAGGCAGCCTATTATAGCACAGGATAATGATGGAACAGATGTCTGCTACCTTAATGCCGCGTGTGCCGGAGTGTATATGAAGGAAAGAAAGCAGGGATCTTTTGTTCATAAAGGTGATACTATCGGTAAGATTATCAGTCCTTTATCCGGAGAAATCCTGGAAATTGTCAGAGCACCGGAAGATGGCCTTCTTTTCACGGTAAGAGAGTATCCGGTAGTTGATGAAGGTTCATTGATGGGAAGAATACTTAAACAAAAAGTTCTATCGGAGAATAATGTATGAAGATAAGCGAAATATATTCCTTCAAGGGGCTTTACAGGGATGACTTCAGGGTGACCGGATACGAGTTTGGAGAAGGAGAAAAAAGCATCTGCATCGTTGGAAGCCTCAGGGGTAATGAATATCAACAGATGTATGTATGCAGCATGCTTGTAAAGAAACTGAAAAAGCTTGAAGAAGCCGGGAAAATATCAAAAGGTAGCTCCATCATGATAATTCCCTGTGGAAATCCATATTCTGTAAATATAAAAAAGAGATTCTGGAGCATTGATAATACAGATATAAACAGAATGTTTCCCGGATATGGATTGGGAGAGACCACACAAAGGATAGCAGATGGCATCTTTAATGTGATAAAGGAATATAAGTATGGAGTTCAGTTAGCTTCATTTTATATGCCGGGGCATTTTGTACCTCAGGTCAGAATGATGAAAACCGGTAATGAAAATATAGATCTGGCAAGAAAATTTGGTCTTCCCTACATTGTTCTGCATAATCCCAGACCCTTTGATACAACTACATTAAATTACAACTGGCAGATATGGGACACGGAAGCGTTCTCTATTTACACATCAAGTACAGAAAAGATAAATAAAGAGAGTGCCGGTCAGGGTGTTGATTCTGTTCTGAATTTTATGGCTAAAGAAGGAATACTTGACTATGAGAGTTCTGGCTTCGTTGCGTCAAAGATAGTAGAAAGTGAGAACTTTGTCACGATAAGGTCAAACAGTGCAGGCTTTTTGGATTCAATAGCAAAAGCGGGAGATAAAGTTATAAAAGGACAGGTTATTGCATATATCTCAGATCCTTACACTTCTGATGTATTGCAGACTGTTAAGTCGGACTATGATGGAATAATTGTTTTTGCATATGACAGTCCATTAGCTTATATGAATACAGCACTGTTCAAAATCATCCCTGAAAAAAGCCAATAGGATTAAAGACTTAACAGATATTTAATAGTATTTACTGATAAAGTGGTGGATAATTGTTTATATACTATTTGATGCAGGAACTTTAACTGGAGCATACAGATGGAAAAGACTTTATCCAAATTCTTTTATGAATACTCGGCTAACCGGCAGAAGATATGGGAAACAGAACAGTATCTTCTGGAAGAGCTGACTTTTAATAAATGGAGAGACGTCCTTGTAGAAAGATCACGCATTACAAGAGATATATATTCCGATAATAACAGTTTTATCAGTAGCATAAGAGAATCCCTTAAGGATGGCATAACTGAAAGAGTGGCTGATAAGCTGTTTGAAGTTGTCAGTGGATTTTATACCGGTGGTTATGATGATCTTTTTGTGATGAGAAATCTGGCAGAGCCGGCAATTGCTTTTTATGAAGAACGTTGTGATTATGATAAGCTCTGTTTTCTCTATAAAATGCTTGGATATGAGTATTTTGAGTTTTATGGCAGGATTGACAAGGAAGAAGGTCCTGATAAGGCTGTAGATTACTATGAAAAATGTATTGCACTTAAAGAACATTATGCGGAAATAAAAGATGCGTCCGCAAGATTGTGCATTTTCATTGCTTATAATAATCTTATAGCCCCCATAGGACAGACATCTGCAGAGTATAAGAGCCGGATGTTCAGGTATTATCATGAGGCAATGGAACTCTGGAACACTGACTATGTGCAGAGACTAGACGGTAATAATGAGGAATTTCTGTCATGCCTGGCACAGATTGAGACGGATATCCTTTCCGCAGAAGAATTTGTCGAAACAATGCCGCTGGATTTCACGATTGAATTTGCTGCAGTTGTACCTTCCATTAAGGAAAAATGGATGCGTGAGGGCAAACTGGATGATGAAGGATCGCTTTTCAGGTCTGAAATAAAATGCAGATTGTTAAAAGGAGAGAAATACGAGCCACTTATAGAAGAACTTATAGATTATCTGAATAACATAGGTGATGTGGATTTTAGTAAAGACGAAGAAGCGTCACTGATAAAAGTTATGAATTATCATAACTGCAGTTGTACTATCTTTTCCATATTTCAGTTCAAAAAAGTAGATAATGATATATGTAAAATGTATATAGACAGATTCTGCAAAAAAGTCACTGAGTTTCAGAAAAGAATACCATTTGGTTTTTGGCCTGAGCTTGTGGATGAGATGTGTGCAGAGTGGTTTGTTGAATATGCACCATTTATTGAAGACAGTGTAGAAAAGAAGGAATTGCTGCTGAAACTGGTAATAATCAGGCAGCCAATGACCTATATACACAGTCTCATGGTCAGTGAGATAGCAATGCGAATAGCGCATGCACTTATTATAGAGACACCTTCATACTTCATTGGTGTACCCGGATATCCTGATGCAAAGACAGTTATGTCGAATCAAAAGGAGCTTTTGGATTATGTATCGGACTGCGGTTTGTTACATGATTGTGGAAAGTGCAGGATAGTAAGTGTTGTAAGCCGACAGGATCGCCATTTGTATGATGAGGAGTTCGAGATAATAAAGCGTCATCCGTATGATGGATATAAGATGCTGAATCATGATAACAACTTTGGCAAGTTTTTTGATATCATACGCGGGCACCATAAATACTATGATGGAAATGGCGGATATCCTGAAGATTTTGAAAATACAAGATCACCGTACAAGCCCATTATTGATCTCATATCTGTTGCAGATAGTATCGACGCTGCAACGGACATACTGGGGCGTAATTATACAAGTGGTAAGGATTTTAACACTGTATTTGAGGAATTGGCTTCTGGAGCAGGAACCAGGTACAGCCCTTCAATAATTGCCCTGATAAAGCATGATCGTGGATTGTATGAGGATCTGGATTATCTGACGAAAGAGGGAAGATTTGAAATTTATTATAGGGCATATAAAGAAATACTATATATTTAGAGGGAAAATATGGTGATGGATAACCTGAAATTTCTGCCGGTTTCAATAGTATGTGGTCCACAAACAAAAGAAATTTGGACTTGACACATGATTAATATACGTGGTATTTTTTAAAAAACCGTTGATGAAGAGTAGTAAGCATTACCTCCTTATCATGAGAGAGTTGCAGATGGTGAGAGTGCGACGATAAGTGTGATGACGAATGGACTTCAGAGGGCGACCTGAAATGAAAAGAGTAGGGAAGACGGAGTTGGAATCTTCGTGATCAAAGTCCTGCATATGACTGTATGCATTAAGTGGGTGATCGAATGATCATCAAGCCGGGTGGCACCGCAGGTCATTGTATATGTACCTGTCCCAGCAGTAACTACTGTAGGGACAGGTTTTTTTATTGCAAAAACTCCTGTTCCGTAAAAAATGAAGACGGTATATCCGTCGAAGGAGAAAATATATGAAGAAAAGATTTATCGCATCAATCGTAACAGTAGCAATGACACTATCTCTTATTGGATGTGGACAGGCAGGAACTTCGGCTGATTCTGAACAGAACGGAACACAGACTGCAGAGTCTGCCGGTCAGGATGGAACAGTCACATATAAGATTGGATTGTGTAACTATGTAGCGGATGCATCGCTCGATCAGATATGTGACAACATTCAAAGTACACTTGAAGAAATCGGTAAAGAGAATAATGTGACTTTTGAGATCGAATATGACAACTGCAACGCAGATGCCAACGTTCTCAATCAGATAGTCGCTAACTTCATCGCAGATGATGTGGATCTTATGATAGGCGTGGCAACACCGGTTGCTATGTCCATGCAGGCAGCTGAGTCAGATATTCCGATCATTTTTTCAGCAGTGACTGATCCTGTGGCAGCCGGTCTTGTGGAATCTCTTGAGGCGCCCGGTGCACGCATCACTGGTACATCTGATTATCTTAATACCGATGCTGTCATGAACCTGATATTTGCGGCTAATCCTTCAGCTGATAAGATTGGTTTGCTTTATGATGCCGGCCAGGATGCATCTACAACTCCTATAGCTGATGCAAAAGCATATTTGGATGCTAAAGGAATCGAGTATGTGGAGCGCACAGGAACAAGCGTTGATGAGGTATCCCTTGCGGCAGAAGCACTTGTATCAGACGGAGTGGATGCAGTATTTACTCCACAGGACAACACGATTATGCAAGCTGAACTTTCTATATATGAAACATTTGCAAAAGCAGGTATTCCTCAATACACAGGAGCTGATTCTTTCGCCTTGAACGGAGCATTTTTAGGATACGGAGTTGATTATGCCAATCTCGGTGTTGAGACTGCAAATATGGTAAAGGATGTCCTTCTGGACGGCAAAGATCCCGCTACACTTGCGGTTAAGACTTTTGATAACGGTATTGCTACAGTCAATACAGAGACTTGCAGTACACTGGGATTAAACTTTGAGGACATCAAAGAGGCTTTTGCACCTTACTGCACATCTGTTAATGAAATAACAACAGCGGAGAGTTTTAACTGATATGAGCTTATCATTACTTAAAACGGCCCTTGAGCTGGGCCTCATTAGTTCAATAACGGTACTTGCATTGTTTTTAAGCTATTCCATGCTTAATGTATGCGACCTTTCTACCGATGGATGCTTCACTTTGGGAGCATCCGTTGGAGCCATAGTTGCCCTTGCCGGATACCCGTATCTGTCAATCGTGGCGGCTATGTGCGCAGGTATCCTGTCCGGATTTATCACAGGTATTCTTCAGACAAAGATGGGTGTTGATTCGCTGCTGGCGGGTATAGTGGTAAACACGGGATTGTATTCCGTTAACATAGCTATCATGGGTGGTGCATCTCTCCTTAATATGAATAAGACAGTTACGGTATTCACTAAATTGGAGGATATCCTTTCGGGAAGTCCTGTAACTGAATATTCCAGACTGATCGTAGTACTTATCGCCGTAGCATTTGTATGTATTTTTCAACATTTATTTTTAAGAACCAGGATAGGCCTTGCTATCAGGGCGACGGGCAACAATCCGGATATGGTGCGTTCATCCAGTATCAATCCGGTTATGACTACGATTGTGGGACTGTGTGTAGCTAATGCATTCACAGGTCTTTCCGGTTGTCTGATGGCTCAGTATCAGAAGTCTGCCAATATAGATATCGGAACAGGTATGGTGACAATAGCGCTGGCTTCACTCCTTATCGGAAATGTGTTTTTCCTTCATAAGAGCATACCTGTAAGGATTGCAGGCACACTGTTGGGATCATTTTTATTCAGGCTGGTATATACAGTTGCACTCAGATTTAAAATGCCCGCTTATATGCTGAAACTTATTTCAGCGCTTATAGTTATTCTGGCTATATCAGGTCCTTACCTTAAGTCCAGAATGCCTCTCATTATAAGAGCTATGAAGGTCAGAAGGGAGGAACGAAGCAATGCTTAGTCTGAGACACATATATAAGACTTTTGAATCCGGAACTCCCAGCGAGAAGAAGGTGTTCACGGATCTTTCTCTTGAAGTGGCAGATGGAGATTTCATCACGATAATCGGCTCTAATGGTGCGGGTAAATCCACACTTTTTAATCTTATTGCAGGATCGTTTTTGACTGATAAGGGAAGCATCATTCTTGATGGAGAAAACATTACCATGACACCGGAGCATGAAAGAGCCAGAGCGATAGGACGTCTTTTTCAGGATCCGCTTAAAGGCACGGCTCCCGGCATGACAATCGAAGAGAATCTGGCTTTAGCAGCAGGCAAGGGCGGATGGTTGTCAGCCATTGGCAGGGATGAAAAGAAAGAATTCAGAGAAAGACTGGCACTCCTTAACATGGGGCTGGAGGACAGGATGCATCATCCGGTGGGACTACTGTCCGGCGGACAGAGACAGGCCCTGACGCTGATGATGGCTACGTTCAACACTCCAAAACTTCTGCTCCTTGATGAGCATACTGCTGCACTTGATCCTGCAACCTCGGAGAAGGTTATGGAGATTACGAATCGGATGGTGCATGATAATAAAATCACCTGCCTGATGATCACTCATAACATGGAAGCGGCGCTATGCAGCGGCAATAGAACGCTCATGATGAACGACGGCAATGTAGTAGTAGATGTATCGGGTGAAGAGCGTTCAAGGCTTGAGGTAAATGACCTGCTTGAAATGTTCTCTAAAGCTTCTGGAAATAAGCTGGATAATGACAGGATATTACTCGGACAATGATATTTAAAGTATCATAGTGCCAGTTCTCGTCGTTTATCACTGACATGACGATTAGATAATTCAGCTTGAGTGAGCACTATAAGTAATTATGTGCTGCTTATGGCAGTCGTTTTGTGTACGCATAAACTGGATTATCATGCATTTTCAGCCTATTTCTATATACATAGCAGGTCTATTTGTGTGAGTCTGTTTTGCGTACGCAGAACAGGCTTTTTTCTTAATTTATTTGCAGCACATTCTTTGAAGAGTTCGGTACTATGAAGGAAAAAGCCACTGCCGCTGTAGAGGCACAGGATCAGGTAAAGAAACTGGGCGCTTGATTATCTTGTTCGGAGGAGAAAATGAAATTGTTTTAATGAGAATGGCGTTAGAGAAGCAAAAGTAAGCTATTCACAGGGGAGTGCTGTCATTGTCTTCATCTTCCAAATAATCTACTTTCCATGAGGTTATCAAACGCTCTTTCTCTGCGTCGGTTAAATAGGCAAATACATTAGGATTCTCTGAAGACAACCAATGAAGGTATTTCTTCAGTGAATCTTTTGTCAGTTTTTCCTTGTCATTTAGATATGAGAGTAACTTTTCTTTGGCACGGCTTCTTTCGTGCAGCATCATGTGATACATAAAGAGATTTTTGTTTTCAAAGAGGTTATAAAAAGTTCCCTTGGCAATACTTGAAAAAACCTATAGAGACAATAAGATATTAATACCAGAATGCTGGGAGAAAAGGGCTACATGTATGATCTGGTAAGAGAAGCAATATAGAGATAGTGTTACCCAGTCTGTAGTCAGAAAATTTAACTACAGACTCTTTTATTTTTCGATTCATGTGTTATCATTGTGTTAGCAAATGCTAACTAATTATAAATGATGAATCAGAAATGACAGAGGAGGAAAAAGTAATGAAACCGAATTATAAGAACTGGATGCCCAAAGGTATGGTGTATGGATTCCTGGCTTCGACAGTTGTGGGGCTTGTATTGACCATGATCATTGGCGTAGCAGGAATAATTGGGAAAATACTGATGGTAATAACCATATTTCTTGCGCTGATGACGTTGTGGATGTTCCTGATGTACAGGGCATTTTCATACAACGGCTCAAGGCAGATGTCGAGACAGATAATAGAGGGTGTTTCGTCTTATATAAAGATTCCTGATGGGGGAAAAGGCCTTGATGTCGGATGTGGCAGTGGTGCTCAGTCTTGTGGGTGAATTCAAGCCCGATGTAATTATTTGGACAGTGATGAATCATGAACGCGAGGAAGAAATCGCAGAGACAGTGATGCCTATTCTTTGCGAGGCCGTAGGTGATATCAGGGTTATCTTTGTATCTACTTCAGTTGCATATGAGAAGAACATGTCTGAAGATGTAGAGCCGTTTCTTAGGGCAAAAGAGAGCTATAATCATCACTACTTCAACGGAAAAATAAAGTCTGAGTGCGTGATTAGTAAGTTGCCTAATTATTGCATCGTTCGTCCTGGAAGTATTTATGGCATTGATCCTTTTGGAGAAATGGATAATAGGAGTCTTGCACTGAAAAAACATGTGGATTCCGGAGAAAAATATATTAGAGCCAATAATATTGAATTCAGTATCGTTGATGTGAATGAATTGGCTGATGCAATTATTGAGCTGACTACTAATGATTATGTCGGGATTCTTAATGTTTCAGAGTAAAAACCAGTATCGCATTATGCATTTAACAAGGCTCTTTGTCAAAGATATGGATGGGATGATAGCTGTATTGTGGCAAATGAGGAAAAAGAAAACATATATTATTTAGACAACAGCTTAAGGAAAAGAATTCTTAAGACAAGAATCGGTTGTTTGTAAGATGATATTATATTTGAAGTTATTTATGCCGTCCCTTAATATGCTTGTTAAAATGGGCTTTTCGGAATGCGGCCGGAGTGCAGCTGTTCTTTTCTCTGAAACACTGCGTAAAATAGCTTTGGGAATTAAACGCAAGAAAGCTGCTTATTTCAGCGCATGAATAATCAGAAAAGCGCAGCATGTTCTCTGCGACTTCAAGCTTTCGGGACAGGATATACTCTGATACAGTATATCCTGTTTCTTTTTTGAACAGAGTAGAGAAATAGTTATTATTGAGCTTTACGAAAGCAGCAAGGTCATCCAGGCGGATGCTTTCATGCAGGTGATGGTCGATATAGTCCATGCAGAGAATAACCTGCCTTGAGTAGACATTCTGTTTTTTCAGCTTCTGCATCTGCTCGGTAAAGAATGTGACCATCTCGTAATGCAGATCCAGAACTTCCTGTACTGTGGTACATTTGTTCATGTTATAGATGTAAAGGTCACTTGTGTTGTAGGCGGTTTCTGAGTTAAGGCCGCCCTCAATGGCGAACCTTGTCATGAGAGTAGCGTTGCAGATCATGAGATATTTCATATTGGTAACAGGATCATCGGCAAGAGTTGAAGTGTTTTCTGCCATCATTTTGTGACTTTCATCGGCGGCTCCTGGGTCGCCATTCTTCATCATTTCGTACTGCTTCATTTCATCTTCGTATTCAAAATGAATATAGTTGTTTTCCCTGCCTATGAAATCCTTAAGAGCTACCTGTGCATTTGGATTTGATATTCTTTTTGGCATGATATTTCCTCTGAACCGGTATTCCCTGACTTTTGAACCGGTTAATATTTTACCACATATTATTTATAAAAACATGAGAAAATTGATATTTATAATGAGCTCTTGAGAGTATAAATAAATCAGAACAAAGCAACGAAAAATGATTTTTAGATGCAGGAGGTCAGATATGAGATTTCATGATGTACAGGATACAAGAAGGCCAGAGATTATAAAAAAGCAGAGAGATGAAGCTTTCCGCAGGAAATACGAATGGTGTATGGAAAAGCTGTCAGCCAGAAACAATGACAGACCGCTTGTGATTGCTTTTGGAGCTACATTTAATATCTGATTGATATTCCGAATTCGGGTAACAGCTCAGGCAGGAGGTATTTACATGGGAACAGACATGACTAAGGGAAGTATAACAAAGCATATACTTCTCGGCGAGCCTTCGGAGCATAGGAAACAGCAGGCAGGCTGTTTGGAGCACTTGTCCTTACAAAGATGATTGGATATATGGGGATATGCCTAGCGCTTCCGCTTGCCTGGGTGTTCACTGATATGTATATGGTTCCGGTATATTTTTTATGCATCAGAAGAATGTCGGATACAAAGGAAACTGCCGTATCAAAACTTCAGCCACAGATGTGAAAGGAGATTAAATGACAGAAATTGAAAAACTTGAAGCAGGACTTGAATATGATTTCTGGGATGATGAGGTGAATGCGAGAAAGGCAAATGCGATGAAGCTCTGCCAGAAGCTCAATGCTCAGGATCCAAAGGATGAAGATGCCATAGCAGATACTCTCCGGGAAATGTTTGGTAGTTGCGGGGAAATCCCATGGGTGGGACCAAACTTTCACTGTGATAACGGGAAAAACATTCATGTGGGGAAGCACTTCATAGCGAATTTTAATGTTACAATACTTGATATAAGGGAAGTCCGTATTGGAAATCACTGTATGATTGGTCCTGGAACGCTGATAACTACAGTGGGGCATCCGTTATCACCTATGAAAAGAAGAAACCACGCTGGCATAGCACAGCCTGTAAAAATTGGAGATGATGTCTGGATCGGGGGCAACTGTACAATCCTTCCGGGAGTGACTATAGGAAACAATGTAGTAATCGCAGCAGGAGCAGTTGTTACCAAAGACGTACCTGATAATTGTGTTGTATGTGGAGTACCTGCAAGGATAATGAAACAGATAGAAGATGATGTGGAACGATAAATCGGAAATTATGTTTTTATTTAAACGGCTAAGCAAATTGGGATTGAACAAAATCACTGCACACAGCCTAGGCAGGCCGTCGCGCAGCGACTTAGTTCAATCGCCATATTCTTTACTGCTTAATTTCTCTGGATTAGCGTAAGATACCATTGTAATTGAATGGCGAAGATGTTACGGTAAATATGCTTTTGTTTATATATCGAGGGGGAACAATATTTTGAATCGGGAGCGCGAATATATTGTTTGAAAAAGTTATTTGGGGAAGGAATTTTGCAAACATAATCAGAAAATAATTACAAGGGATGTGGTGTGTAAATAGCACTGCATCCCTTGCTGTGTTTTGATCATTTTAAAGAATATCTTTATTATGATCACCGGGTGCGGAAAATCCGATTATCCCTGAATATATAGATGATCTGGGATATGAATTTTGGAAATAGTTTAAGCTAGTGATAATTGTTAAGAAGAAAGACGACTTGTGGAGATGGAGGGAAAAGATGAACAATAAATCATTTGATTCGAAAAGAATAGCAGAGGGGTACGCAAAGAGGCCATGGCTGCATAAATCGGTTATGGACAATCTGAAAAAGGATCTGAACCTTGCTGAAACTTATAAATTCAGGAATGGACTGGATGTTGGATGCGGAGCCGGACTTTCGACCAAAGCGCTGCGTCTCATATGTGATAAGGTGACAGGAACAGATATTGCTGAGGCTATGGTTGCAACATGTAAGGAATTATATGGAGATGATGAAGCTTATTTGTTTTATGCTGCAAAAGCTGAAGAGACAGCGATACCATCTGATAAATATGACATAGTTACTGCTGCAGGCTGCATAAATTGGGTTGATGAGAGGAAATTCATGGAAAACATGAAGGATGTAACTAGTGATAATGCAGTGATTGTTATCTATGATTTTGGAATAACAGACAGGATGAATGATAACAGCGACTATACTGATTGGTATCAAAAGGAATACCTTAGTAGATTTCCTAAACCGCCAAGAAAAGAGAATAAGTGGACACAGCAGGATCTTTCAGATGGGCTCATCATGGAAAAACAGACAGAGTATGAGATGGAATATAAGTTTTCACTGGATGCTTTTGTGGATTTCATGATGATACAGTCAAACGTAAATTCAAAAGTAGAAAGTGGAGAGATACCTTATTCTGAAGCTGTAAAATGGATGAAAGAATCTCTTGCACCTATTTTTGGTGGTGTAGAGAAGACGCTTATTTTCAGCGGATATAGCTGGTATATCAGAAGAACTTGAGGACTGGAGTGTTTTGAAGAAATAATTTTCAGAGATAAAAGCTGGCTGGATGAAGAAATAGAATCCTTACCTTACTAAAAAACAAAATTCTAAAATGTTGATTTAAAACACATTCTACCTTTCAAAAATGTTGATTAAGAAGTAAAATAATGTTATCAAAATGTTGACGAGGATTAAACTATGTTAAAGAGAAAGATTTCAGAGCAGCTTATAGACTGGGTAGAACATAAGGATAAGAAGTGCTTAGTGGTTCAGGGGGCCAGGCAAACAGGCAAAACATTTGCTATTGAGAGATTTGCAGAAGAAAGATATGAGGAGTTTATAGAAATAAACTTCAAGCAAACACCTTCAGCAGCTGAAATCTTCTCTGGAGATCTTACTGTTGAGAATATGATCATGGCACTTCGTTTTCGCTTTCCAGAAAAAAAGATCACTCCAGAAAAGACATTAATATTTTTTGATGAAATCCAGGAGTGCGAAGAAGCTATAACTGCGTTAAAATTCTGGGCTACAGATAATCAGTACGATGTCATAGCATCAGGATCTCTTTTAGGAATCGACTATAAAAGAGCATCATCTTATCCGGTGGGATACGTAGATTATATGACAATGCATGGTATGGATTTCGAAGAATTCCTTTGGGCTCTAGGAATTTCCGAAGATATGATAATTTCGCTTCGATCGTATCTCACCACAAAGAAGCAGATTCCAAATGCTATTCATACTCAAATGATGGGATATTTCAGATTATATATGGCAATTGGAGGTATGCCAGAGGCTGTTCAAAAGTACGTTGACACTAAGGACTTCAGAGAAGTTGATACTGTACAGAGGAACCTCCTTCAGGGTTATCAGTACGATATTGCCCATTATGCAAATGCAGAAGAGAAAGTAAAAGCTGAAAAATGCTATCTCACACTAGCAAAGCAGCTTTTGGACAAAGAAAATCATAAATTTCAGTATAAAGAGATTGAGCATGGTGCCCGGGCTCAAAAATACTATTCCAGCATCGAGTGGCTTTTAAGAGCAGATATAGTCCATTTGTGCAAAGTTGTAACAGATGTTAGGTATGATCTGGATGATTATGCCAGAGATGATTTTTTCAGGGCATATACAACAGATTTATCATTACTGATATCCATGAAAGATTTTTCATTAAAGCAGCACATCGTTGAAAATACGCTTTCTGGAAACACAAAAGGTGGACTTTACGAATGTGCAATAGCTGATGCCCTTTATAAAAAGGGCTATATTACTTACTTTTATAAGAATGAAACAACCAAAAAGGAATTAGATTTCATCATTCAAGTAGATGGCCAGGTTGTGCCTATAGAAGTAAAGAGTGGACATGCAAAAGCCAATTCATTGACCTCTACAATCAAGAAAGAAAAAAACATATCATATGCATATAAGTTTATTGATGGAAACATCGGTGATAGTGATGACGGAATAATTACATTGCCTCTGTATATGGTTGCCTTTATTTGAGTAAAATAAAGGGGTGTCGCAGTTAAATAGCAGGTAAGGTCTGTTTTTATGATGAAATATGTTTGGCTCGGTATTCTTTGGGCGTCATATTAAACTGTCGCTCAAATAATGAGTAGAAGTGTGTCCGGTTTGAAAACTGAAGTGTCTGGACAATACTTGTGATGGATTCTTTGGTGTTGATAAGATAATCTGCAGCCTTTTTCAGGCAAAAAGTCATTCCATAATCATAAAGGCACATTCCGGTATATTTATTTACAATTCTGTTTAAATAATCCCCACTGTAATTAAGCGCTTTTTCAAGCTCAGCACGACTGACGCGACCATTCTTTTCTTCCATAAGATGTTCAATTCTTGTGAAGAGAAGCTGGTCATTTTCCATACCCATAGTTACATCTGTACAGTGATAGTTCTCGCTTTGTGACAGAAAATAGAGAAATTCGCATATAAGATTTCTGGCTTTGAAGGATGATCCGAAATGAGGATACATCAGTGTCTGAATGATTTCATTTGTAAGTTCATGAAGATGTTTGTAAGCACTGTCGGTACTGAAGGCCGGAATGAAATCAAGGTATGCTTTTTTTTCAGGATCGTCGAGATCTGACATAAGGAAATTACACAACTTGTTTTCGAGAAATTTCTTCTCTGTGGCAAAAGAGGAATGTTCTGCAGTAGCTAGGATTTCTCCGATCATGCTTACTGAAAGTCCTATGAACAGCAGACTTGCAGTAGTATCAAAATTCTCAGCATGTCTGATTCCTCTGTTGATAAGGCAACAGCTTCCTGCCGGATATTTATAGTCTATGTCTTCAATTCTCTGGGTTACGATTCCATCAAGAACTATCATTATCTCGTAGTAATCATGAAAATGAAGAGGGTGATATTTAAAGGCCCGGCCGTGTCCTTCGTAAGAATCCCTGGCGTAAAATGATTCACCCTCAGACAGAGTGATGGCATTCATGTAATCATCTGCACCTGTTCCGCTGCAGTATTCATAGGTTATCTGATATGGAACCTTTATCTGATAAAAATAGTTATCGAGGCTTCCGGTACTTATATTGAAGGACGCATTTGGATTTGTGCTGGTAATATAACCTTTTGAAACTTCTTTTAACATTTGTCTCTCCTAAATCATTCCCATATATGATACAAATTTTAGCACGTTGGTCGTTCGGTGTCATTGTTTGACACCACGCAAATTTATAAAATTAAACCATGTTAAAGATATACAAAAGTCTATGAAATGCAGATAAATACTGCGCTTTAGAAACGATGGGGAGAGAAAGGTAATGATAAAAAATATTAAAAGACACTGGATGTTACTTATGATGCTTTTGCCGGCACTTATATATGTCATAGTTTTCAGTTATGTTCCTATGACAGGAATAATAATGGCATTCAAGAAATATCAGTATGCAGGTGGAATATACCTGTCGCCGTGGAACGGACTGAATAATTTTAAAGCCCTGCTTATATCTGGAAAGCTGTTTCAGGTAACGAGAAACACATTGCTTTATAATGTAGCCTTTATTTTTCTCGGTGTTGTTTTTGAGATGGGCAGTGCGATTCTTCTTAACGAGATTCTGAGCAAGGTCTTTAAAAAGACTGTGCAGTCGCTAATGTTTCTTCCGTATTTCATAAGCTGGGTTGTTGCAGGGGCAATACTCTACAACATCTTCAATTTTGAAAGAGGCGTATTTAACAACGTGGTGACAAGTCTTGGTGGAAGTCCTTTTGACTTATACAATACGCCGGGAGCCTGGCCCATACTGCTTATCTTCTTAAAGCTATGGAAGCAGACCGGATATGGTTCAGTTGTGTATCTTGCAGCAATAACAGGACTTGATCAGGAAATGTTTGAAGCGGCATCAATAGACGGTGCAAATGCATGGCAGAAGATAAGATACCTTACGATTCCTTCGCTCATCCCAACGATGATGATTCTGATCCTTTTGGGAATTGGAAACATCTTCCGCGGAGACTTCGGGTTGTTCTACCAGACCGTAAAGAGCAGCGCACTCCTTCAGCCTATGACCGATGTCATAGATACCTATGTTTTCAGATTACTGATTGATAACGGTAATGTTGGAGTGTCTGCTGCGGCTGGGCTGTATCAGTCAGTTCTATGCTTCATAACTATCGTGGTATGTAACAGACTTGTGAAAAAAGCCAACCCGGATTATGCACTTTATTAAGGAGGAGAATATGTCAGCAGATGCAGTAACACTTACACCGGACAGAAATATGCGCCTTGCTGAGAAGAAAGGCACAGGATCAGGAAAAAAACGGATAAGCAGAGACCAGCTTTCCGTGAACATAGTTGGAGCAGTTTTTGTAGGGATTTTTGCACTTTTATGTGTGATTCCGTTTTATCTCATAATTGTGGCGTCGTTTACATCCGAAGCTTCCCTTATAAAGGACGGGTATCCGATCCTTCCGAGGCTTGCGGAACTTAGCATACAAAGCTATGAACTCTGTCTTAAAAATCCTACAGCAATATTGAAGGCGTATGGGATGACTATTGGAGTGACCGGCTTTGGAACATTTCTGGCAGTGATGCTTGCCACCATGACAGGGTATGTTCTCAGCAGGAAGGATTTTCCCTGGAGAAATCAGTTTTCATTCTTTTTCTTCTTTACAACGCTATTTAACGGTGGACTTGTTCCCTGGTATCTCATGTGTACGAGATATCTGAACCTTAAGAATAGTATTATTGGACTTATCCTTCCGCTCATGTTTTCAGTATGGAACATGATAATTGCTAAATCCTTCATGGTCGGAATACCTGCTGAGATTACGGAGTCAGCTAAGATTGACGGAGCAAATGACATTACGATATTTGTAAAGCTTATCCTTCCGTTAAGTAAGCCGCTTATCGCTACACTTTCGCTTTTTTCTGCGCTTGCTTACTGGAATGACTGGTACAACTGTATGCTATTTGTAACAAATGAGGATATGTTCACACTGCAGTATTACCTTCAGAGGATTCTGGGAAGCGCAGAAGCTATGAGAATTGTTGCTGAAAAGTCTGGCATAGCACTCCCGTCAGTTCCACTCGAAGGAATGAAAATGGCTATGACAATCATTGCAACAGGTCCGATCGTTCTTTTATATCCGTTCGTACAGAGATACTTCGTAAAAGGACTTACCATCGGAGCAGTAAAAGGTTGAGTTAAAAACAATATTATATATGGGCAAATTAAGGAGGTTACTATGAAAAGGAAAAAGGTTTTGTCTATTATGATGACAGCTGTTCTTACAGCTTCTGTGATTGCAGGCTGCGGATCAAAAGCAAAAACACAGGATTCAAAGAATGATTCATCTGTTGAGATAACAGACGAGAAGACAGCAGCGGCTTCGGGAGATGCATTAAAAGATCTTCCGGAAAAAATAGGTGATGGAGAAGTCAAGGCTTCACCGGAGATGTATTCAGGCATTGATCTATCTGAGCATAAGACGGTAAATATCACGCTTATCGGTGATATACCTAATGCGTGGGATAAGGTTTTATCTCTTACAAATGAATATCTTGAACCTTTCAACACGGATGTGGAAGTAAACTTTTTGAGCTGGTCTGACTATCAGCAGATGTATCCACTGACACTTACCGGAGGACAGGTTGATCTGATATTCACCGCACCATGGTGCTACATGTACACAGAGGCTGCAAAGGGTTCCTTCTATGTAATTGATAAGGATTTCATTGAAACAAATATGCCTCTCACAAACAAGTATCAGGCTCCTGAGAGCTGGGATGAGACAACAGTTTCCGGTCAGATAGTTGCCGTTCCCTCAAATCAGGCATCTGCCATGGGAAAGATAGTAGCGATCAGACAGGATATAGCTGATAAATATGGAATATCATCACTGGACAGCTGGGATGATTACATGAATTTTGCAAAGACAGTTGCAGAGAAGGAAACACCGGAGAGCGGAGTATACGCACTGGCTGCAGCAGGCGATAATAATGAGCTATGGGATGTATACAGACAGCAGGAAGACACATTCCTTGCACTGGACAGCGATTACTTTGATCTTATGTTTGACTATAAAGAGGGTGAGCTTCCTGAAGCTTCAGATATAAAGCTTGTGTATGAGACAGATCTTTTCAAGAATTATGCACATGACATGAAGGAGCTTGCAGATGCAGGTGCATGGAGCAGAAGTGCACTTACAAATACGGTAACAGATGATGATGCCTTTGGTAACCTTCAAGGAGCATCCATCGCATGGAACGGTTCTGTTTTCACATATATCAAGCAGGCTGAGCAGACCGATGGTGTTAAGGGTGCGGCTTATGATCTTACAAAGAATAATCTTGTCGGATGCGAAGCTTATTCCAATAATGATATGGCAATCGCAGCAGGCACAGCTGATCCTGCAAGAGCAGCAATGGTACTCGATCTGATAAAGTGTGACACATACCTTAACCATCTCTGGATACTTGGAATTGAGGATGAGCATTATACACTCAATGATGCAGGTGAGTATACGGAAACAGATGCAGCCGGTGACTTTGCAGCATATGCCGTTTCAGCATCCTGGGCTATCAAAAATGGTGATCTCAGCGAAGCGGGTTCAGATCCCAGAGAAACAGCTATAACAGACGGATGGGAAGACAGAGTAGTAAGTAATCCCACTATAACCTTTGTATTTGATGATTCAAGTGTTGCTGATTATAAAGCAGCAGTAAGTGCAGTATTAAATGATTATGTTCCTATGCTAGAGCTTGGTCTTGTTGATGATGTTAATGGAACAATAGACCAGATGGTAAAAGAGTGCTATGACTCAGGCCTTCAGACTGTAATGGATGAATTCAGCAGACAGTATGACGAGTGGAAGGCAACAAGATAAGGATAATTTATAAACCGCTGCATGGAGCTTTTGTGCAGCGGTTTACAAAAATATGAAAAGGAAAACATCGTTATGAAAAGTGGTTTTGCTTATGGGGCAGATCTTGGCTGGATGTCTCAGCTTGAGGCAAGAGGTTTTAAATGGATAAATGAGAAGGGGAGAAGTGTTTCATGCCTTGAAGCGGTTAAGGAGAAGGGAACGAATTCAGTGAGATTCAGGGTTTTTGTTGATCCACCTCAAAAGGCATATGTGGAGGATTCAGAAGGTATGATGACTATGCTTGGCTACTGTGATGCAATGAATGTTGCAAAGGCGGCTCTACGTGCAAAGGAAGCCGGCATGAGGGTTATGCTTGATTTTCATTACAGTGATGAGTTTGCAGATCCTAAAAAGCAGTATATTCCCAAAAAATGGGAGAAGCTTTCTCATAAAGAATTATGTGAAAAAGTAGCTGAACATACAAATAAGACTTTAAAACTCATGAAAACCTATGGAGTGGAACCGGAGTGGGTGCAGGTCGGAAACGAGATCAACCCGGGTATGATGCATCCCATGGGAGACCTCGAGAACCATCCGAAAGAATTGGTAGATTATATTAACAGCGGATATGATGCAGTAAAAGAAGTTTTTCCGGAGTGTAAGGTGATACTTCATCTTGCCAGTGGTCAGCATCCCAAATGGGTGATGCCTTTTTTGGAGAATTTTTTTGAAAACGGTGGCAGGACTGATATACTCGGTTTTTCTGATTACCCGTACTGGTGTGATCTGATAAACAAGGAGGATCCGGAAGACTATATTGATTCCAGTATAGAGAACTGGTCAAGGTGTCTGCAGATGTACCGCGATAAATATCATAAGCCTGTTATGATAACAGAAATTGGTGGCCCTGAATATGAGGCAGAGGATACAAGAAAACTGATAGGTGATACCATCAGGATGCTGAAGAATGTGCCAGATAATGAAGGGCTTGGAATATTCTATTGGGAACCGGAAGTTTGTTCAGAGGTACTTCCTGATTCTTATCCCCTTGGGGCATCAAAGCTCACAAAGAACTATACACTACAGCTTACGGAAGCATTATCGGCTTATCGGGATTGTTAAGGAGTCAATGTTTGAAATACCTGGTAAAACTGAGACAGGCGTTTGGCATGAATTGAATCGCTAAATTCAAGTTCATGGGAGAGATTAGTGAATATTTCAAAGAGCAGTTATCGAATGATAGCTGCTCTTTGCTGTTTCGCAAATTTAAAAATTGTTTAAAATTGCGAAATGAATTGGCTCTTCAGGGGTAATGGTGGGTGAAAAATGCCATCATCCCCAGCATTTATGCTGATCATGCGCCTCGAGATTTTCTGTTAGGAAGTGGAATCCTCAAATCCGAGCATACTAAGTAGACCATATCGAGCATGTTCTGGATATTGCGAAAACCATATGCCTTGCGGACGATCAGTTTGATTTTGTTATTAGTAGCCTCAATTCGTGCATTGCTCATACCCAGCCGTATTGCATTGAGTATGTGATCCCTGTGACGTTTGATCTTGAGGTATAGCTCCTTGAAAGCATCAATCCTGCTGTGACTTGCCCACCAGAGCCACCGCTTAAGAGCGGCTTCTGCTTCGTCAGTATCTTTGATTTTTAAGATGAGACGGAGCGTTTCCTTCATTCGGTAAGCTCGATACAGACGACTGTTATTCTCAGCAATCATGGCAACCCGGTTCTGTTGGTTCTCTGTCAGATTTTCGGGAGTCTTCTCCAAGTGCGCGGCTGATCTATCCTCTGGTCGTAACGAGGACAGCGTCTGTGGCAGAACGGACAATCATCCTGATGCCATTTATCCGTCCGCGCATGGATTCTGAGGTGGGTAACACCATCCCGATCAAGATAGAAGTTTGCATCTTTGGTGAAATAGGAGTATTGCGCGATACAAGAAATGTGATATACTTCAATCTGTAACAAATAATTCATGTCGCTCGTATGAGCAGAAAGGAGGACGATCATGAGATACATGACGACTTTAACAGCTACTAATAACGCAAATGACAGAGGCATGATTGTCCGCCATCTATATTTCTGATTATTCTATCAGGCTATTCATGATTTAAACTGGCAGGACTATTGTTGACCTCTGATTGGACGGAGGTGTTTTTTGTGTGCTTAGAAACAGAAAACATCTCAGACGGAGGTTTTATTTTGATATCAGTAAAAGGAAAATATGCAGAAGCACAGATCATGTGTAGTCAGGAACTCTCTGGCTCAGATGCAGATCAGTATGCTCTTTCGCAGATAAAAATGATATGCAATAACGAGGCATCTGAGGGATCAGTAATCAGGGTTATGCCGGATGTTCACCTAGGTAAAGTTGGACCGATAGGACTTACAATGACTGTGGAAGACAGGATCCTTCCTGCACTTGTCGGTATTGACATTGGCTGTGGGATGCTGGCAGTTAAGCTTGGTAAAGTCAGAAACGATTTCCAGAAGCTGGACAGCGTTATCAGGGAAAATATACCGGTCGGATTTAGCATCAGAGGGAGTGCCCACAGTAATGCTGATTTTGATTTTTTAAGGCTCAGATGCTCCAAGCATATCCGCAGTGGAAAGGCCATGCTCTGCATTGGGACGCTTGGAGGCGGCAATCACTTTATCGAGATCGACCAGGATGATGACAGGGAATCTTACATGGTGATCCATACAGGGAGCAGGCACCTGGGAAAAGAAGTCGCTGAGTATTACATGGATGTCGGTCAGAAAGAGCTAAAATCAAAAGGTATCACGGATGTGCCCTATGAACTGACGTACCTCACAGGTACGCTCATGGATGACTATCTTCATGACATAGCCATAGTGCAGGAGTATGCAGATCTTAACCGCAGAGTCATTGCAAGAGACATCCTTAAAGGAATGAAATGGAAAGAAAAGGAATCTGTCTCATGCATCCATAATTATCTGGATTTTTCTGGGGATAAGCTGCTGCTCAGAAAAGGAGCAATCTCAGCCAGTGCAGATGAAGAAGTCATCATTCCCATAAATATGAAGGACGGGGTTATTCTAGGTAAAGGGCTTGGAAATAAAGAGTGGAACTATTCTGCTCCGCATGGAAGCGGGAGAATCTCTTCAAGGGAGAATGTCCTACAGAATCATACTGTTTCTGAGTTTAAGGCAGAGATGAAGGGCGTATATTCTGTCTGTATTGGAAAAGAGACTCTGGATGAAGCTCCTTTTGCCTACAGAAGAGAGAGTTATATAAAAGAAGCTGTAAAAGATACGGTGATAATTGAGAAAATCATCAAGCCTGTCTATAACTACAAAGGAGGTAATGCCAGATGATCATGCAGATTAGCTCTGGCATGGGACCGGTAGAGTGTAGGGTGGCAGTCGGAGGAATATTTGGGCAGATTCAAAAAGAGTTCCCGGATATAGAAATTGTTACAGCGACCAATGGAGAAGTCAGCGGATCTTTTTCATCAATAATCTTTACATCGGATCAGGATCTTTCAGAACTTGAAGGAACAATGGAATGGATATGCAAAAGTAAATACAGACCGGGACATAAAAGGAAGAACTGGTTTGTGGATGTAAGTGTAATACAGGAGGCTATGGAAATAAATCCGAAGATTTCAGCAGATAGCATCAGAGTTGAAAAGTTTCACTCAGGAGGTCCCGGAGGTCAGAACGTAAATAAGGTGGAGACCGGTGTAAGAGTGATACATATCCCGACTGGAATTACAGTATCTTCAACGAGGGAGCGCTCACAGTTTGCAAATAAGCAGGATGCTTTGAAGAAATTGTCAGCGGTGCTGACTCAGATCAATACAGATAATAAATATAAGCAGAAAAATGATGCCTGGAGCAAGCATGCACAGATTGTCAGAGGTAATCCGGTGCGTGTATATGAAGGTGATGATTTCAGGCTGAGATAAAAGGGAGGATACAATGGAATTATATAAACCGGATTTGAAGGACTTATGGTTCAGAGAAAAATTTATGAATGACCCTGATACCATGTCATACAATAATGCATGGGGAGGAACGATTGCCTTTCCCGAAAGCAAGTGGGAAGACTGGTATGATTATTGGATCATAAATCATGATAACAAAAGATTTTACCGATATCTCAAGGAAGGAGATACTTATGTCGGTGAGATAGCATATCATCTCGATGAGAAGAGAAATGTATGGATTGCCGATGTGATTATTCCTTTTGAGTACAGAGGAAAAGGATATGGAACTCAAGGGCTTGGGCTATTGTGTGAAGCTGCTGCAAATAATGGTATTGCGATTCTCTATGATGATATTGCAATAGATAATCCTGGAATTTCACTTTTTCTGAAGGCAGGCTTTTGCGAGGAATACAGAACGGATGAATATATTATGCTGAAGAAGGAGCTTTCAAACAAAATACAGATAGAAGAAATACTATATGAGAAGGTAGGCGAGTTCTGGGATGACCATATCAAGTATCTTGTGACAGATGGAATTATTTCGGATAAAGAAGATATAGATTATTACAAAGGTTCACATTATCGCGGAATTTTAGAAAGCCATATGAAACGCGAGCCTGATAAGCAGCATATGGTTTATTTCATACAGGATGGTGTGAGAATCGGAGCGGCTTCATACTGTACTTATAAAAGCGAGGACGGAAAATGCTTTATCCTTGATTATTGGGTGTTTCCAGAATTTCGTGGAAATGGAACAGGACATAGATGCTATGAAGCCTTAGAGAAGTATACAAGGGCAGACGGTGCAAAGTATTATGAGCTAAACAGCGAGAAAGATGCTTCCGTAAGATTCTGGAAGTCCTTAGGATTTATACCAAATGGCGTGGATGAATATGATATGCCTTTGTTCATAAAAAAGGATGATGGGAGAAAAATTCCGGATTCTGCAGATGGTAAGCGGATAATATCGATTGTAGATGATTCGAAGAGAAAACAGAAGATATCACGATGCATATTAGAAGAGCTGCCGGAATGGTTTGGTATTCAGGAATCAAGGGAAAAATATATTGAGGACAGTGCGAACAGGGCAATGGTTGCTTCATTCGATGGGGATAAACCAACTGGTTTTCTTTGCTTAAAAGAAACCGGTAAGGCAACTGTTGAAGTTGCTGTTATGGGTGTTCTTAAAGAGTACCATCGCATGGGAATAGGCAAAATGTTGTTTGAAAAAGCCAGAGAGATAGCCATAGAGCAGGGGTATTCTTTTATTCAGGTCAAGACAGTTCAGATGGGCAGGTATAAGGAATATGATGATACAAATCAGTTTTACCAGAGCCTGGGTTTTAAGGAAATGGAAGTATTTCCAACGCTTTGGGATGAGTGGAACCCTTGCCAGGTATATATAATGGCAATTAGTTAAAAGATTATGGAGGATGTAGAATGTTAGACAACAGAGGATTTGATTTATGGGCAGACGGATATGACGCAGAAGTGGGAATGACAGGATGATTGCCAGGGCAATAGTAGTGGATGATGAGGGCTGCTTTTATTTTGTCAGAGCAAACAGAGATGATGATTTCGGCAAGGCTACTCTTATTGAAACAGCCGGTGGCGGAGTAGAAGCTGGGGAAGATTTGAATACAGCTATCAGGCGCGAACTTAAAGAAGAACTTGGCGCTGATGTTGAGGTTCTGTGCAAGATCGGAGTTGTCAGCGACTACTATAATCTGATCCACAGGCATAACATCAACAATTACTTCCTATGTAAGGTAAAAACATTAGGAGATAAGCATCTTACCCAGGATGAAATTGAGGATTTTCATCTTTCAACTTTGAAGCTTGGATATGAAGAGGCACTTGTTGAGTATGAGAGATGCAGATGTACGAGCCTTGGAAGGCTTGTTGCAAATAGGGAAGTGCCAGTTTTGAAAAGGGCGAAGGAACTGCTGCAGAAGGTAAGGGTGAACATCACAGTAAGAACTGCTCAAAAAGCAGATTATGGCGCTGTTAAACGCATAATGGATCAGGTGCAGCAGATGCATGTTGACTGGAGACCTGATATATACAGACCTAACGAAAACTTGATCACTGAAGAAGTATATACTCAGATGCTTGATAGTGGAAATTTTTATGTCGCTGAAGCTGATGGTAAAGTGGCAGGTGTGCTGGAAGTTGAATATAAGCACATAGAAAGTCCTGCTCATGTGACAAGGGATATTGTTTTCATAGATAGCATGGCTGTTGATGAACCATACCGAAACATGGGTATTGGACATCTTTTCTTTGAAAAAGTAAAAGAGCTCAAATCAGCTAAGCATGCCGATGGCATTGAACTTCAAGTAAATGCCAGGAACAAGGCAGCTTATGAAATGTATAAGAAATATGGATTTACTGAGAAATCAATAAATATGGAGTTGGGTGTATAACTATGGCGGAGATCTGGGATTTATATGATCGTGATGGAAACAGGACAGGAGAGACTTGGGTAAGAGGCTTTGGCAATTACAAGGATATACCTGAAGGCAGATATCATCTTGGGGTAGATATTCTTGTAGTACATGAAGATGGCACATATCTTCTGATGAAAAGAAGTGACGATAAGGACGTTTATCCTGGGTTCTGGGAAGCAAGTGCAGGAGGCTCAGCTCTCAGCGGGGAAGAACCACTTGAGGCAGCTACAAGAGAACTGCTTGAGGAAACAGGCCTTGTCCCAGACAGTATGGAACTTATAAATGTCCTTTTCAAGAATCCTAGCAGGGCTATGTTCTATTCGTATCTGGCAAGAGTGAGCTGCGATAAGGACAGTGTTACTTTGCAGGAGGGCGAGACAGTAGCTTACAAATGGCTTGATATAGAAGCTTTTCTTGAATATGTTGATTCCGAGAATGCGATTAGGTCACATAATCAGAGATTTGAGAAATACATAAATACACTTAGATGTTAGCAATTGTATTTGGGGAATAGAATGCAGATTAAGATTGGACAATATGATTATTCAGAGTGCTGGGATGGTGTCTTTTATAAAAAGCTTTCAGACTATCCTCATATAACAGAGTGGGAGAAGCAGACTGTTCTTGACTTCGAGAAGTATGAGGCATCTAATGGTCGTACTTGTGATATAGAAGCGGACTCTGATATCCTGAATGAAATCGATAATTACAGATGCAGATATAACGGAGGATATCGTGTATCTCCGCCAGACAAGATAACGGAATGTACAGCCTGCCCTAAATATAAAGGATGTTTGACGGATTTGGTTTGCCATACTTCGCCATTAGAAAACGCTGTTCAGATATTGGAATGTGGGAATCTTCTTTCGCCTGTGCGAGCACGTAAGATGTCAGCAGCGCAGTTGCGTGAAGAAAGCAGAAATGCGGCGAATGATCCTGAAGATTACTTTGATTACATTATGTTTGCATGGGGGAACTGTCAGGCTGGAGATAGACTTGTAATGGAGAGAAATCTCGGAAGATTTCCGGATGAAAAAGATCTGAGTGTCTGTTTTACTCCAGGCGTAAGATTTTTTTTCAGATATAAGGACTTGATTATGCATCCTGATGCAGTTTTTGAAGGTGTTCTTCCACTCAAGGTCAAGAATGAAGTTGTACTAAAGGACTGGGTATATACAATTGTGGCCCCGTCTAGCTACAGAGAAGTGCTTGCACCTCATGTTCCAGACGAGTTGTCGCAAAAGGTGCATTTTATTGATAACGATTGTACAGATATATGGGCGTGGTCGGAAAAGGTCTATGAATATGCCCATAATCTGGGAAGATAATACTTAAGCCTGGGGAAGAACTTGTTTTGGAGTGAATGACATGAGCCTAGATAAAGAAAATATATATTACTTTAATGGGACTGCATATGCAGGTAAATCTACAATGGTGAAACGGCTTGCTGAGAAATATGATGGCATAGCCTGTGAGGAAAACTATCATGATGAGCTCCAGGAAACACTTGATAAGAATGAATACCCTTGTCTTACATACACCAGAGATTTGCAGGACTGGCATGATTTCATAAGGCGCACTCCGGAGGAGTATGCATCATGGATAGATGGCGTTACCCTGGAATGTGAGAGGCTTGAACTGCAGATACTTGAAAGGCTTTCCGGGCAAGGCAAAAAGATATTTGTTGATACCAATATATCAGTTGAGACTCTTCGGAAGATATCGGATAGGAATCATGTTGCTATCATGCTTGCAGATCCTGAGATTTCAGTGAAGAGATTTTTTGAAAGACCTGACAAAGAGAAGCAGTTCCTTTATCAGCTCCTTTTGGATGAAAAGGATACAGATGCTGCAATAGAAAACTTCAGACAGTGCCTAAAGCTGATAAATTCAAAAGAGCGCTACGATAAATTTGCAAATAGCGGGTTTAATGTTTTCATCCGTGATGAGAGCAGAAGCATTGAAGATACAATGAAATTGATAGAAAAGAGTTTTGGCTTAATTTGACGGATAAGGAAAAGAGTATTAAAAATGTTACCAACGATAGATGAAGCACTTAAAGAATTAGAAATTGCGGAACAGCTCAACCCGGGACCATGGGTTAAGCATTCCATAAATACAGGAGTTGCAGCAAGAAATATAGCAGAAAAAGTTCCAGGAATGGATCCTGAGAAAGCATACATAGTCGGTCTTATGCATGATATAGGAAGAAGAGCCGGCATTACCGATATCCCGACACATGTTTATGATGGCTATAAATACTGCATGGAAAAGGGATGGGACGAGGTTGCCCGGATATGCATGACCCACTCATATCTTCAGATGAAGGATGAATTTGACTATGAACCGGAAACAGAGCATAAGAAAGCTATAAAGGCTTATATAATGGACTGCACAGCCGATGATTATGATAAGCTTATTCAGCTTTGTGATTCACTTGCTGTGGACTACGGCTTTGTTATTTTGGAAAAACGCTTTGTAGACGTTACCAGAAGATACGGTATCATGGAAGGATATATCAAAGGCTGGGAAATAGCATTTGAAATTAAGGAATATTTTGAAGAGAAGATGGGATGCTCAATATATTCGGTTCTTCCGGACATTGGTAAAACATCTCTTTTGACACCAAGACCATGGAAGCCCCCGGTAAAAAAGGATGTAAAATGGATATTCTTCGACATGGGCTCAACACTGCTTGATGAAAGCGGCGTCTATAAAGATATTTTTCAAAAGATAGCAAAATCTGCGAATGTCACTGAGACGTATGTGCATGAAAAGGCACTTGAGTTTTACAAGCAGAACAAAAAGGGTGACAGAGAAGTGACACAGCTCCTTGGCGTTACGAAACCTGAATGGAATCCGACACTTGAAACTTTGTACGGCGATGCTGAAGAATGCCTGTTAGAGCTTGGTAGAAACTATAAGATTGGAATAATCGCCAATCAGATGTATGGTTCTGAAAACCGACTGGAGAACTTTGGGATCCGCAAGTATCTTGATCTTATTGTAGCCTCTGCAGAAGAAGGTGTTGAAAAGCCTGACCCAAGGATATTCCAGATTGCACTTGATAGGGCAGGATGCAGCGCAGATCAGGCAGTAATGATCGGAGATCGTATTGATAATGATATTGTTCCTGCTAAAGCTCTCGGTATTAAAACGATATGGATCAAGCAGGGATTCGGTCAGTACTGGAATATTACCAGTGATGCGGAAAAGCCTGATTATGAAGTAAAGAGCTTATCAGAGCTATTAGATATTTTTTAAAAAGATTTACGATAACTCGTGTATCTAATTAATAGTACTCATAGTACTCGAACAAGGGATAATTA
>CAMVLM010000029.1 GCA_947168335.1 uncultured Butyrivibrio sp. | reverse complement strand
CCCTTGCTTTCTACAATCCTGTAGATTATGTCTGTGCTTTCGCCTTCTTTAATATCAACATACTGATAACCGGTATTGCCTGCTTTGTCTTTATCTCCTCCATATGTAATCGTACTAAATATTACATTATGAGGCGTAGTAGAATCATTCTTACATTCCTCAACTTTAGTCCATGAATTACCATCCTGTCTGTAGAGAGTGAACCAGAATCCTGTAACTGTAGAATTCTTTCCATCAATGGTCTTATATGCCTGAAGTTGAGCCGTTCCACTTATCTGTCTGATTCCGTCATAGGTGTTGTGCCATTCCTGTGCCTTAAGAACTACATTCGGGAACAACAGCCATCCACTTGATGTAACCTGGTTGGTCCATTTTGAGTCTGACCTTCCGGAAATGAAAACACCAGAAACTCCGCCCGTACTGTAAACCTCAGGTGCATTTATAAAATTCCAGATAAGGGTTCTTGTAATGTTGGTGTAACCCTTACTTGCCATCGCATCTGAGCCAACAAACTGCTGCAAGTCTGTACTAACTTCAAATTTCTGTAAGTAAACCGGATTTGTAGCAGTAACATTAAATACAATAGTTTGATTTGAATTCTTGTATATTTTTAATTTACTTGCGCTGTTTATCTTATTTCTCAGATCATCATCAGTTATTGTTACGTAATATGTTCCTGCACCAAAATTAGTTGTATCAATCCAGTACCACTGGGGATTGTCTGACCTATCCGGATACAGGTAAACAGTATTATCATTATTCTGATTACGTACCAGATCAGCGGAAGCATCCCTTGAGTACTGAAGCATATCATCAATAGCTTTATTTAATTCTGAAGATGTATAAGCTGTATTAAGGCTTAAAGTATAATCCTTCGCATTGACAATATGACTTGCGTACTCTGCAGGAGTAATAAAATGAGCAGGATATCCTTTTATATTAAAGGTTCCATCAATACTTCCAGCAATGAAAGTCTGCTCAGCATTATTAGTCAAATCATTACCAAACTGCCCCCCTGCCTTAAGGTATTTAACAGCAAAGTTAGTCTGAGATTCGCTTACATCAAGACTATTTGTCACAATACCGAAGTTGATAGCATCACCCAAAACAGTTTCAAATGTATCCGTACCTGGTTCATGATGTGAATAAGCCATTACCGCAAAGATTGAGAAACTATCTTCTGTAAACTCAATCTTTTCATCATTATGAACTTCAGCTGTTGCTTCTGAAATAGGCTTAACTTCAACATCATCAGCAGTAATATCCGTAGCTTCTTCTGTACTATTTGCATCAGACTCTTCTTTAACATCATCTTTGATAGGAAGATGCACTACAGTAATGTCTTTCTCATCGGTTGCAGAAAGTGTATCAGTAAGCTGCTTATCCTTGAACTCAAAGCTTACATTTACAGAGCCTGAAGCGGGCTGATACTCAACTCCGTCAAGCATGAATGCAATATCATAAAGGATAGTATTTTTCTCATCATAAGATACATTTTCTTTATCCTCAGACTCATCTTCTGACTCATTATTTTCATCTGATTCAGAATTTGAATCTGTATTTGCAATCTTGTCTGCGTTATCGTTAAGTGCCTGGATATATGCATCATAGTTATATCCTTCTGTTGCAGCATTAACTTCTTTAATAGCAAGCTCGATATCCTCAGGGAATGCACCCTCATCAACTGTTGCTTTTACAGTAAGCTTATCATCAGAGAACTCATAATTTGTCTCCTCACTTGCTTTATAATATGTAAGAACGATTTCAGCATCTTCTGTTACAGTTACTGTGTCACCGTCTTTAGTTGTAATATCATAAGAAGAGATTTTCTTTTCATTCTCATCCTGATCGCCTTCATTCTCTGAAACAACCGGAGTAATCTTTGTTATCTTCTTATCATCATACTTTGCATTTATATAGAAGTAATTCTCAATTGAATCTACGTTATCTTTCTTAGTAAGATCAGTTTCATTTGAAATTGCAAGCTCAGCGCTTTCCTTAAGTTCTTCACCACTCTTGTCAATAAACTTTGCTGTGAGCTTTATGTTGCTTGCAACAACCGTGTTATAAGCAAGAACTACAGTTGCATCCTTTTTGACTTCTACAGTCGACTCATCCTCAAGAGTTACCTCATAGTACTTGTACTCATTGGCATCCTTCTTGACTGTGATCTTGGTGATCACTGCATTATCATACTCTGCGTTCTTGAATGTATAACCTTCAATCTCAGGTGCTTCTTCTGAGAAGTTGATGCTCTCAGAAATATTTATCTCTTTATCATCAGCGATGCTCTCGCCGTTTTCATCTTTATAAGAAACTGTAAGAACTACATCCTGTGTAAGTTCTTCATCATTATTCTCATTGACTTCCTCAGTATCACCGGTTTGGGCATCAGCATCTTCTTCGGTGTTACCGTTTGAAGCATCATCAGATGACTCTTCACTTGAATCATTGGAAGCATCATCTGTTGATTCGCTACTCTCTGAGTTGCTGTCAGAAGACTCTTCTGAGCTGCTGTTTGATGATTCCTCTGAACTACTGTTGGATGAATCCTCAGAGCTGCTTGTTGTCTCTTCAGAGTTGCTGTCTGATGACTCTGTCGAACTGTTATCAGATGAATTGTCACCGCTGTTCTCCTCTCCTGAAGCATCTGTACTTCCGGCATCAGAAGAATCGCTGTTTTCTTCCTGAGAGCTGCCATCCTCTGAACTGTCAGATGAAGCTTCGCTGCTATCCAGTGAACCATCAGTCTGTTCGCTTTCGGTTTCTGTATCAGCAAGAACCATTCCTACATTATCTGCAGTGTCCTCTGAAACAGCAGTAGCTGATTTATTCAGTGCGTACATGGTCACTGTTGTTACCAGGAGTGCCAGAACCAGCATTATGGAAACCCATCTCTTAAGATAGGTGTGTTTTTTTACAAGACCATCTATACGATTTTTATCTACGTTTGCCATTACTAATCTTCCTTAACCTTCTCCGCCCATAAATGTTACAACTATTACTCAGCTTCATTACCTGTAACAACATTCCCCTCATTAGCTGTTACGCTGTCGATCGTTCCGAAGCTGCTAAAAGGATAAATCCTGAATACCACGCCACCAATCAGCTGTTCTGCGGATACACAACCTACCGTTGACGATCTCGAGTCAATCGAAACTGACCTGTGATCTCCCAGAACAAAATATCTTTTGTCCGGTACCTGGTAAGGGAATGTGATCTTATCACCTTCCGAAACGCCTTCCGCATACTGACTTGGATCTGAGATATATGGCTCCTGGATCTCCACACCGTTTACGAATACTTTTCCAGTATCATCGATGTTTACCCAATCTCCGGGAGAACCTATAACTCTCTTGACCAGCACCTTGTTGTTATAGTAAAAAGCTATCAGCTCGCCGGTCTCGAACGTTGCGTAGTTATTGGCGATGACTATCTGTCCCGTTTCAAGGGTTGGAGTCATACTGTCGCCGGTAACCTTTAGCACCGTAATGAAGAAACTCGAAATGAGTACTGACAATGCTGCCACCACTACGATAACAATTAAGGTGTTTCGAAGTGTTCTTCTGTAATCATGCTTTCGGTATTCACGCTTTAATTCAGTCCTTAGCTCTTCCAATGAAGGCCTATTCAGTTGTTCTTTGGGTATTTCTTCCCTGATCTTCTGAACGTTCTTTTCCTTTGAAATCATATGTCCCACTATTTCTTAGCTTTATCGCATAAGTAGCGTGTTTCATAACGTGCTTTTACATTATACAAGAAGCTATTTGTCTGTTTAGTACGGATATTGAAACCTTTAATTCAAAATTCGTACTTGACAAGTTGCCATTTCCATGATTGTCAACATGTAACTTAATTAAATGTGCAAACGTAGTAATATACTAAATAATTAAATCTTCCTCCTTTTCATTTTTTATTGCATTTTGTGATTCTTCATCTTTGTTGTCAGTTTCCTCTACATCCTTTTTTGAAGCCTTTTTAGATGTAGTTTTTGAAGTTGTCGTTTTCTTAGCTGCAGATGTCTTTTTTGTTGTGGCCTTTTTTTCTACCTTTTTCTTTAATTTCTCATTTTCTTTTTCAAGCTTTTCAATCTGAGCTTTATAATCAGCTTCCATTTCATTGACCTTTGCTTCCGCAAGATCAAGAGTTTCCATTGCTTTTGCGATTACTTCTTCCGCATTTTTCTTTATTCTTTCTGCCTCAAGGCTTGCCTCATCAGCATGGCTTCCTTTTTCCTCGAAGCTGGAAACAAACTGCTCCGAAGCCTTTTGCGCAGCTTCAAAAAAGCCATTGATAGTAAGGGCAGCTTCTGCCAGGGAGCCGGCATTTTCTATCTGTTCAAGTTTCTTATCAACCTCAGCACGGATCTCAGCTTTTTCTCTCTCAAGTCTGTTTCTGAAGCCCTCGAACTCACGCTCATGTCTGGCCTTCAGACCGGATATATCCTTGTTAAACTTCTGAAGCTGAATATCCTTCTGCTCATTGAACTTGGCTCTCATCTCAGCCTTCTCTTCGTCAAACTTGGATAAAAGATCTGCTCTCTCTTCTGCCATCTGAGAAATCAGCTGCTCTCTCTCCCTGTCAAACTGTTCCTGCATTTCCTTCTCATGTTCGCGGATAGATTCAGCTTCTTCTGAAAATTCCACCAGCATCTGGAGTAGTTCTTTTCTGTTTAATTTTCTAAGTTCTTTCTGTGCCATAAAATTCTCCTCGGATTTTAGTACATAAATACACGCGGTTTAGTGCATTGTACATAATAGAACTTTTAAATCCAAAAATCAACAATCACTTATGGTACTTGCGGCGCTTCCTGCGAATATATTCTTCTCCGATAAGCGCAGCCGTTGCCAGAAGAAGTCCTCCAATTGTGAATGGAAGTTTTCCCATTCCTCCTGATTCAGGAAGTGTAAATCCATCTCTGCTGTTTGTTACATTCAATTTACAGATAGGATAGTTATTACCCGATACCCAAGCATCTTCCCAATTGGTCTTATCTGTTTTGATCTTGTCCTTGAATCCACGAACATAGTTATAATCGGATCCGGTTCTTGTCACATTGCTTGTGTTTACACTTCCGTATGTAACGTAAGGGGTCTCTGCTATTTCATTACCTTCCCTGTCACATTCCACCATCATGTAAACATACTGATATACATGTGTCTGTCCGGGAGCATTATCCCATTTTCTATCAAGCGCAAACTCTGCATACCAGTCATTTCCACTGCTTAGTTCTATGATTGCTCCATGGGCCGTTTCTATTACATACTGTGAAGAACCCTTGGAAAGTTCATTCTTTGTAAGCTGAACATAGGTCTTATCTGCTCTGTGGTTACGGTAAAGTTTCACATAAACGCTACCGAATCCCAATTGCTTTGCATCCTCGGTAGAAACGATATTTCCATTCATCTTCCAGTACTTGTTAAGCTGGATGTAAGGCGTGTTGTGAAGTGTAAACTTTATGTTGCCCTCAGAATCAACTTCCTCAGTTACCTTTTCAAGCTTGAAGCCATTAACCGTATTAGCTGTTCCGCTGTCAGTATAGCCTGCGCTGTGTACATAGCTCTCTGGATTAAGCTGCTCGCTTCCATAGTATTCTTCTATCTTGTACTCATACTGCGAGCTGAGATTATTAAAGGTAATCTCTTTTGACTTATAAGTCCAGTCCTCAGGATAATCACAAAGATCTCCCTCAAAATCTGCGCCTTCAGATTCCTGATAAATATTAGGAGTTCTGATTGTGTATTCCTCAGCTAATTCCCAATTTCCATTACTGTCCTTAGGGCGTCTTAAAAGCTTAAAAGTAACATCCCAAATACTATCAGCAACCGCCTTTTCATTTTTTGCCTGTCCAACAAGCTCATCCCATTCTTTAACAACAGTGATGTTGATGTTCTCAGTTTTGGAATTATAAAAGGCTACCTTATCTCCTGTTACCTCATTCTCGGGCTTGCAATACTCCTTTACAAGTGCGACTGCCAGAGGCTGAGCATATACTCCATATACTGCAACACTCTTTCCAATGTTATACCTGCCAATTGTTTCAGGTACTCTGTCATCAGTCACAGATTGATCTATACGGTAATAGTTGATTGCTATATCATTCACGCCATTATATGTAATCTTTGCAATAACTATTCCTTTATCTCTGTAAGGATAACCATAATTGCCGTCTTTATCGCCATAAGGTTCGTTAAATCTGAGATAATATGTGTGTCCGGCTTCCATACCCCAATCTGCAGGGTCTATGGTGTACTCAATAACACCCTTCTTGTCTCCACTTGTTTCATTATAAAGAACAGCACCTGAGCTACTGTTACTCCAGGCATCACTATCATCTCTTGCCATCCTCATCCAGAATTCATAAGAATGCTTCGCCAGCTTGTTATCCTCATATTTATAGAGTGTCAGCTTAAGTGATGTACCGGTGTTTATTATTGTTCCAAGTCCGAGAGTTTCTGAGCCAGTCTCGGAATCATGGTATTCCTCATCAGAATATTCTATGGTTATAGGCTTGTCCGTCGGTGTGTCTGTAGTAAATCCTGTCGGTACTGTGGTTTCTGCAACCGTATATTTTATAAGACTTCCCTGGCTGTCATATTTAGGAAGCTTTGACCATTTATAAATCCATGCCACATCAGCTTTTTCCACCTTTTCCTTGGGATTAGATGAAACTGTAATTGATGGCGTGCACTCATAAGGCGGTATAGATCTTCCGTCAGCATACAATTGAAGAACCACATCAGCTCCGACTCTTGCTGCGAAAATATTCGGAATCTTATCCTCGCCCTGACCATTTAATACCCATGCCTTTGTAACTTCAATGTCCACAGTCTCAGCAGTTTTGTTGTTAAATGCCACATACTTTAACTGGTCAGTGTCTTTACTCGCATCAATTCTATGCTCATTATTGTAATAACCTATACCGGGATGGCTGGATATATACTCAAGTTCTCCCGCACTGATTCTGTAATAGTTTGTTTCTCCGCCCTCGTAATACTTAACTTTTACAAGAATAGCGGTATCATCTTTTGTATAACTGCTGCTGTAGGTATTCGAAATATCATTCTCGGTGATTCTGAAGTAATATGTGTGACCGGAATTGTCATTTTGTCCATCACCATATTGCATATTAAGGAATGCAGGTGAAACGCGGAAGGTCACATTTGAGCCTTCATTGGAAACCGTTTTAACATTTATCCAGCCCTGTCTTCTTTCAGGATCAAGCATATCCAGTGAAAACTGGAATTTTCCGGTATCAGCTTCAGTAGCAGGAACGCCATTTATTACCTTTGTTACGTTAAATTCAAGATTTTCATCATCAGTCAGTGAATTGATTGCTGTGACACTCAATATCTCATCACTGTATCTGAGTAGTGTCATCCTGTGGATTTCACCGCCTGCATGATTAACATTCTTTGCTATTACCGCACCATAAAGCCCATACTCATTAACAGTAGCATAAGGCGCTATAACAGTTCCGACCATGCTTGTAATATTCAGCGTTCCTGTATAAGGCACAAACTGATTTCCAACAAGCTGCAAGGGATTTATTATCACTCTTGCTCCCAGTTCGTCATAGCTAAGGTATGCAGCCAGTTTTCTATTAATCCAAAAGCTTCTGTCACCCAGGCTATATGTGTCATAATTTGTAAGATCAAGGTTGATAACCAGAATCTTTCCATCATCTACCTGAACAACTTCCTGTATTGCCGCATTCTGATCCAGATTAGATCCATACGCATTTTTGAAATCCAGATAATAATCACCTGTTTTCGCTCTGACATTAACTATTTCCAGACTGTTACAGTCAATAGCCCCTGCAAGTGCCTTTGAGACTTCAGCCGCGCTGCCAAGCATTGCGTTTACATCAACAGGAAACGTTCCGTTGTAGGTTTTCTTGTCAAGTTCCCCGCCAATTTTTGTTATTGTCTCGTATGAGCTGTTATCGGTCTTGTATGAAAGCGTACAACCCTCGGAAAGCACCATCTTGGCATCATAATCTGAGTAATAATTTCTTTCCCAGTTTGTTACAAAACTTCCTGAAAGAGTCTTGAGAAGATCGTTACCCTTCTCATTACTGATGTATGACGACTCTGTGTAAGTTACTGTAAAAGCACTCTCCTCACCATCCGCAGTTGTAACTGTGCATATATCGCCTTCTTTTATAGGTGTATAAACATCATTTCCAGATGCATCCTTGGTAACATTAACTTCATATACATATTTATTCAGTTTTCCTAATGCGATTCCATCAAGATAATGCTCGCCCACATAATAGCCGCCTGAATATGTCTGGGCGTCTATTGAGAAAGTATATGTAGGAGCTGTCTGGGCATCCTTATCATCGTATAGCGCAAAATTATAGGTACCGGGCTTGCTGGCTCTCTTATATACTCTTACCTTGTATGTTCTTCTGTCAGAGAAATCCAGTTCTCCTCTATCGTAATTATAGAAAGTATAATTTGTATAATTTGTAAGGTTGTTGATTGCGACATTCGACTCAAAATCTACGCCATTAGCCGCAAAAGTATCAGCAACCACACCAAAATACACTGCATTTCCAAGGCTGTTAACAACCCAGTCAGCGGTATTATTGTTTCCCAGGCCTATTCCGGTCCATGTGTATTCACTTACTGAAGAAGTCATAGCAAATACACTGAAGGATCCTGTCTCGAACTCAACCGTATCTTCATTCTGGCCAAGCTCAATATTGCTATCTGAAAGAACTTCCACTGTGATATCATTCGCGGAAATATCAGTTGCATCGCCTGTGGTATCCACATTCTGCATTATTTCTTCAGAAACCGGCATATGAACAACAGTGACTTCTTCTGCATTCTGGGCACCAAGATCTTCAGAAATCTGATTATTGTTCAGTTTCATTGAAACCGTAACGGTTCCTTCCGCAAGCTTATACTCGACACCATCAAGCATGAATGCTATATCGTAAAGAAGTGTGTTGTTTTCAGAATAAGTCTGTGCTTCTGTCTGGCCGCTCGCCTGAGCTATTGCTTCAGCGTTGTTGTTCATAGCCTGAAGATAAGCATTATAGTTATAGCCTTCAGTCTCAGCATTTAGTTCTTTTACTGAAAGTGCCACTCCTTCCGGAAGTGCTGCAGGATTTGAAAGCTTTGCAGTTACAGTAACTCTGTCGTTCGAAACTTCGAAGCTCTCCTGGGTATTTGCCTTAAGGTAAACAAAATTAATTTCTGCATCCTCAGTAAGCTCTATTCTCTCATCATCAGCTGTCACAACTTCATAGGCTGCATATGTAGTTGCACTGCCTTCCTCTACTGTGGTATTTCCTTCTTCGTCTTCCTTGAGAATAACTACATTTTTACCAGCGTCATCAGAAGTCTCACTCTGCTCGGAAGAAGCTTCACTACTTTCGGATTCTGAATCTGAAGAACTCTCTGCCTCAGCTGAATTCTCTTCAGATGAACTCTCCTCCTCGCTGATATCCTCAGCCTTGCCTTCTTCTATGGCTTTCTGGATCATTTCAGTGGTTATTTCTTTTTCAACCGCTTTGATAGAAACTATCTTTTTGCCATCATATACAGCCTTATCAAAGAAGAAGCCATCTATCTGAGTGATGTTTTCCTTATTGGTAAGATCCATCATATCGGTGGTAACAAGCTCAGAATTCTCAGCTATGACGTTATCATCGGTATCCTTGTAAAGACCTGTGATCTTGACATTATCAATCACAATCTTCTTTCTTTTTTCCTGTTTTTTCTCGTCGGAAGCCTTATAAATAAAGCGCACTTCAGCATCTGCTTTTACCTCTATGGAATCAGCACCTGATCTGCCAAGTTCATAGTAGCGGTATTCATTTTCATCTGAAGCTGTATATTTTCTGACTGTTATTGTATCGATAGACTTACCTTCGTAGGTTGCTTTTACAAAAGTATAGCCCTCTACTTCAGGTGCCTCGGTGCTAATATCCATCGAGTCTGAAATATTCAGTTCTTTGCTGTCAGAAACTGCATTTCCATCCTGATCGGTTACAAGATAGCCATCCTCATCCAGATAAGATACTGTAAGGACAACATCCTTTGTAATTTCATCCTTATCTTCTTTATCTTTGTCTTCTTCCTTTTTATCCTTATCCTCATCCTCTTCTTCGTCTTCTTCAGTATCCTCTTCATCTGTCTCTTCTGTACTTGAAGCATCCTGTGCTGCATCAGATGAGTCGCCTTCGGAGCTGTCACCATCAGAAGAATCACTCTGATTTGTATTTACGGATTCAGGGGATTCATTTGAAGATCCGGTATCTGAAGAATCATCTGTGTTACTATCTGAACTGTCATCTCCGGTATTATCTGACGCATTTTCAGATCCGGTATCCTGTCCTGAATCGCCATCATCAGAGCCGGTATCTTCACTGGATTCTGTATTGTCTGAATCCGCATTTTCATCTGAACTGTCATTTGAACCGTTATCATCTCCTGAACCGGCATCTGAATTATTGTCCTCTGATGAGTTATCGTTTTCACCAGCATCCGATGTACTGTCATCCGACTCTGAATCTGTTGATCCATCATCTGATCCTGATTCTGTTGATTCACCATCTGAATTACTGTCTGAAGTATTAATGTTCAAGACCATACCAACTTCTTCTGCTCCTTCTTCAGTTACTGCAGAAGCTGCTTTATTAAGAGCATATAATGTTACAGTTGTCACCAGAAGTGCCACAACCATCATTACCATGCCCCATCGTCTCATGACATCATGCTTTTTTAAATAATCAGTGAGTTTTTCCTTATCCGTATGTTTCTTAGCCATACACTTTCACCCCATAACACAACAAAGAATTTCGCTTGAGAAATTCCAGCGCGCGAGCGGTATCGCAAAGCAATAAAAAACCTTGTCTGCTGATTATTCGCAAACAAGGCTCTACTTCCCGTACAGACTGTTTCCTTGAGAAACAGGCAACTGGCTGACTGTATATTTACAGTCCCTATAGCTTTGCGTCACCACCTTGCGGTAGTTTTGCCTTGTGTCGAAAATATTAAGTTTAATATTTACACCGTTCTCAAATATATAACAAGTGAAGAAATAAATCAATAGTAAATATTAATTTTACAATTTTATTTCATTTTGTGATTGTTTGGGTGCAGTATAAACATATCTATTTATGCTTTAATCCTATCGATAAACACTGGTAATATCAATAGTTTACACAGTTTTTTCCTAAAGAATTTATCCTTATTAATAAAGTTTATTGTTTGATAATCAGAATTTCAATTTTCAGGAATTTTGAAATTTTCTCGTCCGTTTTTTTCTAAAAATAATGGACCATCAACCCCGTCCCCGGGGTCCATCCCGGAAACAAAAAAGAGACCATACCCGAAGGTATGATCCCTAAAAATCAATCATAGAATTATGCGATCTTCTGCTTAGCGATCTCTGTAAGAGTCTTGAAGCCCTCAGCGTCGTTAACAGCCATCTCTGCAAGCATCTTGCGGTTGATGTCTACGCCTGCAAGCTTAAGGCCGTGCATAAGGTTTGAATATGACATGCCATTAAGACGAGCTGCAGCGTTGATACGTGTGATCCAAAGAGATCTCATATCTCTCTTCTTCTGCTTACGTCCAGCGAATGCAGAAGTAAGTGCTCTCATAACTGACTGCTTAGCAACTCTGTACTGCTTTGATCTAGCGCCTCTATAGCCCTTAGCGAGCTTTAAAACTCTTTTATGCTTCTTCTTGGCGTTCATGCCACCTTTAATTCTTGCCATTTTTGTTTCCTCCTAAATTAATTCGTATACTGCTCTTAAACGATAATACTTAAGATTAAACGTAAGGCAGAATCTTCTTCATGTTCTTAACATTGGTAGCATCAACTACTGCTGCCTGTCTAAGATTTCTCTTTCTCTTTGTTGACTTCTTTGTAAGAATGTGACGCTTGTACGCCTTGTTACGGATCAGCTTACCTGTGCCTGTTACCTTGAAACGCTTGGCAGCAGATCTGTTTGTTTTCATCTTGTGCTGCATAACTAAATCCTCCTATGCTCATAAATTATTGCATTATCCGTCCATTTGGGACAGTGTAATCATCCAATCACTATTCTGAATAATTACTATATATGTAACCAGACTGAAATCAGCCGGGAGACATTACTTCTTCTCAGTAAGGAACATGGTCATGCTACGTCCCTCAACCTTGGGCTGCTTATCTATTACAGCTACATCCTCAAGTGCTGCAGCAAAATCCGTAAGGATATGTACACTGGCACCCATGTGAGCCATCTCACGTCCTCTGAATCTGAGTGTGATCTTTACTCTGTTGCCCTTCTCAAGGAACTTCTTAGCTGCATTAACCTTGGTATTCAAGTCATTTGTATCAATATTGGGAGAAAGACGAATTTCCTTAATCTCAACATTTTTCTGCTTTTTGCGGGCTTCCTTCTCTTTGCGAAGCTGCTCGTACTTGAACTTACCATAATCAACGATACGACAAACCGGCGGTTTAGCATTAGGTGCAATCTTAACAAGATCAACCCCTGCCTCATCAGCAAGCTTTCTGGCCTCCTGGATAGACATAACACCAAGCTGCTCATTATCTACGCCAATAACACGCACTTCCTTGTCTCTGATCTGTTCATTGATGAATAAATCGTTGTTGCTAATTGCTCTGTACCTCCATAAACTGTTAAACCAAAAAAGTGGACCCCACAAAGGATCCACGTAATATCAGTTCATGCATTATCATCAAAATACATTAGAGTTAATCTAATATGATGAAGCAATCTGTCTGTATTAACACCTGTAAGCTCTTGCCACAGGGTGAGAGTGGAAACCTCTGCTTTGTTTTACATACCTTGACACTATAACACCGATTAATCACATGTGTCAAGCCCTTTTTGAATATTTATCTTTCAATACTTCACTCCCAGAGCGGCAAGATCAGCTTCAACCTGATCGTAGTCCTTGAAAACTATGCCGTTCATGCCAAGAGCTTTCGCTGCATTTATATTTCTCTCAATATCATCAATAAATACGCATTCGGAAGGAACAAGATTATTTCTGTCTATGAGATGCTTATAAATTGCAGGATCCGCCTTGATAACCTTATCCTTGTAGCTAAGGATTCCGCCATCAACCTCATCGAGAAATTCATTCATAAAAAGATTTGCCTCAAGTGCTTCTTTTGAAAAATTGGAAAGCACCAGTACTCTGTAGCCAGCCTTCTTAAGACTCTTAATCCAGGGAATAGTGCGTTCTCTTTTTCTGAGAAGTCCTGACATATCAGAAAAAGCATCTCTTATCTCTTTTTCTATCTCGGGATCATTTTTTACAAATCCGTCAATTATGCCCTTGGTATCAAGCACGCCTCTGTCGAACTCATTCCATTCCTCGCTTCGGACACTGGCATCACCAAGGCGCTGTACCATAGCTTCATCGTATCCCTTGCTTCTAAAGAAATCCTCCCAGCAAAAATCCACAAGAACTCCGCCTATATCAAAAACAACTGTCGTAATATCTGCCATTATTTCTCTTCCTTTTCATCAGCATCCAGAACAGCATCAGCATTGTCATACTTTCCGTAAGGATCAGCTGAAGCTACTGTGCGCTTACCTGTCAGTACTGTGTACCCCCAAAGAATAAGCCATACAACTATCGGAATGGCAACAGTTGCTGCCGCGCATGCAAGGAATGCAGAACCCGGTCCTGTTTTTCCAAATAATGCCTGAATGATAAATACCAGATACACGCCAAGTAAAAGGACAACGCCTGCAAGTGCAATGATACGTTTAACCATAGGTGTTTCCTTTTTTTCGGTGTTACTACTCATTTTCAATCTCCTCCGCAAACAAACGGGCTACCGCAAGCTCTGCAGCAGCCCGATAAATAGGTTCGTATTATTTTGAAAGTGCGCTCTCTCTGTAGATGATATCCTCTCTGGCAGGGCCATTGGATACCATTGTTATCGGATAACCGATTTCCTTCTCGATGAACTCGATGTATTTTCTGCAGTTCTCAGGAAGATCCTCGTATTTCTTGATTCCACGGATATCGCTCTTCCATCCGGGAAGTGTCTCGTAAACGGGCTTAGCCTTCTCAAGAAGATGTGTTACAGGGAAGTCCTTTGTAACCTTACCGTCAATCTCATATCCTACGCAAACCGGAATCTCATCCAGATAGCCAAGTACATCAAGTACTGTGAAAGCTACATCTGTGGCACCCTGAAGACGGCAACCGTATTTACTTGCAACACAGTCATACCATCCCATACGACGGGGACGTCCTGTAGTTGCGCCGTACTCACCGCCATCTCCTCCGCGTCTTCTGAGCTCATCTGCTTCATCACCAAAAATCTCTGATGTGAAAGCGCCTGCTCCTACTGCTGAAGAATATGCCTTGTTAACTACTACGATCTGCTTGATCTCATAAGGAGCAATACCTGCTCCGATTGCACCGTATGCTGCAAGTGTTGATGAAGATGTAACCATGGGATAAATTCCGTGGTCAGGATCCTTCATTGTTCCAAGCTGACCCTCAAGGAGAATTGTCTTATTTTCCTTAATAGCTTTATCAAGGAAAAGTGATGTATCAGCCACATAAGGCTTAACCATATCTCTCCACTCATGAAGTGTCTCAAGAAGCTCTGCGGGATCTATCTCAGGCTTGTGATAAAGCTCTTTCAAAAGAATATTCTTTGTTACAAGAACTCTCTCAACCTTTTCCTTAAGAAGCTCCTCGTCAAAAAGCTCGTTAACCTGGAAACCGATCTTGGCATATTTATCTGAATAAAAAGGAGCTATACCTGACTTGGTTGATCCGAAGGACTTTCCTCCAAGTCTCTCCTCTTCATACTGATCGAAAAGAATGTGATAAGGCATCACAATCTGGCAACGGTCTGAAATAAGAAGATTCGGTGTAGGAACCTTCTGCTCGATTACATTGCCAAGCTCCTTCATAAGTACAGGAATGTTCAGCGCTACGCCGTTACCGATAATATTTGTTATATGCTGATGGAAAACACCTGACGGCAGTGTGTGCAATGCGAATTTACCATACTCGTTTACGATGGTATGTCCTGCATTTGCTCCGCCCTGGAAACGTATAACCACATCGGCCTGATCAGCCATCATGTCTGTGATCTTACCTTTTCCCTCATCACCCCAGTTTGCTCCAACTACTGCTTTTACCATGTTTTTCTCCGTTCTGTCATGAATCGACATCTGTTACTATGGCGTCAAAAGTCACTTGACAGCCGTTTAATACTATACAGCTATTTAGTTTGATTTACAATATATTTCCATAGCTTCTTATTAGGTTTCGGCGAATAATGCAATCCGTCCACGTTATCTATGGAAACATGCTTAAGACAATACTTATGCAGATCTACCACTTTGCAATGATGTTTCTTTGCAAACTTCCTTAGATTAGTGTTAAAACTGTCCACAAGATGATTGCCGAAATAATTGTAATCTTCCGGAGGCAGGTATACATTGCTGCTGGCCCCTATCGTACAAAGTACCAGTTTCTTATTTTTCCTGATAAGCCTCGTATACAAGCCGGTATATCTCTCGAAATGTCCATAATCATTTACTCCCATCCAGGAAATGATTTTGTCATAATCATCAAGATCAATTCTGTCCATAATATCTTCGGCCTGTATGATATTGGCTCCGTTTACTGCAAAAACAACAATACCGTTATGGGCTGTACCATAAATATTTACATTTCTTGCGGTAAAAATATCAACTCCACGGGAGTCTGCAAGGAACAATGTTCTTACAGATCTGTCCGCAACTGTCACAAGTAACGAACAGCTAAGGTTCGGATTCTTTTTATATTTTACTGTTATTACAACCGATCCGTTCTTTTTGGCTGTGATTACGCCTTTTTTACTGACTGTGGCGATTTTTTTATTACCTGAAATAAATTGACACTGGGTGGGGTTAATCCCCATATTCTTGCCCAATCTGACACGAACTCTGAATTCGTCCCCCGGTGACAGCTTCTTGAAAAAGCGCTTATGCTCAGCTGTCAGTGTGTAGCTCTTGGCAACTATGCCCGTGCTCTGTGACACATTGACCTGTGTCTGTTCTATTCCGGCTTCGGAAACTGTTTCCTCCATCGCAGATGCAACAAACTCTCTCCCCGACAGCTTATCCCCGGAGAAAAAAAATCCTGCTGCAAGTAGCGCAAACACAGAATATCTGAATAATACTTTTTTCATAATGAACTCCAAATGATTTTTCTAACGAAAGTATTATACATCACAATTCTAAAATGACAACCTTCCCTATTATTAATAAACTTGTGCACATTTACAATTTGTTTTATTGCTCTCTACATGATATTATATTTTTGTTAAATATTTTATTTTTATTTAAAAGATATCGCTTTTTCCGCGTAAAATAGCGAAAAAATGAATTTTAGAATAATTTGAAAAGGGGACAATATGCTTCACATCAAATCATTATCCGAGGGGCTTGATCTGTTCAAGGCGCTTGGATCCGAAATCAGAATTGATATCATCAAGATTCTCCTGGAAGAAAACGGAATGAATATGAATGAGCTTGCCAGCAAGCTGAACATAACCAACGGTGCTCTGACAAGCCACATCCGCAAACTTGAGGAATGCGGAGTTATCGCAGTAAGCAACGAGACCAGCGGCCATGGTAATCAGAAGATATGCTCCGTTCATCTTGATAAGATCCTTATCGATATACAGGATGAAGTCAGGGACGAGGACATTTATACCGCTGACATTAAGATTGGCCAGTACTCTGATTATGATGTTTATCCCACCTGTGGTCTGGCATCCTCTTCACAGCTTATAGGTCAGGTTGATGACACAAGATATTTTTCTCACCCTGACAGATATAACGCAGACATTCTCTGGTTTACCAAGGGATACGTTGAATATGTGGTTCCGAATTTCATTCCTTTTAATCAGAAAATTGATGAAATCTGCATATCTGCTGAGCTTTCAAGCGAGGCTCCCGGTGTGAACAACGTATGGCCCTCTGATATTTACTTTTATCTAAACAATGTATTTCTGGGAACATGGACATCACCCGGAGATTTTGGTGATGTGAAGGGAATATTCACACCTGACTGGTGGTTTCCCAACTGGAATCAGTACGGCCTTCTTAAAATGCTGGTTATCAACCATAAGGGAACATTCATAGACGGCCTTAAGATTTCCGATGTTTCAATTGACAGATTTGAACTTACAAGCAAGAGTAATATCAAATTCAAATTTGAAGTACCGGAAAATGCTGAACATGTAGGCGGACTTACTATTTTCGGCAGAAATTTCGGTAACTATAATCAGGATATTGATGTCAAGATTTCCTATAGTCCCATCAATCCTCAGTAAATATTTATTTGCAGGGCGGAACCCACGCTGATCAAAAACAAAAACTCATCCGGCATTTTACCGGATGAGTTTTCTTTTTATCCCCAATTATTCGATTATTTCATAATCATATGTTGCAAAATCTGCCTTGAGGCCGATCTTGTGACCATTATTTTCCCACATAAATGTAAGGACAGAGCCATCCTGCTGAATATCAAGCTTTGCATCAAAACCGAATGCAGGATTGGTGTTGCGAAGTCTCAAAAGCTCAAGCTGCTTCTGTACAACAGGCTTCTCCATCATAGCTGCAATCTTTTCCTTTGAAAGATTTGTACGGTTGATTTCCTTATGTCCGCCTGCACCTGCTCTCTTAACGCCATCCATATCATTCTCTCCTGCAAAGAGATCAAGATACCAAACCTGAGGCTTACCGGGCATGAACATCTGAACAGCTCTTGCGAAGAGCATCTTCTTATCCTCAGCACCAAGAGCACTGTAGTAAGTAGCATTAACCTGGTAGTACATATTCTTCTGACCATGAAGGTTCTTAACAAGTCCTCCACGTCTTACAATTGTTGAAATAAGATTCTCAATCTCATCATCCGGAATAAATCCCTTAAGATCAAGAACCGGAATTCCATCGTGACAGCCAAGCATATTAACAACTCTGATATCATTGTCCATAAGCTCTTTTGCCCACTTTGCAAGCACTTCACCGTTGTTCTTCTCCATAGCATAGATAAGAAGTCCGGGAAGGAAGAAGTCATAAGTCATGTATCCCTTGTCCGCAACCTTCTTATAGATTCCTGCGCCATAGCTGTCATGAATTTCAGGAAGAAGTCTTACGCCGTTCTTCTCAGCTATTCCTTTAACTCTTTCAAGAACATCCCATGTGTCGGGCTCATTCAGGAAGTTTCTCTTACCGGGTTCCTTGGGTGCGTAAGCAAAAGCGTCAAGTCTTACGATTGCTGCGCCATATCCGGAAAGAGTCTTAAGTGTATTTTCATAGTGCTCCCAGACAAGATCAGACTTGATGTTAAGGTCCATCTGTCCAAGATATTTTCTGTCCTTATTGAGGAATTCACATACAGCACTCTTGAGGTAATCATACTTACCAAAATCCATATCCTCTGGTCTGAGGCCTTCATCAAGCTGACTGCAAACAAGCTTTGCAACAATGTCTGCTGTCATGTACTGAATTCTCTCGCCGCCATTTATACCTGCATCCTCAGCGATATTGATAATATCCTGAGCATCAGGCTTTTTATACTGAACTTCCTGATAGAAAGTATTCCAGTAAGGAATCTCCTTGCCGTCGGGCATTCTGACCATAAGTATCGGAAGTCCCGGCTTTCTGAAGAACATATCCTTTATGAGATCCTCTCTGGGCTGAATGTAGCCGCCTTCAGTCATCTCGCCGCAGCCTTCCCAGAACTTATTCCAGTTGATGAAAAAGTCAGCGTACTTGGAATTCTCACCATTTTTCAAAAGATCCTGAAACTGGGGAGAAAGAACTGAAGCATGATTAAGAATAAAATCAAGCTTGAGATCGATGCCCAGTGCACGAAGTCTGTCAAGATCCTCCTTGCTTCCAAGTTCTTTATTGATGCCATAATCAATAACCGAGAAACCACGGTCCAGATCAGTGTTATAGATGCTGGGAAGAATGTAAAAGGAACCAAAAGTATCCTTGAACTCATCCTTCTCAAGCAAGGTTACTATATCCCCCAAAGTGCCTCCGCAACTATCCGGATAGGCATTCAACATAGGTCCGTTATCTACAAATTTACTCATTAAAACTTTATCTCCTTACTTTTTGATCCATCGGGAAGTTCCCACCGGGAACAGTCATTAACAATAAATTTCAAGCTTAAGCTCAAAGTCCCATTATCTTCTTGTATTCATCATAGCTGATGATCTCACCCTGCTTGCTTACGATAATCTTAGCCTTGTGAGCCTGATTCATAAGCTTGTTCTGCTCAAGTTCAAGAACCATCATTGTGAAGGGGCTGTCTACCTTTCCATCACGTGCTCTGCTTCTTCTGTGCTCAAGTGTCTCTTCCGGTGTGCTGTTAAGAAGAACCGGTACATCAACTTCCTTCATGAAATCTGTGTTTCCATGAGTCCACTCGATGATGAGAACCTGCTTATTGCTCATATCCACTTCGTCATACCAGAGTGTACTCTCATCTCTTCCCATTCTCTTGAGCCAGAGTTTATCAGCACCATTCTTGAATGCAGAAAGAATGGTATCAACTTCAGCGAAATCAGTCTCATTGGGTGTTCCAAGGTACTCTGAAAGTCCCTTTTTACCGGCGTCAAGATAGGAAGCAAACCAGCTATGCTCCTTTACATGCTCAGCGTTGGCATCATCATTCTGCTCCTGAAGAGCCTTAACAACCTTATAATTCTCCTCGTTCATGGCACCGCCATCAACCATTCCTCTGATACCACACTGTCTGAAAGTGTGAAGTCTCTCAGCATCATTGTACATAGGAATTCTGTGAGGATAGTTGTCTCCGGACATTGTGTAGCTTCCGATTCCGGACTGTTCAAGCATATATGAAAGAAGTGAAGCTATTTCTGATTTTCCTACTCCTGATCCACCACAAACGGTAACAACAGCTCTTCCATAAGGATTAGCATTTGTCACTTTGGAAAGTTCTTCCAAAAGACGAGGGAAAATAGTCTTTGCCTTGGCAATGTGGCTATCGCCTATCTCAATCTTGTCTCCAGGCATATCTCCATGAGGAATATCCGAAGGGATGGAAATTTCCTTTGCTGCCAGTTCCTTAACCATGTCATCATTTATTGCTTTCATGGGAGTAATTTTCTCAAAAACAGTATTCATTCCTTAAATATCCTTTCAAAATTAAATCATTGGTTGCAACTTTAACGCAAAAGTTTCTTATAATATGTGAATTTTACGTTTTTGACAGTGCAAACTTGTCGTGTTATTTTTACACTATAATGATTTTTTTTAGTTTGTCAAAAGCTTTTTAACTTATGCGTTTTTGTTCAGAAGGTAATAGGAAGGTTTTTTCTATGATTACGATTAAAGAAATTGCAAAACAACTGAATATGAGCACCACTACAGTTTCAAATGTAATTCATGGCAAAACCGGAGAGGTTTCTCCTTCCACAATTAAGATTGTGGAGGATTATCTTAAAAAAGTTGATTATGTTCCCAACATAAATGCACGAAACCTTGCGCAGAATGAATCCAAGATAATTGGAGTTGCGCTCAAGGCAAGAGCTGACAAGTATGAGAATCTTCTTATGGATCCCTTTGTTTCAGAGCTTATAGGCGGTATTGAGGAATCCATCAGAAATGCAGGATACTTTATGATGCTCTATATTTCCAGTGATACTGATGAGATCATGCGTCATGTTTCCACCTGGAATGTGGACGGTCTTCTGCTGTTTGGAATGCTTAACGACGATGGAATACGTGTCAGCGAGAGATACAAAAAACCTATAGTATGTATAGATACATACAGTATTGAGGGGCTTAAACACTTTATAAATATTGGACTGAACGACCGCCAGGGTTGTTTTGACATGGTTAACTTCATGATCAAACAGGGACATAAAAAAATTGCATTCCTGTCTGATAACAATAATGGCGTCGACTACGAAAGATTCTCCGGTTACAAATATGCACTTGAAGGAAACGGTATACATTTTGAAGAGGACTGGTTCCTGAAAATCCGTCCAAAGAAAGAAGAGATTGATGCCTCTCTTAAGGAAATATGCGACAGAGCAAGTGAATTTGACGCCATAATGTGTGTATCCGACCTGTACGCGGTGCAGCTGATGTGTGCCCTGACAGACAGAGGTATAAGAATCCCGGAGGATATCTCCATTGCAGGATTCGATGATACTCTTCTGGGACAGCTTCACAGACCCGCTCTTACTACTGTTCATCAGGATGTTAAGGAAAAAGGAATCACCGCCATGAATGTTCTATTAAAAAGAATACGTGGTGAAAAAACCCCGAAACAGATTCAGCTTCCCACCACATTGGTGATCAGAGACACAGTAAAAATTACACAAAACTGAATGAGAAACTCAGAAACTCAGACTCCCGGACTCAGTTCCGGGAGTCTTTTTGTTCACTTTGTCACAATATGCTTCCTTTTCTGCGAAAACGATTGAGCATTTTGTCACAGCACGAATTACATTTATTTATAAAATATTATATAAAATTAATTACAATTCAAAAAGTCAGTCACAGTCAGCTTTTACGCATAAGTTGTTGAATATACTAGAAATTTTTGAAAAAAATTAACTTGTATTTTTTTTACTATCGTGCTATTTTCTTATTAGCATAAACTTATGCGCAAAAGTAACCGCTAATCAATAAATTTGATTAGCAAAGTGCACAAAAGGAGGGTAACATGAAAAAGAAAGTATTATCTATTCTTCTGGCTGGAACAATGGTTCTTAGTATGACAGCATGCGGCGGATCAGGTTCTACCAATGAAACAGCTGACACAGCAGCTTCTACAGAAGAGACAGCAACCGAGGAGACATCAACAGAGGAGACAGCTACAGAGTCTACAGATTCTACAACATCCGCTGGTGCTATCCGTCTTCTTAATGGTAAGCCTGAGATCAACGATCAGCTTAAAGAGCTCGCTGAGCTTTACAAGACTGAGACAGGTGCTGAAGTAACTATCGAGACAATCGGTGGTGACACAAGCGCAGGCGATGAGCTTAAGAAAATGTATCAGGGCGACAACATGCCTGACATCTTCGTTATCGAAGCTAACCAGGCTGCAACTTGGGACGGAATGCTTGCTGATCTCGCTGGTGAAGAATGGACAGAGAAGACAGGCTTCGAGCTTGTAAATGATTCTATGGGAACAATCGGATTCCCTTACACAGTTGAGGCAACAGCTCTTGGTTACAACGCTGACATCCTTTCAAAGGCAGGCGTTGATCCTTCAACTCTTACAAGCCCCGCTGCATGGCAGGCTGCTTGCGAAGCAATCGATGCTAAGAAGGATGAGCTTGGACTTACAGCTGTATTTGCATGGTGCGCAGAGCCTACAAACCTTGGTTGGTCTTCAGGTACTCACGTATTCGGTCAGTACCTTGACGCAGGTCTTAAGGCTGATGACACAACATACATCGATATGCTTAACGATGGCGGCACAATCGATGAGACAAGAATGAAGCACTTCGCTGAGTTCATTGGCATGATGAACCAGTACTCAGACAAGGATCACCTCCTTGTAGACGGTACTTATGATGAGCAGGTTGCCGGATTCAAAGAAGGCAAGTTCGCATTCATCACACAGGGTAACTGGTGTGTAACATCTCCTGATGATGTTAACTTCGAAGTTGGTTTTGCTCCTTATGCATTTGAGGATGGCATGAACACAATCATCGCCGGACCTCCGTCATACTGGGTAGCTTACAAAGATGGTAACGTAGATGCTGCTAAGGCATTCTTCAACTGGTGCGCAGGCGATTCAGCTCAGAACATCCTTGTAAACAAGGCTGGTCTTGTATCTCCTTTCGATGATTGCCAGTATGAAGCAACAAATCCTTTCTACAAGAGCATGAAGAGCTACATCGATGCTGGTAACTACAGCGGATGGCACACAATGCTTAAGAAGGATGGTCTCCAGAACGAGACATGTCAGGTATTCGCTGACTACGCTAAGGGATCAATCGCTGATGCTGATGAGTTCGTTTCTAAGATTTCTTCAGTTATCAAGGGCTTCTACGCTGAATAATCCTAAAAGTAAATAGTTATTACCGGGCAGAGCTGGTGCTCTGCCCGATTTATCTAAACTATCCCAGTTTTCTTTCATTATTATAGAGGCTTTATATTATTGTTGGGCTTTTGGCCATTAAGGAGATTCTTGTATGAAAACACCATCTGCGACAAAACGAGTTCTCTCTCTAATTTGTCTGATAGCCGGGCTTGGACTGCTCATATGGTCTCTTGCTTTGGACTTTTCTAAATCAGAAGCATCCTATCGCGGTGCAACATTGATTATCGGTATTATCGGTATTGTTGCCGGGTTATATTTCTTCCCGACACTTAAATATCACCGTACAATTATTAACATTCTGTTCCTGTTCCCGCTTCTCTTCGCTTTTGCGGTAACAGTAATCATCCCTCTTTTCCTTGGTATTGGTTATTCCTTTACTGACTGGGATGGAATCAGAGTAAAAAATGTTATTGGACTTGCAAATTACACAAGTATGTTTACACAGCCCAGTTTCCTCTGGTCTATATTCTTAACATTCTTGTTTGTTGTATGTAACATGATCATGGTTAACCTGGTAGCATTCCTCCTTGCTCTTCTTTGCACATCAAAGATCAAGGGCCTTGGATTCTTCAGAGCAGCTTACTTCCTGCCTAACCTTATCGGCGGTATCGTTCTGGGTTATATCTGGCAGTTCATTTTCAGTAATGTTGTTACTAAGCTTTTCAATACTCAGTATTCAATGATTGCTGATACAGGTACAGCTTTCTTAGCCGTTATCATCGTTTACATTTGGCAGTACGCCGGTTATATAATGCTCATCTACATCACAGGACTTAATACTATCCCCGGCGATGTACTTGAGGCATCAGGAATTGACGGAGCAAACAAACTTCAGACTCTTTTTGAGATCAAGATTCCTATGATTGCTCCTACAATTACAATTTGTACTTTCCTTACTCTTACAAGTGCATTCAAGCAGTTCGATGTAAACCTTGCACTTACTAATGGTAAAGGATCCGTAGATATCTTCGGCAACTACCTCACAAATGGTACTGAGATGCTTGCTCTTAATATCTACAACACTGCAGTTATCAAGAACAACTACGCACTTGGCCAGGCGAAGGCTGTGCTGTTCTTCATCATCCTTGCATGTGTATCCATTTTACAGGTTCGTATATCTAACAAGAAGGAGGTGGAATTATAATGCATACAAAAGAAAAAACTTCAAGCGTAGTAATCCGCTTCATCATTGCAATAGCAATAGCACTTTATGTACTGTTCCCTTTCTTCCTTGTTGTTATCAACTCCTTCAAGGATTCAGCTGAGATCACCGCTAATCCTATCGGACTTAACGGCGCTTCTTTCAGCAAGCTGGTAAGAAACCTCAGCGACGTTATTAACAACAGTAGTTTTACATTCTGGCAGACATTTGGATATTCAGCACTTATCACAGTGCTCTCTCTTGCACTCCTTGCACTTTTCGGTGCTATGGCTGCTTGGGTTATCTGCCGTAACAAGACAGTATGGTCAAATGTGATTTACTTCACTTTCATCGCATCAATGATCATTCCTTTCCAGGTTGTTATGCTTCCTCTTATCTCTACTTTCAGAGATGCTGGTAAGTTCATCGGAATCCCGATGCTTAAGTCAGTACCCGGAATCGTATTCGCTTACCTTGGATTTGGTGGTGCTATGACAGTATTCATCCTGGTAGGTTTCATCAAAGGTATTCCTTTCGACCTTGAGGAAGCAGCATCAATCGACGGATGCTCACCGGAGCAGGTATTCTTTAAGATTATCTTCCCTCTCCTCACACCTGTTATTACAACAGTTACAATCCTTAACGGAATGTGGATCTGGAACGATTACCTTTTACCTTCAATGATGCTTGGTCAGAACGGACCTGTTAAAACACTTCCCGTTGCAGTACAGGCATTCGTTGGTTCATACGTAAAGCAGTGGAATCTCATTCTGGCAGCTGCACTCCTTGCAATCCTGCCTATGATCATCCTCTTCCTCATTGCTCAGAAGCAGATTATGGAAGGTATGATCGAGGGTGCTGTAAAAGGCTGAGCAAGCACTTAGCGCAAAATCAGAACTTTCTTATGAGACAGATAGTTAGAAAAACCCAATCCATTTAAATATCCCCATATCAGTTCGCCACTGATATGGGGATATTTTTAACTCAATAATTTATTATTATCTTATTTTTTAAGACGAAGCATTACTACTGAGCACTTGGGAAGCTCTACTGAAATGCCTGCTTCTGTCTTCTTATATGCAGTGAAATCTGCCTCTTTTACAACTTCAGGTGCTTCGAATGTATTGTGATCTGCCATCTTACCAGAGATAAACTTAGCTTCTGATACGTTATATTTGCCACCATCAAGTGTAAGAGCTACATCTACTGTCTCATCAGCCTCAAGTGAGTTATTTGTAAGAGTGATAGTGATAACACCATCCTTATCCTCTGATACAGATTCAAATACCTTAGGAAGCTCATTCTTACCGGCTCCGACTGTTCCATTACCAATAATCTCGCTGCTAAGAAGCTCTGCATCCTGGTGATGACGATACATCTTAAATACATAATATGTAGGAGTCTTGATCATCTTCTCTCCATCTGTAAGCATTACAGACTGAAGAACATTGATAAGCTGTGCAATACATGCCATCTTAACTCTGTCAGAGTGCTTATTGAAGATATTGAGGTTCATACCTGCAACAAGAGCATCACGCATAGTGTTCTGCTGATACAGGAATCCGGGATTTGTACCGGGCTCAACATCTGTCCAGATACCCCACTCATCAACCATGAGACCAATCTGCTTCTTGGGATCAAACTGGTTCATGATAGCACCGTGGTTATTGATGAGCTCTTCCATGAAGTAGCTTCTCTTAAGGGTCTGATAGAATACCTCTTCCGTGAAGTCTGTTGCAGATCCCTTGAAGTTCCAGTCATTCTCTGTCTCAGGAAGTGTGTAATAATGAAGTGAAAGACCATCCATGAAGCCATGCATATGCTCAGGTGTATGGTCAAAGCATGTCTCAAGAACATTCTTCGTCCAGTGATAATCATCTACATTAGGTCCGCAGCAAATCTTCTGAATAGGTGCGTTACCTGCGTAATTTCTAACATATGTCTGATATCTTCTGTACTCATCAGCATAGAATGTAGGTCTCATGTTACCGCCGCAGCCCCAGTTCTCATTACCTACACCGATATAATCTATCTTCCAGGGCTCCTCATGTCCGTTCTGTGCTCTGAGATCAGCCATAGGTGACACACCCTTGAAGGTAATATACTCAACCCATTCACTCATCTCTCTGACTGTACCTGAACCCATGTTGGCATTTACATAAGTCTTACAGCCAAGCTGCTCTGCAAGTTCAAAAAACTCATGTGTACCGAAGCTGTTATCCTCAACAACTCCGCCCCAGTGAGTATTAATGATCTTCTTTCTCTTCTCCTTGGGACCAATTCCGTCCATCCAGTGATACTCATCAGCGAAGCATCCGCCGGGCCAGCGAAGAACCGGAATCTTCATCTCCTTAAGTGCTTCTACAACATCAATTCTCATTCCGTTTACGTTAGGAATATCAGAATTCTCCCCAACATAAAGTCCCTCATATATACATCTTCCAAGGTGCTCGGAGAAATGTCCGTATATTTCAGGTGCAATATGTGACTTTTTGCTCTCGTTATTGATTACAAGCTTAGCCATACATCCAATCTCGCTTTCTTAAAATTTTGACTTCCTGAATTATTTCGCAGAAAACCGCACTCACTGCGTGTTTCATTAGAAAAAGCTTCAAGCGTCATGTTTTTTATTCCTTTAATAATCTTATCATCACAGACTCACAAGTCAATAATTATTTTAGCTTTTTATAAAATATTTTGCATTTTTAGCAATATATGCAAAACACCCCTGATCCGTGCCTGTCCTTACCACTTCTTCTTAGGACAGTTACTGGCTATTCCAAGCGCCCTAAGCTCTACATAACAGCCACAGGCATTACAGGTACCCTGAAGAAGCAAATCGCAAGATGTGCATATCTTTAGTCTCTCTTCGTATTTCTCTTCCGGCACTCTGTCCTCTTTATCAATCGCATCCTTATATTTCTGTATCATTTCTGCCTGGTTACCGCCCAAGTCCCGAAGCAGGCAATGTTTGCATATTCGTGTGTCCATTTTTTCTCCTCTGTAACTATGTAAAGCCTCCTCTGCCGGTAACAACAAAGGAGGCTTGTAAGCAACAAAAACATCAATTACTTGATACCACTGATAGCTATTGATTCAATAATAACTCTCTGGAACAGGAAGAACAATACAAGAGTAGGAAGCATTGCAATTACAGATGCCGCCATTATGAGCGCATAATCACTCTGAATTGCATAGTAGGAGTTGAAGGATCTGATAACAACCTGCAGAGTCCAGTTCTTTTCACTTCTCAGGAAAATAGTGGGCGCAAGATAGTCATTCCATATTCCCATGAACCACAGCATAAGCTGTGTTCCGAGAGCTCCCTTCATCAGCGGAAGGAAAATCTTATAGTAAATTCTAAAATAGTTACATCCATCAATCTTAGCTGCATCCATCAGGTCTGAAGGAATACTGTACAGGTTCTGTCGAAGGAAAAAGATCATGCCGACATTACCAAAGCAGCCCGGGATAATGAGCGGTGCAAGTGAGTTTGTCCATCCCAGCTTGGTAAAAAGTACATACTGGGGAATCATTACAACCGCAAAAGGTATCATGATAGTTGCAAGCAAGGCGAGGAATAAAATATTTTTTCCTCTGAATTCCATCTTTGCAAAGGCAAAAGCTGCCAGTGAAGATGTAAATCCACCAATCAGAAGTACCGGAATTTCAACACAGATGGTGTTTATAATACCGCTTATAAACTGTCCTTTACTGAGCACCTGTGAATATTTTCCGATAAGTATCGGATTAGGCAGAATTGTAAGTGATCCTGAAAGGATCTGGTTTTTAGTCATGAATGATGTTGCAACCATGTAGATAAGCGGGAACACCATTGTAATCGCGAACAGGAAAAGGACAACAAATACAATTATATTAACGACTTTTTCCTTTGAAGTTGTGACGCGATCTGACTGATAATCTTTTGCACTACTTCTTTTTAAAGCTAATTCCATTTGTCACACCTCCTTTAGTCTATAGTCTTAACCCATTTATCCTGTCCACGGAAATTGATGGCAGTGATAATGAATATGATAATTGCAAGGATGACTGCTACTGCACTTCCGTATCCAAGCTGTCCGTTAGTAAATGCCTTCTCATAGAGATAGAATACAACTGTTGCTGAGCTGTAGTTTGGTCCGCCTGAAGGTGTCATAACCTGAACTTCTACGAATACCTGGAAGCCTCCGATAAGTGAAGTAATAAGTACATAGAAGGTAACAGGTGAAAGCAGCGGCAATGTAATACTCTTAAACTTCTGCCAGCTGTTTGCTCCATCGATCATGGCTGCTTCATAATAATCTCTCGGAATATTCTGAAGTCCTGCGAGATAAAGGATAACAGTACCGCCAAGTCCCTTCCATACCATGAATATGATAAGGGAAATCTTTACCATAACCTCATCACCCAGCCAGTTAGGGCCGTGCATTCCTGTAAGTGCCTTGTAAATTCCGTTCAAAAGGCCGTAATCATAGTTAAATACCCATGCCCACAGAATTGATACCGCAACCAGTGACGATACAACGGGAACATAATACATGGTAGTCAAAATCCTTTTTCCGGGGATCTTGCGATTAAGTCCCATGGCTATGAGCATTCCCAGAATCATTCCAATAGGAATACCTATCATATAAATGATTGTGGTCCCCATTGCCTTCCAAAACTTATCATCTGTCAGAATTTTCGCATAGTTGCGAAATCCGACCATATTCCCCCACAAGGAATTTATTCCTGTCCATTTGCTTGCGCTGGCAATCAGAGCAAATACAATAGGATAAGCCATAAACAGCATAAATCCCACAAATGGTGCTGCAATAAACAGCCATGCCCATCTCTCTTCTCTCTTTGCCATCGCAGACATATGAATCTTTTGCTTTTTTGATGCCATAATATCCACTCCCCTAAATCAGCGTCACTTGCATATGATTTTCTGTAAAATCCATTATACGCCCAAATACCTTATTTTAATTCGAGCCCCTCCGCTGGGCGAAGGGGCCCGTATATAACTATAATATCATTTTGTTAAGGTTTTTTATTTTGTTGCAGAATTCTGAAGTTCGATTGCTTCATCAAGTGCTTCCTGCATCTCAGGCTCAACCTGCTGTAAGTATTCTTCTACAGTGATGTCGCCATTCTTGATGTTGAATACACCTGACCAGAAGGGTGTGAACCACTCTGCGTTGTATGTGTAGTCTGTCTCCTGAAGAGATGCTGCATAATTGTCATTGCCATCGAAGTAACCAAAGATTACATCTACGTTAGAAGCATAAGGAACTTTTCCGCTGTTAACAGCATCCTTGAACTCGCCATAAGCAAGATCTGTGATGTTAGGAAGCTGAATTGATGCACCTGATGTGATACCTGAAACTTCTCTCTGACCATCCTCATCTGTTGAAAGCTTAGCGATGAGCTGTGCTGCAAGATCAGGATTCTCAGATGTAGCAGATACGCAGTAACCAACTGAACCCATCCATGTGTGTGATTTACCATCACCTGAAGGTCCTACAGGCCATCCGCAAAGATCCCAGTTGTAAGGGAATGTAGCGTTATCCATGAATGCTGCAACATCCCATGTACCGCAAGCATAGAAAGCAACCTGACCATCAAGCCATCTCTGATATCCGCCAAGAGCTGTATCCTGCTCAACTGAAGGTGTAAGTCCGTTCTTTGTAAGATCTGTGTAGAATGTAAGAGCTTCCTTGAGCTGCTCATTGTTTGCAACGTTAACCTTTGTCATATCCTCGTTAAGGAATTTAACACCGTTAGAGTAAAGGTAAGGAGTCATGCCCCACTGATCTGCGTTTGCAACGCCCCACTGATCAACTTCTCCGTCGCCATCCTTATCAATTGTAAGTTTCTTACAAACTTCTACAAACTCATCATATGTGTAAGGCTTGTTAGGATCGGGATAATCAAGTCCTGCTGCATCGAAAAGATCCTTGTTGTAAGCAAATGCAAAACATGAAAGATCCTTAGGAAGTGCGTAAAGTGATCCCTTACCTACGTTTGTTCCGTCATAACGGTAAATTTCCTGTGTTGTTCCCCATACGCTGCCGATTGTATCAGCATCAACATAATCATCAAGAGGAAGGATATATCCGTTATCAACATATGAACGAACTGCTGCAGGTCCTACATAGAAAACATCAGGCATATCGTTTGCAGTCATGTTAGCGATCATCTTCTGGTTGTACTCATCCTGAGTTGTTACCTCAAATACAACTTCCTTAATCTCATCCTTGTGCTCATCAACGAACTTCTTAACAAGATCTTCGTAAATTGTTTTCTCATGCTCCTGCATGTAAAGGAAAACATGAAGTGTCTTGTCGCCGTTACCAGTAAGTGAATCTGAGCTTGAGCCATCCTCTGTAGATGCTGCAGCATCAGCAGTCTCTTCTGTAGCTTCTGTTGTCTCTTTTGCTTCACCGCTTTCTTCTGATGCAGCTGCCTGTGTATCAACTTCAGCCTCGCCTGCCTCTTCAACAGTTGTTGTAGCACAACCTGCTAAAGTTGACAGCCCCATAATCGAAGCCATTGCAATTCCTAAAAATTTCTTTCTCATAGCAAATCCTCCTAAAAAAATGAATCAAAATTGATTTGATATAGTAATATTATCCTATTGCGTTTTAGAACGTCAATAATTATTTTAGTTTTTTGTCAAATAATTTAAATTTTTGCCAATTTTAATAGTTTTCTAAAGTAATTTTTGTACATTTAAACAATAACTTATTTTTGTAACTCTATTGACATTTTTATCCAGATATTGCTGCCTGATTCTCAAATCTTGCAAAACATCACCGAATATAGCCTGTAACCCAGATTGTATGGTTATTCTCTCCAATTGCTGAGACTGATCTTGTCCTGTTCCCGGCCTCATCTGTCATATCTATAAGTACGCCTTTAAAACTTTCGCCATTAATAACCAGGTTTACGTAGGATGTACCCTCTTTTATTTCAAGAGTACCTTCTATTCCCTCTCCGGTTATTTTTCCGTCTTCAAGGCTGCACTTTACAGGCTTGTTAACAATATCATTCACATCCAGGCCGTGATCAAGTACATAAACCGTTCCGTCAAGATCCGATACATTCTGAACCTTCTCACCCGAAAGTTCATCATCCGAATATTCATATAAAGAGGTTGTGAACCATCCGTCTTCTGTAATGAACATGCGATGTACTCTTGGCTCATGGAACTCCTGACCATCGTCAAATCTTTGATGATAGGTTATGTAGTAATTTCCTTTATCATCCTGAAATGCGGACTGGCCGCCGGGAGCCATATAAGTAACCGACAGGCTGGGTAGTGTATAATTTCCCATCATTTTAAGCCCGTAACTCATATAGTTCTCTTCATCTCCAAGGCCATTTCCTGCCGCATCTACATAAGGTCCCATAGGGGTCTTGCTCCTGAACTGCCTTATCTGATATCCACCGTTACTGGTCAGTCCTCCGTAGGACACAAAAAGATGATAGTAACCGCTTTCCGGACTATAAATAATAAAAGGTCCTTCAATCGCATGATGTCCGCCGCCAACAAGTCTGTAGCCAAAGTAGGAATCAAAACTGTCACCCTGTGGATCCCCTTCCTTTACCTCATGGATTGGTTTTCCCGTTTCCGGATCAAGCTCAAGCAGGAATATTCCGCCCGACCAGGATCCATAGACCATCCACATACGATTGTCTGCATCGGTAAAAACCGCCGGATCTATGCAGTTTGGCCACTTTTCATTGTTATAGCCGCCAAGCTTCAGATATCCTGAAATGTCAGCATCACTGCCGAGAACATCATAAATATTTGTTTCTTCTGCCGTTGTTTTGGTAAAGCCTGAATATAGTATCGTATCTGTGTATTCAAACTTTCCCTCAGGTGTATCGGACACAGCCATGCAGAGATTGGACTTGATATAGCTTGAGGTGGTGCAGAAATACATAACGTATTTTTTCATTGCCTCATTGTAAAAAGTATTTGCAGCCCAGACCGAATAGCCACCCTCCTCGTTTTTGCCCACGTATTTAAAGGCATCCAGATTACCGGAAAAAAGATTGGAGAATACATTATTTCCGTTACCGATATAACTCCAGTTTGTAAGGTCATCTGACTTTGCAAGTACCTGATGAGAACCTGTCATGTAATAACTGCCATCCTCCGCAAGAATAATCTGAGGATCATGACAGCAGACAGCATTTTTATAAACACCGGTCTTTATTTCAGGCTCCCCGACCTCCGTACTACCTGAACCGTTCTCATTTACTTCGGTGGTCACAGCCGTCTCCTCCTTGTTTGTATCCTGCTTTGACGTGCTGCCGCTTCCGGAAGCGCAACCTGTAAGCGCACAGGATACTGCCAAAGCAATTGCTGTTGTAATCTTTTTATTCATATATTTATCCCCCATAGCTAAAAACAGGGCAGCCATTCTGATCGTACCTGATCTTCATAAGCATCGCATGACGATTGGGATTGTAAAGCGGATCACCCGTAATCACACTCTCTGTGCGCGCATGATAAACAAGTATATCCTCGCCATTCTCGTCCACGGTAAAGGAATTATGGCCGGGGCCGTAGATTCCATGTTCCTCACTGCTCTTAAGCACGGGATATCTTTCCTTTACCCATGATTTGGGATCCAGAAGATCTGCATTCTCATCAGCTGTCAGCATTCCCATGCAATAAGCAGCCCCTGTTTCACTTGCTGAATATGTGAGGAAAATTCTTCCGTTTCTCTTCAGAACAGCCGGTCCCTCATTTACCCAGAATCCCACACGCTCCCAGTCGTAATCGGGAGAAGTAAGAAGAACCTGTACTGTATCAAGTTCATAGGGCGTTTTAAGCGCTGCAATATAAAGATTTGAAATCTGTTTGCCTACGCCAACCTTCTCTGCCCAGATGTAATACCATTTACCTTTGTTTTCAAATATCGTGCCATCCAGAGAAAATGCCCTGAAGGAAAACTCATCATCCTCCCTGCATTTCATCTTTCCCTTCTCTACCCAGGGATCCTTCATCGGGTCATCTCCCTGACACTCCAGCACGTAAGGGCGAATTTCCCAGATATCATCAACATCACCGCCGGCAAAGTATACATACCATTTCCCCATGCAGTAATGTAGTTCCGGAGCCCAGATATGCTTGCTCATTATGCCTTTCTCATGTCTGGTCCAGATTGTGATTTCTTCTGCATCCGCAAGACCAGCAAGAGTATCCGATTTTCTGAGGACAATCCTGTCGTAATCCGGAACCGAAGCAGTAAAATAGTAGCTTCCATCCTCAGCCTTAAGCACATAAGGATCTGCTCTCTGCATTATCCAGGGCTCATTGAATTTTAGTTTTTTGTCTGTAGCCATAAC
>CAMVLM010000028.1 GCA_947168335.1 uncultured Butyrivibrio sp. | reverse complement strand
ATCTAATGAGGTCCGGTCCTAATGGACCGGACCTCATTTTTATTATTCACTCAATAGAATTTAGTGAATAAGCTGGTTCTGGCGAGCGATAGCGAGAGCAGAACTTTAATATTACACATTCCAGGAGGATAAAATAATGGCACTTAATAAGAAATCTGTTGATGATTTCAGCGCAAAGGGCAGAAGAGTTCTTGTTCGTTGCGACTTCAACGTACCGCTTAAGAATGGTGAGATCACAGACGAGACACGTATCAACGCTGCACTTCCTACAATCAAGAAGCTTGTAGCTGATGGTGGTAAGGTTATCCTTTGCTCACACCTTGGTAAAGTAAAGAACGGCCCCAACGAGGGTGAGTCTCTTGCTCCTGTAGCAAAGAGCCTTTCTGCTAAGCTTGGTAAGGACGTTAAGTTCGTTGCTGATTACAACGTAACAGGTGCTGACGCAACTGCTGCTGTTGAGGCTATGGGTGAGGGTGATGTAGTTCTTCTTCAGAATACACGTTTCCGTGGCAAGGAAGAGACAAAGCCTTCAGATGCTGGCGAAGCATTTGCAAAGGAACTTGCTGATCTTTGTGATGATTATGTATGTGACGCTTTCGGTTCTGCTCACAGAGCACACGCTTCTGTAGCTGTTGTTACAAAGTATGTTCGTGAGAAGGGCGGCAACTGTGCAGTTGGTTACCTTATGCAGAAAGAGATCGACTTCCTCGGCAACGCTGTTGAGAATCCGGTTCGTCCTTTCGTAGCTATCCTTGGTGGTGCTAAGGTTGCTGATAAGCTTAACGTAATCAATAACCTTCTTGAGAAGTGCGATACTCTTATCATCGGTGGTGGTATGGCTTACACATTCCTTAAGGCTAAGGGATATGAAGTTGGTCTTTCACTCGTTGATAACGAGAAGATTGATTATTGTAAAGAAATGATGGAGAAGGCTGAGAAGAACGGCAAGAAGCTTCTTCTTCCTATCGATACAGTTGTATCAGGTGGATTCCCGGATCCTATCGATAATCCTGACATTGAGACAGCAGTTGTTGAGAGTAATGCAATTCCTGCTGATAAGGAAGGTCTTGATATCGGCGTTAAGACAAGAGAGCTCTTTGCTGATGCTGTAAAGAGTGCTAAGACAGTTGTTTGGAACGGACCTATGGGCGTATTCGAGAACCCTGTTCTTGCTGAAGGTACAAAGGCTGTTGCTAAGGCTCTTGCAGAGACAGATGCTACAACAATCATCGGTGGTGGTGATAGTGCAGCTGCTGTTAACCAGCTTGGCTTTGCTGATAAGATGAGCCATATCTCAACAGGTGGCGGTGCTTCCCTTGAGTTCCTTGAGGGTAAGGAACTTCCCGGCGTTGTTGCTGCAGATGATAAGTAATCACCTGGCGAGGTATTTTCGAGGCTGGTGTACTACTTGGTTCGATCGGGCGACAGCGAGAGTCGAATTTCCTTATGAAAAAACTAATATAATATAGGAGGCCAAAAACATGGCACGTAGAAGAATAATTGCCGGCAACTGGAAGATGAACAAGACTCCCAGTGAGGCTGTAGCTCTTTGTGCAGAGCTTAAGGATCTTGTAAAGAATGATGATGTGGACGTAGTTTACTGCGTTCCTGCAATTGATATCGTACCTGTAGTAGAGGCTGTTAAGGGGACAAACGTACATGTAGGTGCAGAGAACTTCTACATCGTTGACAGCGGCGCTTTCACAGGCGAAATCTCAGCTCCCATGCTTAAGGATGCAGGTGTTGAGTATGTTATCATCGGTCACTCAGAGAGAAGAGATATCTTCGGTGAGAACGATATTCTTATTAACCAGAAGGTTAAGAAGGCATTTGCTTCTGGTCTTACACCTATCCTTTGCTGTGGCGAGTCCCTTGCACTTCGTAAGGCTGACACATACAAGGAGTGGATTGAGAGACAGATCACATGGGATCTTGATGGCGTAACTGCTGACCAGGTTAAGAAGCTTGTTATCGCATACGAGCCTATCTGGGCTATCGGAACAGGCGAGACAGCTACAGCTGATCAGGCTCAGGAAGTTTGCGGACTTATCCGTAGCCTTATTGCTAAGCTTTATGATCAGGCTACAGCTGATGAAGTTCGTATTCAGTATGGCGGATCAATGAATGCCGGCAATGCTGCTGAGCTTCTTTCAAAGCCTGACATTGATGGCGGTCTTATTGGCGGTGCATCACTTAAGCCTGATTTTGGCAAGATCGTAAACGCTTAATAAGATTAAAAAATTTATGTAATAAAACGGATTCAAATTGTTTCAATTTGAATCCGTTTTTAAACGTTTTTTGATGGGGGGAAGTACTACTGTTTGATCAGACAAAGAACTAATGTCGAATTCAAATAGTAAATTAAATATATTTTTTTTAAAACTTAAATAACGTAGGCTGTAAATATGAAGAAAGGTATAAATCTGGGGATTTTTTTATTTGCGTTACTATTTGTATTACTTTTTCCTGTTCAAGGAAAAACCTATAAGTGTAAAATCACTGTAAAGTAATTCTGTAATATAATTTGTAGTAAACGACAATAGACGAATGTCTATGTCGTTTACTATAGAGGAAATAATATGAGTAAAAACAACATTATTCTGATTGGAATGCCGGCTTCCGGAAAGAGCACGGTTGGAGTTATTTTAGCCAAGATACTTGGTTATAATTTTATTGATGCGGATATAGTTATTCAGGAAAAAGAGGGTCGCAGGCTTTCGGAAATTATTGAAACCGAAGGCGTTGATGGCTTTATTGATATTGAAAATAAGATAAATGCCGGTATAGAAGCGGAAAAGACAGTAATCGCTACCGGAGGAAGTGCTGTTTATGGCAGTGAAGCTATGGAGCACTACAAAAGTATTGGAAAAATTGTTTATATGAAGGTTGGCATGGATGCTCTGACGAAGCGCCTTGATGACGTAAGGCAGAGGGGCGTTGTAATGAAGGAGGGACAGACACTGGAATCTCTATATAATGAGCGCAGTGTCCTCTATGAGAAATATGCCGATATCATAATTGATGAAAAGAATAATACCATGGAAGAAGTTGTTGCAGATCTTCTTGCAAAGCTTTGATCAGGTTTTTATAGAGTGGTTATTTTGGGGGGGAATATTACTATCTTCTTGGAAAGGAATAAAATATGGCAAGAAAAAAGATTGTAGCCGGTAACTGGAAAATGAATATGACACCGGCAAAGGCAGTTGAGCTTATTGCTACATTAAGACCCCTGGTTGATTCAAATGATGTTGATGTAGTACTTTGTGTACCTGCTATTGATATTGTTCCTGCTATCACAGCGACACGAGGCACAAATATCGCAATAGGTGCAGAGAATATGCATTATGAGGAGAGCGGTGCGTACACTGGTGAGATTGCTCCCAATATGCTTGTAGAAGCAGGAGTAAAATATGTAATTCTCGGTCATTCTGAGAGGCGTGAGTATTTTCACGAGACAGATGAGGAGCTTAATAAGAAGGTTAAGAAAGCTTTTGAGCATGGACTTACACCTATTCTCTGTTGCGGTGAGACACTTGAGCAAAGAGAGATGGGAATAACGATCGACTGGATCAGAATGCAGATAAAATCAGATCTGGCCGGTGTTCCTGCGTCAGATGTTGCAAAGATGGTTATCGCTTACGAACCTATATGGGCAATCGGTACAGGCAAGACAGCGACAACAGGTCAGGCTCAGCAAGTATGTAAGGCCATTCGCGACTGCATTGCAGAAATCTATGATGAAGAAACGGCTGAAAATGTCCGCATACAGTACGGCGGTTCAGTTAATGCAGGTAATGCAAAGGAACTTTTTGCGCAGCCGGACATTGATGGCGGACTGGTAGGTGGAGCATCACTTAAGCCTGAATTTGGCAAAATCGTAAATTACAAATAAGTTTCTTTGAGGGAAAGAGATGAAGACGAGTATTAAGTGGGTACTGATTTTATTTGTGTTTGCATTTGTTCTATCCATTCCTATAAAGGGTAAAGCAGATAATACAGGATCAGTTCAGATAACGGATATTACATGTGAGAATGATGTAATAACTGTTACTGTTCATACCACTTATCCGGGTACCGGTTATCTTATTAAAGCCAGTATTGTTGGAGTGCATGATCAATTTCCGGAATACAATGGCGTTGAGAATAACAGTGGTCTCATCTCTGATACTGAATCAAAAACTCTGGAGTTGAAATTTGATAAAAAAAGTCTGCTTGATGGACTTAAGATTCCTAAAAGCGGTGATTATGATATTGAATGCACTATGCATTCATGTTTTACGCGCCCTGATTCCGGCTATATTTATGGTCATTGGTCGATAGCAGACAGCGGGATTGTCACAAAATACTTAACGATAAGTGACAGTGGAATTTCAATTTCAGATTCCGGCTACAAATACCCTGATACAAATAAGTTCGAAGTGACTGAAATACGTGCAAAAGGAAGGTCCATATACATTAAAAGCAGCCTGACATATAAAATGCTGCATAATGAGAGTTATGGATTATCCTTTGGCATTTATAAGCCCGGTGCGGCCTATCCTGAGAAGTCATACATAATAAAAGGATCTGATCTGCGTACCACCGGGACTTATACAGCAAAGCTCGAAGGACTGGGTAAGCTGAAAAGCGGATATTATTACATTAAGAGTGGTCTTATAATAGCAAGACCAAAAGGAAATGGAGGACCGCAGGTTGATCCTTTGTTTTCAAATGTAAAAAAATATGTCTATGTCAACGAAAACGGATATGTAAAGTTATATGATAAAAAGTCTGCCGCAAGAAATATTTCAGCGGACAGAAAGAGTGTTAAAGTCGGAAATGAAGTGTCCATTCGCATGGATAATTGCGGAAAAAACAAGGTAAAATGGAAAACTTCCAACGATAAAATAGAAATAATAAATATAGATAAGAATCATGTCACGGTCCGCGGCATGAAAAAAGGAAAATCTTTTTTAATTGCCGGGGTCAGAGGAAAAACCTACAAGTGCATAATTACCGTTAAATAATTTGTGACTATATTCTTGGAGAAACAGGATGAATATCTTTGATATTGTTGGACCGGTTATGGTTGGGCCTTCAAGTTCCCATACAGCCGGGGCTGTAAAAATCGGATATGTTGCCAGAAAACTTCTGGGAGAAGATGTTGCAGAAGCGGAGATACTGCTTTACGGTTCTTTTCTTGCAACCGGAAATGGACATGGAACAAAATATGCCCTGGTTGCGGGACTTCTTGGGATGAAGATGGATGATGAGAATATCCCCAACAGCTTTGATATAGCTGAAAAGAAAGGAATGAAGATCTCTTTTGGCAAAGCAAAGCTAAAGGACGCACATCCCAATTCTGTTCTTTTAAGGCTTACAGGAACAGGCGGGAAAAAGCTTGAAATAGTCGGCGAGTCAGTTGGAGGATCGCTGATCAATATTTCAAGAGTGGATGGCCTTCTGGCTAATTTTTCCGGAGAACATCCCACACTTATTGTGCATAATCAGGATCGCCCCGGATATGCGGCTGAGGTTACAAGTATGCTTGCCGGTAAAAATATAAATGTTGCCAGCCTGCAGCTTTACAGAGAATCCAGAGGCGGACACGCTGTTATGGTCCTTGAATGCGACCAGGAGGTCCCGGGTGATGTTTTAAAATTGCTTGAGCAATCAAGCGGAATAGAATACGTTATGTATTATTCTCTGGCGGAGGACTGAGTAATGGCATTTAAAAAACTGGCTGAAATAGCAGAAATTTCAGAGAAAAAAGGTCTTCCCATGTGGAAGGTTGTTCAGGAAGACGACTGTACCGAACAGAGTATTACATGTGAAGAATCCTATACAAAAATGAAAGAGATTCTCTCTGCCATGCGAGATGCTGATAAAAAGTACAACCCTGAGCTTGTTTCCAAAAGCGGAATGGCAGGTGGGGACGGCATGAAGGTAGAACAATTCAATGTGGCAGGCAGTGCGCTTGTTGGGGATTTTATTTCATCTGTCATTGAAAAAGCGGTTAAGATGGGAGAGTCCAATGCCTGTATGAGAAGGATTGTAGCTGCACCAACTGCAGGTGCATGCGGCGTAATCCCTGCTGTCCTTCTTTCTTATCAGGAAAAGAAAAATGTAAGCGAAGAGAAAATCATAGAAGCACTTTATCTTGCTGCCGGAATTGGAGAGGTGCTTGCTGAATGTGCAAGTATAGCAGGAGCAGAAGGCGGCTGTCAGGCTGAGATTGGAAGTGCGGCAGCCATGGCATCAGGTGCGCTGACATATCTGGAAGGCGGAGATAATGAAGCGATTCTTAATGCTGTTGCCCTTTGTATTAAAAGCATGCTGGGACTTACCTGTGATCCTGTAGCAGGTCTTGTTGAAGTTCCGTGTATAAAAAGAAATGCCTATGGCGGTGTAAATGCAGTGGTATCTGCTCATCTTGCCATGGCAGGAGTAAAGAGCAGAATACCTGTGGATGAAGTTATTGATTCAATGGGCAGAATAGGACACCTCATTCCATCATGTCTCCGCGAAACAGGAGAGGAGGGGCTTGCGATTACACAGACAGCCCAGGACTTCTGCGATAAGCAGATGAAGGAACTCTGATCAGCAGTTCCCTGTATAGACATAGTGCAGGTAACTGCGGGCAACATCTGCCAAATGATAAATAAGATCCACATCGGTGGCATCCCTGTCTGTGAGATTGAAACGAGGGAAAAACCGACTGATATGAAGAGGAATCTCAGGACTTAAAGTGCTTACCCACTTTGCCAGAGATTCTATTTCTTTTTCTGAATCATTGTATCCCGGGACAATGAGTGTGGTGAGTTCCATGTGGCAGTCTGTGAAGGCTTCTTCTATAAAATCCATTACCATTTTTCTTGAGCCCTTCAGAATATCTTCGTAGTAACTATCAGTAAAGCCCTTGAGATCTATATTCATGGCATCAATATAGGGCAGGATTTCTCTACAGACATCTTTTGATACATTTCCGTTTGAAACAACCACATTAAGAAGACTGTTTTCATGGGACAGCATGGCGGTATCTCTGACAAATTCGTAGCCTATAAGTGGCTCATTGTAGGTAAAAGCAATACCGATATTATTTGCAGAAAAACCTTGCTGGGGACTGGCTGCTTTATCACTGTAGGAAAGGGCAATCTCCACGAGCTTTTCGGGTGTTGCAATCTGATAGGGAACTTGGACGCTGGTGTTGGCCGAAGTAAACCCATAAGAAATTGAATGGTTCTGGCAGAAAGGACAGCGCAGGTTACAGCCGTAACTTCCTACAGAAAGAATATTTGATCCCGGATGGAAATTATTGAGAGGCTTTTTCTCAATGGGATCAAGTGCGATAGAGGTAATGTGTCCGTAATTTGCGCATACTATTTCTCCATCCCTGCATATTCTTCCGTGGCATAATCCGGTCATACCTTCTTTTAAGTTACAGTGATTGTGACAGACGTTACAAACTGGCATTGTGTACCTCCGGGTATATTTCAATCTGTGTTTCGGATCATTTTTCTGTATTGAGAGGGAGTCATTCCCTTTTCCTTTTTGAATAGTCTTATAAAATATGTGACATCAGGAATACCACAGGATTCTGCAATTTCTACTACCGTTGAAAGTGTGGTATTTAAGAGGAAAATGGCATGATCTATCCTTCTTTTGTTTACATATGAAGTAAAGGTCTCCTCCGTCTCTTTTTTGAACAGAGTTACAAGATAGCTTTTGTTAATGGAAAGAGCAGCAGCTGTACTCTGAAGAGTGAGGCTGCTTTCGAACAGATGGCTTGAAATATGGTTTACGGCTCTTTGTATGAGCGGTGAATAGCCTTCTGTTGAGGTCTGCTGCACGAGAAGACAATATCTTCTTATAATCTCTTTGGTGATCTCGCCGGTCTGGGTTTGAGATGACATTGCCTCAATTTTGTGAGCAACCTTTCTTGATATTTCATCGAGATAAACCGGATGGACACTGCTTCTCTGAGCGGCCTTTCTGCAGAGCGTGTTCAATATTATCATGTAATTCTTACGGCTTCTCAAACTGCTGGAAGCACGGTCATCCAGACTTGTGAAAGTGTTGTCCTGGCTGTAATGCAGGGCTTTTTTATAATCACCCTGTGAAATGGCTGCCATGATTTTTTCTTCATAGTCATAGCGTTTCTCGATTATTGATATGATATCAGTATTATTCGCAACGTCCGGAGATGCCACATACTCTGATGCAGAGTCAGGATGCTGTCTTTTATAGGTGATTTCATATTTACCTTCTCCAAAGAGAGTCATTCCCAGAGAATCGATAAAAAGATCTATTGATGAGGCTGAATCAACATATGGTACGGATGAGTAATACTGGATCAGGTAATCACCCAGGGATTCCGGTATGCCAAGGAGCTTTCTGAGTTCATTTACCATCTTGATATGTGTGGGCTCTGTAAGATATGGCCCCAGTAAAAGCGCAAGGGGAAGCTCCTGATCGGGTATGGGGATCAGGCAGTAATTGCAGTTATACATATCCGTTGTGAAGTGTATCAGATGCTTTTCATCTTTTGTGAAGGGCAGCTTGGGAAAATGTCTGCCATTTATATCTTTTCCTGAAAGTATATTATTTCTAAGACCCAGATCTGCGTTATTGGGAAGTGGGTCATCTAAATTTATAACCATAGACTGAATGTTTAGTTTTGAAAAATAATTGCTGGTCAGATTCAATAACTGATGTTGCATGGCATCTCCTTGTATGAACTATATTTCTATATTATAATACAATATTTCTTTTTATGCATAATGCAATAAATATAATACTATAAATACAAAATATAATTCTTGTTGGCGCATTTCATAACCGCTATTATTTTCATTAGCTTAATGATGATTCCTGCGCAGGATCGTTGAATTCATGCTTTTTGAAGAAGCAGAAAATGGGAAGGATATAGCGGAGGTTAATATGGAAACAAGTAAATATGATGTAGGTAACGGCATTCACAGAGTGCCTATGTGGCGAATAGGAGGCTACGCACTCAACAATGTGGCAACTAATCTTTATATGTTTATGATGCTTTTTATTGCCTATTATATAACCGGCTGGGTTGGCTTCGGAGTTGTACTGGCTGGAAGCTTTTCAATGATAATGCGTATATGGGACGGAGTTACTGATCCCTTCGTTGGATTTGTTGTGGATAAGACAAACGGTAAATTCGGAAAAAACAGACCTTTTATGATAGTGGGAAATTTGATCCTTGCGCTTTCAAGTTTTTTAATGTTCTTTTTGACACCGGCATTACCAGAAGGGCTGCCGAGAATTATCTTTTTTGTTCTTATTAACGCAGTTTACTACATCGGATATACATTCCAGTGTGTTGTTACAAAGTCAGCGCAGTCATGCATGACCAATGATCCCAAGCAGCGCCCGATGTTCTCAGTATTTGACGGCATCTTTGGAATGTTCCTTTTTACAGGCGGTCAGATGCTGGTTTCAAATTATCTTGCACCTAAGTATCACGGCCTTGGAAAAGACATTGCAATGTTCCATGAGTTCTGGCTCATTATTGCGGTTCTGTCAGCTATCTGCACCATTATAGCTGTTATATCCGTATGGCCTAAGGATAACATCAAATACTTTGGAACAGGAAAAGCGCAGATAATCACATTCAGAGATTATGCTGAGATCATGAAGAAGAATAAAGCAATTCAGATGCTTGTTCTTTCAGCTTCAACAGACAAGCTCGGAACAGCTGCAAGAACCTCAACAGTAACACTTATCATGTATGCAATTGTTGTTGGAAATTATGCATTATCCGGTGGATTCCAGATCTACACAACTATCGGAAATGTTATCTTCATTCTGCTTGGCGTAGGCGTTATTGCTACAAAATTCGGACAGAAAAAAGCAATGGTAGTCAGCAGCTGGATTGCACTTATTGGAAATATCCTTATGGCACTTCTGTGGATATTTGGAGATCCCACAACTCTTAATCTTCCGGGATTTGAAGGCTTTACAGGATTCAGCTTTTTCACAGTTGCACTGTTTGTTCTTACAGTTGTAACAGGCGGCTTCCAGCAGGTTAGCTCAAGTATTGTTATTCCTATGACAGCAGACTGCGCTGACTATGAGACATATCGCTCAGGAAAATATGTTCCTGGCCTTATGGGAACACTTTTCAGTTTTATCGATAAGCTTGTATCATCATTTGCACCGCTTATCGCAAGCATCTGTCTTGCAGCAATCGGATTTACAACGCAGATGCCCGATGTGGATACACCTTATACACCTCAGCTTAAGGCAGTTGGTATTTTCCTTATGTACGGTGTTATAAGTATTGGACTTATTGTTAACATTATCGCCATGAAGTTCTATCCGCTTGATGCAAAGAAGATGGATGAGATAAGAGGCGAGATTGCCAGGATCAAGGATGGAGAAAGTGCCTGATATGGAAAAGAAGAAAAATCCGGTTAACAGAAAAGTATATTTGTGGCTGTGCGCTCTTTCAATAGTGGGAGCAAATCAGTTTTATGCAAAAAAATATATAAGAGGCATTCTGTACCTTGCCCTGTGCTGGACCGGATTGCCACTTGCCTGGGGAATCATTGACGTTATGGCAGCGCTCCCCAAGGAACCTGATGAAAACGGACTAATCTATTTATAAAGGAGAGCTATTTTGGTTGATTTAAGAAAAAAGCCATTTTATCTGAATGATGAACAGGTAAAGTGGGTAGAAGAAACATTCAATTCCATGTCAGAGGATGAAAAAGTGGGGCAGCTTTTTATAAACCTCACAATGAAAAGAGATGAAGAATCCCTTAAGAAGCTGACGGATGACCTCCATATAGGAGGCATACGCTGGCAGGGAGGAAAACTTGAGGAAATCTATGAGCAGAACAGGTTTGTTCAGGAGCATGGAAAGATTCCTGCTCTTATTGCGGCAAACTGTGAGACAGGCGGAAACGGAGCTGTTTCCGAAGGAACCTTTGTGGCTTCCGGCGCTGCCTGTGGTGCCAGTACAACTCTTGAAACAGTAAGGGATATGGCCAGAGTTGGAGCTGTTGAATCCAAAGCTGTGGGCTGCAACTGGACCTTTGCACCTGTCTGCGACATAGTTTCGAACTGGAGAAATACCATTGTTAACACAAGAGCATTTGGAAATGACATCGAAACAGTTATTTCCAGATCTCTGGCATATATGGAGGAAATGCAGAAGCAGGGTATAGCCTGTGCGGCAAAGCATTTTCCGGGAGATGGTTCGGAGGAAAGAGACCAGCATCTTTTGATGGGCTGTAATGATCTTTCGGTAGAGGAATGGGACGATAGCTACGGAAAGGTATATAAAGCGCTTATTGATGCCGGAATTGAGAGCATAATGGTGGGACATATCTGCCAGAGAGCTTACAGCAAGGCTCTTCGTCCGGGGATGAAGGATGAGGACATTAAACCTGCGACACTTGCACCAGAGCTTCTTAATGATCTTTTAAGGGACAGACTTGGATTTAACGGACTGATTGTGACTGATGCGACTCATATGGCGGGATTATCTGCAGCGATGGGCAGAAAAGATGCCATAAGCGGAGTGGTAGCGGCAGGCTGTGACATGATTCTGTTTATGAATGATCCTGCAGAGGATATGGGATTTATAAAGGAAGCGCTTAAGGAAGGCGTGATATCCGAAGAAAGATTAAGGGATGCGATATACAGAATACTGGGTCTGAAGGCTCATCTTGGGCTCGTTGGTGCAACTTTTCCTGAAAAGGACGGATTGCAGGTTGTGGGATGCAGCGAACATCATGCACTTGCAAGGAAGGCAGCAGATGAGAGTATCTCACTTGTGAAGGATACCCGGAATATCCTTCCGATATCAACAGAAAAGCATAAAAGAATATGTCTGTATTTTATAGAGAGTGCGCCTGTTTCCTATACAGACGGAACAGATAAGGCGAAGAAGCAGCTTATCGATATTCTTACGGCAGCAGGCTTTGAGGTCACCGCTCCAAAGAGCCTTTATGAGCTGGAATGTGAGAATCCTTCTCCATTTAATATATTTAAGATCATGGAGAAGCAGGGAATTGAGGAGTTTAAGAAAAACACTGATCTTGTTCTTTTTGTGATAAACATGAAGGGATATGCGAAAGAGAATAATACAAGGCTTGTGTATTCAGCTTCACATTCCTGCGAGATTCCCTGGTATGTTAACGAAGTTCCTACGGTTGCGGTTTCACTTAACTACACGAATCATTTATTTGACGTACCTATGATGAAGACATTTATAAATGCCTTTGGCTCAACAAAGGAATATCTGGAAGCACTGGTAGAAAAGCTTACAGGAAAATCTGAGTTCAAGGGCAGATCAAATGATCTTGTGTGGTGCGGAAGATGGGAGACAAGACTATAATATGAATGTGTTTGATGAAAAGAAGAAAAAAAGAGATTTCATAATCTGCGTCGATTCCGACGGATGTGTTATGGATACCATGAATATTAAACATATTAGATGTTTTGGCCCCTGTATGGTCGATGAATGGAATCTTGATAAGTGGAGAGATGAAATCCTTGAAAGATGGAATGTGATAAATCTGTTTTCAGAAACCCGTGGCATCAACCGGTTTAAGGGACTTGCCATGATGCTTTCAGAGGTTAGTGAAAAGTACACTGAAATTGCCGGAATAAAGGCACTTAAAACCTGGAGTGAGGATTCGCCGGAGCTTAGTAATGATTCCTGTGAGAAAATGCTGAAGGTGGATCCGATTTTCCAGAAGGCTTTAAACTGGAGCAGAAAAGTAAACGAGGAGATAGCTAAACTTCCGGCAGAAGAAATAAAGCCCTTTGATGGGGCAAAGGATGCTCTGGATAAGGCTCACGAACTATTCGATATTGCTGTGGTTTCAAGCGCGAATCCCGAGGCTGTAAATGAGGAGTGGGAGAGATTTGATCTTGTAAAAAATGTAGACATTCTCTGTACACAGGATGTTGGCAGCAAAGCCTACTGCATATCAAGACTTCTTGATATGGGATATAATTACGATCATATTCTTATGTGCGGCGATGCTCCCGGTGATGAGAAGGCAGCAGAGGATAACGGAGTTCTGTTTTTTCCTATACTTGTCGGAAAAGAAAAAGAGTCCTGGAAGGAGCTTTCGGAGGCAGGAACGAAGCGGTTTTCCGAAGGTACTTTTGCCGGAGAATATCAGGATAAACTAAAGAAAATGTTTCATGAAAATCTTTCATGATGTTAAAAAATAAACTTAAAGAGAGACTACAAAGTCTCTCTTTTTTATGCTATATTTTAAAAGGCTTTTTTAAAAAGTGTTCTGCGCATATCGCGCGAAGGAGGAGAGAAACATGTTAGAAAAAATGTTTAAGCTTAAGGAACACAACACAACTGTTAAGACTGAAATTATCGCCGGTCTTACAACGTTCCTTTCAATGGCGTACATTCTTGCTGTTAATCCGAGTATTCTTGGAACAGTAATGGATGCAAATGGTGTCTTTGTTGCAACAGCACTTGCTTCAGCAATTGCAACATTCTGTATGGCATTTCTTGCAAATTATCCCATAGCTCTTTCTGCAGGACTTGGACTGAATGCTTATTTTGCATATACTGTCTGCCTTGGTGAGCTTGGTGGTGATCCTAATGCCTTTAAGATTGCATTAACAGCAGTATTTGTAGAAGGTATTATCTTCATTATTCTTTCAATATTCAAGTTCCGTGAGCAGATCATCAACAGCATTCCTCAGAACCTTAAATATGGTATTTCTGCAGGCATCGGTCTGTTTATTGCATTCATCGGACTTAAGGGTGCAAACATAATCGTTGCTGATGATGCTACAACAGTAGCACTTGGCAGCTTCTCTAATGCAGAGGTTGTACTTTGCCTCATCGGTCTTATCATCATCATCGTACTTGAGCACTATAAGGTAACAGGTTCCGTACTTATCGGAATCATCGTTACATGGGTTCTTGGTATGTTCGCTCAGGTATCTGGATGGTACACAGCAGGCAATGTATTCCCTGATTTCTCCGCTGGTCTTCAGCTTGGAGCTATCTCAAACACAGCATTCAAGTTTGATTTTGTATGGGCAGCTACACATCTTATTCAGTTTATAGCAATCGTATTCAGCTTCCTCTATGTTGACCTTTTCGACACAGTTGGAACTGTAGTAGGTGTTGCAGACAAAGCAGGACTTCTTGATGAGGATGGAAATCTTCCCAAGGTTGGCAGCGTATTCATGTCAGATGCTATCGGTACAGTAGCAGGTTCATGTCTTGGTACTTCAACAGTAACAAGTTTCGTAGAGTCAAGTGCAGGTGTTGCAGCTGGCGGACGTACAGGTCTTACAGCTCTTACAACAGGCGTTATGTTTGTTATTTCACTTGTTCTCAGCCCTATTTTCCTTGCTATCCCCGGATTTGCAACTTCTCCGGCTCTTATCTATGTAGGTATGCTGATGGTAGCAAGTGCAAAGAACATCACATTTGACGGTGACATTGCTGATACACTTGGTGCTTATCTTGCACTGGTTATGATGCCTCTTTCATATTCAATTGCAACAGGTATCATGTTCGCAGTACTTGGATGGGTTATCACAAAGGTTCTTATCGGCAAGGCTAAGGATGTTAAGCCTATCATGTGGTTTGTATTTGTACTCTTTGCGCTGAGAATAGTAGTACTTGTAACTAACTTCCAGTAATTTTGGTTTTATTAAGAGTTTTGAAGCTCCGGTTCAGTAATGGACCGGAGCTTTTTCTATCCGGTGAGCCTGGCGGCGCATGCTTCAAATAAAAACATCTGTAATAAAATTTCAGCGGAAGGACTTCTTTTTGAAATAAAATATCAGACAATTAAAAGAATTGTCAGAATATATACTAAGTGTTATAATTATTGTAGGAATTTATACGATGGGGAGACAAGGAGGTTGTTATGGCAGATATTTCTATTGCAGTTGCTAATAAAAGTGCTGTTAGCGCGCCAAAACCATCTATTGTTGTGTCTTCGGTAAAAGCGGAAGTTTCAGGTGCCAGGAAAGCAAAGGCCTCCGCAGAAAAACCAAAAGCCAGGAGGGATAACAAAAATGTTTTCTCTGTCTCCAGGGATGGTGATACAGCCAGTGCAAGTCGTGAGAGCAGAACCAGACTTAAGACCGGCGAACAGGAAAACTTAATTGAAACCCAGGCCAAAGCCAATGCCACAAGAGCATCGGATGTTATGTATACCCAGATAGCTAACCAGGAGCTGGCGGAGAATCTTCCTAATGATGCTCAGGTTGAGTCTTTAAGGGTTACTACAGATGGACCCAATCCGTATATTGATGGGCTTAAGCGGGAACTGATGAATGACATCAGACAGGCACAGATGCAGCAGAGTGCTGAAAGGCTTGAAAACATCGATATCGAAGAACCCCGTGAGCCTGTTATATCCCAGGCTGAAATAGAAAAAAAGGAAGCGCAGATCAAGGCGGCTGAAACAGCTGAACAAAACAGCGAGTCCACTTTCAAACCACAGATCACTTCCTTTACCTCATATAGCGACCAGCAGCTCAGGGAGCTTTATCTGAATGGAGATATTTCAAGATACAGCTATGATCAGGAGATGACTTCAAGGGCTGAAAAAGCTGAGAAATTAAATGAAAACGAGCAGGTTTTCAGAGAGGGTATAGTAAGAAGCATTGAAGAGGACGATAAGCTGGACAGATCGGCGAAGTCACTGGAGAATGCTTTTGATGAGGATTCATCTGACAGGCTGACTGCAGAACAGCGGCTGGCAATGGTAGAAGCAGCAGAATAATGATAAAAACAGGAGCGGACACTTGCTGGTGTCCGCTCTTTACCTTTATTTGTTATTGACATAAATATTTCGAAACACTAAGATAATAACATATGCTATTGTAGGAGGAAAAGTATTTATGTCCAGAAAGGCAACGATTACACAGGAAGAAATAGTAAATGCTGCTTTTAAAATTACCGTAAAAGAAGGTTTTGATCAGATTACTTCAAGGAAGCTTGCAGGTGCTGCAGGCTGCTCAACACAGCCTATTTTCCGTATTTATGATAATATGGATGAACTTAAGAATGATGTGGCACTTAAGGCAATCGGATTCTTTGAAGATTATTGCAGAAAAAGTGAACGAGTACACGAGACACCTTTTGTGGATGTCGTACGTTGCTATATAAAGTTTGCTCAGGAGCATCCCAATCTTTTTAAACTTTTGTTTGTTTCATCAGATATCAACAACAAGAGCATGTATGATATTGTTAACGGAACTGAGGAAAATATTGTCCGTGAGGTTTCAAGAGCAAGAACCATGGGAGCTGCAAATGCTGAACAGCTTTTCATGAAGATGTGGATTTTTATTCACGGTGCTGGATGCATGGCTGTAACAGGAGATTATGATCTTGAAGAGGCAGATTCAGTTGCTATGCTTCAGTCTGCTTATGATGCATTCAGCAAGGCTTAAGGAGTTTTTTAGTTAATGAAGAATATTGCGGTGATTGGATGCGGTGCAGCAGGAATGATGGCAGCAATAGCTGCCAGTGAATGCGGCGCATCGGTTACTATTTTTGAAAAAAATGGAAAGCCCGGTAAGAAGATATATATTACCGGCAAAGGTAGATGTAATGTGACTAACGCCTGTGATATCTCAGAGTACTTTGATAAGATACCGCACGGCGCTAAGTTTTTGTATAGCTCTCTTTACGGTTATGATAACAATAAGGTCTGTGAGCTTTTGGAGAGCAACGGCTGTAAACTGAAGACAGAGCGCGGAGACAGAGTTTTTCCTGTTTCGGATCATTCGTCCGATATTATCAGCACTCTTGTTAAAATACTGAAAAAGAAGGGCGTTGAGATAAGGTATCAGGATGAGGTTACCTGGATTCAGACAGATTCTGAAGGCAAAGTCAAAGCCGTAGTATCATCCGATTCCGGAATAACCGATGTTGACGCGGTTATTGTATGTACGGGTGGATTGTCATATCCGAGCACCGGCTCCACGGGAACCGGTCATAAGATCGCCAGGGAGCTGGGACATAAGGTAACAAAGATGACCCCTTCTCTGGTACCCTTTGAGACAAAGGAAGAGTGGGTGAAAGAGCTTCAGGGACTTTCGCTGAAAAATGTCGAGATCAGGCTTGAACAGATACCCTGTGGAGATGCTGCAAAGCCCAAGAAAAAGAAATATGTCTATGAAGGCTTCGGAGAAATGCTGTTTACCCATTTTGGTGTAAGCGGACCGCTGATCCTTACATCAAGCTGCTATTACGAGGAAGCTGACAAGAAGGGTAATCCGTACAGCTATCAGATACATCTGGATTTAAAGCCCGCACTCACTCAGGAACAACTGGATAAGAGACTTCAGAGAGAGTTTGATGTTTCAAGGAACAGGCAGTTTAAGAACTCACTTAATGGTCTTTTTCCTTCAAAACTGATTCCGGTGATGATAGAACTTTCGGGAATAGATCCGGAGAAACAGCTGAATTCCATAACCAAGGCGGAGAGACTTGGCTTTGTTTCGCTGATAAAAGATGTGAGAATGACAGTTACCGGCTTAAGGGGCTTTAACGAAGCCATAATTACAAGAGGCGGAATAGCCACAAGCGAGATAAATCCTTCTACGATGGAATCCAAAAAGGTAAAGGGACTTTATTTTGCCGGAGAAGTGATCGATGTCGATGCCCAGACAGGCGGATTTAATCTGCAGATTGCCTGGTCAACGGGACATCTTGCCGGAGAGTGTGCTGCCGAAGAGAGTTAAGCATATAGGAGTGTGAAAATGAGTAATATTGCAATAGACGGACCTGCAGGTGCAGGAAAAAGTACAATCGCAAAGATTGTATCCAAAAAGCTTGGATTTATCTATATCGATACAGGTGCTATGTACAGAGCAATGGCCGTGCATATGACAAGAAACGGTGTTTCAGGTGACAGCAGCAGTGAGATTGAGGCCAATGTTGATTCTGCTGATATTTCTATAGGCCATGAGAATGGTGAGCAGGTTGTCTACCTTAATGGTGAGAATGTTAATCAGTTTCTCAGAACAGAGAAGGTAAGTGCTATGGCATCCAAGACAAGTGCTAATGCCAAAGTCAGAGCCAAACTTGTTGAGCTTCAGCAGAAACAGGCAAAGACCACGGATGTTGTAATGGACGGAAGAGATATAGGTACTGTTGTTTTGCCTGATGCGGATCTTAAGGTTTATCTTACGGCCAGCAGCAGAGTCAGAGCTGAGAGGAGATACAAGGAACTTATTGAAAAGGGTACAGAATGTGACCTTGATCAGATTGAAGCCGAGATCAAAGAGCGTGATCACAGAGATATGACAAGAGAGAATTCACCGCTTAAGAAGGCTGATGATGCCGTTGAGATAGATTCTTCTTACATGACTATCGATGAGGTTGCAGATAAGATCATTGAGCTTTATAACAGCAGAAAATAAGTAAGGGCACATATAAGTAATTTGTATTTTGGGGCCTTGTGCCCTGACAGGGAATGAAAAGAATGGAAGTAATACTTGCAGAACATGCCGGTTTTTGTTTTGGAGTAACAAGAGCCGTGGATGAAGTTTATAAACAGGTAGAAGAGAAAGAAGGCAGACAGATTTATACCTTTGGTCCGATTATTCACAACGAGACAGTTGTTTCGGATCTTGAGAAAAAAGGTGTCAAGGTAATTGAATCTGAAGCTGATCTGCCGGAAATCGGGAATGGTATTCTTATAATCAGATCTCACGGAATAAGAAAAGAGATTCATGAAAAAATTGAGAAACTCGGAATTGAGTATATTGATTCCACATGTCCCTTTGTAAAAAGGATTCATAACATTGTGGAAAAGGAAAGCGCGGCGGGAAAGACGATAATTGTTGTTGGAAGCGCGAAACACCCGGAAGTAGACGGAATTGTCAGCTATGCGACAGGTCCGGTTTACGTGGTTGAAAGCCCGGAAGATGCTACAAAATTGAACCTTCCGGAGGGAACTGAAATCTGTATAGTTTCGCAAACAACATTTAACACAAATAAATTTCAAGAAACCGTTGATAAATTTTCTGATTCGCGCTACAATGTTAATGTTGTGAACACTATTTGTAGTGCAACTGAAGAACGACAGACCGAAGCGGATCGGATTGCCGGTCAGGTTGACGCTATGATAGTGATTGGCGGAGCGCACAGTTCTAATTCAAGAAAACTGTATGAGATATGCAGTAAGAAGTGTGCAAATACATACTTTATTCAAACACTGGATGACTTGCATTTAGAACTTCCTAAAGCGGTTAAACTAGTGGGAATAACCGCCGGGGCGTCCACCCCAAAGAACATTATCGAGGAGGTTCAAAAATATGTCAGAACAATCATTTGAACAGATGCTCAATGAGTCGTTCAAAACAATTCATACGGGGGAGGTCGTTGAAGGCACTGTCATTTCTGTAAAGCCGGATGAGATAATTCTTAACATTGGCTACAAATCAGATGGCATTCTTACAAAGAATGAGTACAGTAATGATAACAGCATCGATCTGACTCAGGTTGTTAAGGAAGGCGACACAATGGATGTCAAGGTTCTTAAGACTAATGACGCAGACGGTCAGGTTATCCTTTCATATAAGCGTCTTGCCCTTGACAGAGGCAATAAGCGCATCGAAGAAGCTTACAACAATCAGGAAGTACTTACAGCTAAGGTTGTACAGGTACTTGACGGCGGACTTACAGTTGTAGTTGATGAGGTTCGTATCTTCATCCCTGCAAGTCTTGTATCAGATACTTATGAGAAGGATCTGTCAAAGTACGACGGACAGGAGATTCAGTTCGTTGTTACTGAGTACAATCCTAAGAGAAGAAGATACATCGGTAACCGCAAGATGCTCATCACTGCTGAGAAGCAGGAGCAGGCTAAGAAACCCTTTGAGACAATCGGAGTTGGCGACGTGGTTGAAGGTGTTGTTAAGAACGTTACAGATTTCGGTGCATTCATCGATCTCGGTGGTGCAGACGGTCTTCTTCACATTTCAGAGATGTCTTGGGGACGTGTTGAGAATCCCAAGAAGACATTCAAGGTTGGCGATACTGTTAAGGTACAGATCAAGGGTATCGATGGCAGCAAGATCGCACTCAGCAGAAAATTCGATGATGAGAATCCCTGGAAGGATGCTGAGACCAAGTATGCAGCTGGTAACGAGGTTACAGGTAAGGTTGCAAGAATGACAGATTTCGGCGCTTTCATCGAGCTTGAGCCCGGAATTGACGCTCTTCTTCATGTATCTCAGATCGCAAGAGAGCACATTGAGAAGCCTTCTGATGTACTTAGCATCGGACAGGAAGTTACAGCAAGAATTGTTGAGTTCAACGAAGCAGATCACAAGATCAGCCTTAGCATCAAGGCACTTACAGCTCCTGAGAAGGAAGAGGGTGCAGAGGATGATGCAGATGTTGCAAGCGTAGACATCGACAAGGTTATCGCTGAGCAGGACGAGCAGTAATTCTTAATATGATTCATAATGATGGTGTACTCATTTTGAGTACACCATTTTTACTTAATTTTGTTTATATTTATTTAATTTTACACACATATGGCATATAGGCTATACTAAAATCAGCGATTAATAAATCTTATTTATGAGGGGGTTTTAGTAATGGCTGTAGATTATGAGTGGTTTAAAGGCGAAGTTTATAAACTTACTAAGATTGATCTGAATGCATATAAAGAAAAGCAGATGAAGCGCAGGATTGATACGCTTATCGGTAAAACTGAATGCAAAGGTTACGATCAGTATATGGACCTCATAAAGAAGGACCAGACTGCAAGAGAGACATTTATTACTTATCTTACAATCAATGTTTCCGAATTCTTCAGAAATATTGATCAGTGGAATCTTATGGATAAAAATATGGTTCCGGAGCTTATCAATAAATTCGGTAAGAATCTGAAGATTTGGAGTGCGGCCTGCTCGACAGGTGATGAGCCATACACGATTGTAATGCTTCTTTCAAAGCATATGCCCCTTAATCAGATCAGTATTACCGCGTGGGATATTGATACAGTAGCTCTGGCCAAAGCAAGAGCAGGTGTTTATGATGCAAAAGAAGTCCAGGCAGTGCCTAAGGATCTTAAGGATAAGTACCTGACTCAGGAAGGTGATAAGTGGCGCGTATCAGAGGAAATCAAAAAGCGCGTTAACTTCAAGCAGGCAGATCTTTTGAGAGAGCCTTATCCGAAGGATTATCATCTCATTGTGTGCAGAAATGTTCTTATCTACTTCACTGAAGAAGCTAAGGATGAGATTTTCAGAAAGTATTATGATTCTCTTGCACCCGGTGGAGTGCTCTTCATCGGAAGTACAGAGCAGATCATTAACTATAAGGAAATCGGCTTTATCAGAAAGAGTTCCTTCTACTATGAGAAACCGGGAAAGTAAATGCTAATTAAGGGGTCAGGAATTTATTCCTGACCCTGTGAAATGAAAGGGGAACGTATGAAAAAAGGGGAAAAAAATTTGGGGAAAGTATTATCTGCAGTGTTTGCAGGAGTAGTATGCAGTCTGATTGTGTTTGGTTTTGATGCACAGGCTGCTTCTTTGCGTGGAAAAGACAACGAGGAAAAAGTCTTTTATTACCTTGTTGAAAAGATGGAAATGAATAATGCCGGAGCTGTCGGGATTGTGGCCAATATTGAAAGGGAATCAAGCTTTAATCCAAAGACAAGCGGCGATAGCGGTACCAGCTATGGAATATGCCAGTGGCATGCTGACAGATTCGAAGCACTTAAAAGATTCTGTAAAAGAGAGGGCTACAACTATAAGACCCTTGAAGGTCAGCTGAATTATCTGGATTATGAGCTCAACACAGACAGCTATTTTACAAGAAGCGTTCTTAATCCGATAATGGCAGTTAAAAACAACAAGAATGGTGCATATATGTCGGCATACATATGGTGCTATTATTATGAGATTCCTGCTGACCGAAGCCAGAGGGCAGAGGAAAGAGGAAATGTTGCTCAGAAGAATTACTGGCCTAAATATAAAGATGTTGTTCTTTCACTGGTACCGGGTGAAAAGTACAAGACAGCAGAAGGTACTTTTATTGCGATTGATAAAAAGACAGTAAGCTTCAAGGCAGTGGCAGATAAGAAAGCAACGGAACTGAATATTCCCGATACCGTAAAGATTGGTGATATCAAAGCCAAGGTGGTGGAGATAGCACCGGGGGCATGTAAGAATAATAAGAAGCTCACAGGCGTTGTGATCGGTAAGAATGTAAAGGTTATTGGAGAGAATGCTTTTTCCGGTTGCAAGAAACTTGAGACAGTAAAAATCAAATCAACGAAAATTACAGCTTTTGAGGATGGATGCTTTAAAAAGATAAAGAAAAAAGCCAGTTTTTATGTTAAGAGCTCAGTAAAATCAGAGTACAAGAAGATGCTTAAAGAAGTTGCACCTTCTGATATCAGGATAAAGAAACTTAGCTGAATTTCTTAGACGGGGGCCAATATGCATAACAAAATCTATCTCATATATACAGCGGTTTTATTTCTGGTTGGAATGGCATTCTTTATTGTGGGAGAATTCAACAGGGTGGATAAGCCTGTGTTAAAGGATCCTGAATCTCTGGGCAATGAAGAAGAGGAAACAGAACCTGAAGATAATACTGCAGAGATATCTGCAGATGAGGTAGAAATGCCCGTTGCAGAGCCTGTAGAGCCTACACTTGAGGATATTTCACTGGATGATGACACTCAGGAAGCAGGCGAGAATGAAGAAGGTGAGGAGGGCGAAGAAGAGGAAGAACCTGCGCCTCCGATCTATGACGGCCATGAAGAAGAGCGAATAGAGATCATCAAAGAGAATTATATAGCTCAGGAGAAATATGACAGCAACAGATGGACCATTTACTTCAGCGTTGTATTCTGGTTTTTGGCTGTTGTCTGCGGAATCCTTTATTTGACATCATGACATGGAAAGGGGCTGTCGCTTTAGATGATTAAATCATAGTGCGACAGCCCCTTTTCATTTTACCCACATGTGAAAGAGTCCCTCTTACCCATGTGGTTTCCTGGCAATTGCTTCGCAATTGTCAGGACTAGGAACGAGCATGGCTCGTTCCGTCGCAAGTCCCTATCTTCCGCGGTGACACCTGCCACGGGCACCTGCCACGGGGACGGTTCTTTTGGCAGCTTTACACAAGGCTATTTTGATGATATGATCTGCTTTCAGAGTTGAATTCATTTTCCCTTTTCTGGGGAGCTGGATAGAGAGTGTTCTATTTGGTTGATTTCCATGTGAGAATAATTAGTTATATTCAGGAGGATTACAAATGCCGCGTCGAGCGCGAAGTATAAGCGCATCTGGTTATGTGCACTTAATTGTCAGAGGAATCGGTAAGCAATTATTGTTTGAAGATGCCCATGATTATAGGTATTATTTGGATAAATTAAAGCTTTACTGTATGGACACAGGGGTACGTGTATGTGCCTATTGCTTAATGGATAATCATGTTCATCTTTTGGTAAAAGGTGAAGCTTCATCTATAGTTCTTTTGATGAAGAAAATAGGGGTTAGCTATTCTTGGTATTACAACAAAAAATATGATAGAGTAGGACATCTTTTTCAAGACAGATATAAGAGCGAACCTATAGAAAATGAGACTTATCTGTTAACTGCATTTAGATATATTCTCAAAAATCCACAAAAAGCTGGAATATGTAGTGCAGATCAATACCCTTGGAATAGCTATAGGTACTATGATGAACCGTTACCATTTATGGATTTATCGACAATCAAGAATCTTTTAGGTAATAGTAGACAGTATAAAGAGTTCATAGAACAAAGTGACGAAGATCAGGGTCTTGAGTATCATGAGGTCAGACATAGCGATGATTGGGCAAAAGAGGAGATAAAAATATGCCTGGGAATATCAAGTGGTACTGTTTTACAGAGCTATAATAAAAAAGAAAGAGATTTAGCACTGGTAAAGCTTAAAGAGCGTGGATTGATGGCACGACAAATATCTCGACTTACTGGAATCGGACGTAGCATTGTTCAGAATGCAGGAAAAAGCTATATTAAAGAATAAACCCTACGTATGCCAAAAGAACCGTCCCTGTGGCATGCCTGTGGCATGCAATGCAAAGAGAATGCTTCTCTCTGCACTCTTGCTCCAGAGCAAAGAAAAAGAGATTATCTCTCAATGGGATAATCTCCTTATCTTTGTTCTGGTATTCCCAAATCCCTTTTCGGAATCTGGCAAAAGAAAAAGCAACCAAGATTTCTCCTGATTGCTCTTTTGTCATCTTAATAATATCATCCCTGTTTAATCAGTGCAATGGACAAAATGTCGCAATTTGTCGCAAAAGTGGGACATTTTGTCGCAAAAACGGGACAAAACGTCGCAAAATGTCGCAGGCATAAAGCTGGCGGATCATTTTTCATAATGAGTCTTGCACTGAGCAATTCTTAGCTCATTATCTTCGACTTTATAGACAAGCCTGTTGTAATCATCTATACGTCTACTCCAGTAACCGGATAAATCATGCTTAAGAGGCTCTGGCTTTCCAAGACCGGAGTATGGTGTACTTTGTATATCCCTTATCAACTTGTTAATTCTTTTCAAAGTCTTTTTGTCTTCGGATTGCCAAGCTAAATAATCATCCCAGGCTTCTTCATCCCATATAAGTTTCATCAATCTTCGATAAGGTCATGCTCCTGACCCTTGCCTCCCTCAAGTCTTTTGATAGCTTTTTTCAAATGTTTCTGATTTGCTTCTGCATAGAAGGCGTCTTCATCAGGAACTGTTATATCAAATGGAATGCGTTTTTCTCTAAGGAACTTCTTAGTGTATATGGAATAAAATGTAGTTACGTTCATTCCGATAGCTTCAAGAGCCTTGTCTAATTCTTTCTTTTCTTTATCATCCATACGAAGAGTAATAGCAGCCATAATAACCTCCATTCTTTACGGTGCTGTTTCTGTTAGCATAATTGTAAGGCAAATGACTGCATTTTGCAATCAACTGAATGATTAAAAACATATAAACTTTACACTAGTTCAACCTCTATAAGTCCAATAATATTTGAATGTGGACAGCTTTCCGTATGGACATAATGATATATGATATGCTTTTATTCATTTGATCTGAGATGGAGTCAAGTAGGAAGACAACAGTTGTAAACATGCGGCGACTAGGGCTCTAGGTGTACTTTATATTTATTTAATATTTAAGTAAGAATTGGCATACAATTAAATATACGAAAAAATGCTACAATTGTAAGTGCTAAACGGCAATACAAGATTCTAAGTAAAGGAGATTCCTGGAAAACAATCAAGGGAATCGACCTGACTGTTGTGAAGGGCGAGCGTATTGCCATTATATGCAAAAATAAATTTGTGAATATAACGACAAAACATGAACAAGGAGGTATAACAACATGAAAGATGATACGGGAAAATCCGGTAAGATTTCTTTGTTTAACAGAATTTCTACTCAGATAATGGGTATGAATATTATTCTGCTTATTGTTTTTTTGGCTTTCAGTGTTTCAACTGTTATGAACTATAACAAGACTATGCTCGAATCCGAAAAACTGAGCACAGACTATATTCCTGCGGTAGAGCAAAAGGGTGAACTCAAAAAGTCCTACGAGAAGATGCAGCGTTACGTATATATGTACTTATGTAACGAGGATGAGGAAGAAAAAGCGAGCCTTGCAAAGAAGGTTGGAAAGAGACAGGCTGATATCGAAGAATGTGCTGATATCCTTGTACAGTATTTGTCAGAGGATGCCGTTGGATATACACATGGACTCAAAGACAGTGCAAATCAGTATGTGTCGATGGCAAAGGATGTTTTTGATATCTATGACGGAGGCGATAAGGAAAAGGCTCTTGCAATGGCTTCTGACGATTTAGAGGCAATAGATGATATCTTCGGAGAGAACCTCGATGCCATCTCGGAAGATATTGAGGCAGGAATCGCTTCTGCTATCGGTGTTCAGAATGACCAGTACAAAAAGACGATGACTGTTGCACTCGGCGTTAATATCATATTCGTTATCATCCTGATAATGAATCTCGTGATGCTTCTCAGAAATGTAATTAAACCTATCAAAGTATCTTCCAGAGAGCTGGAGCAGATGATTCAGGATATCAGTGAGAACAAGGGCGATTTGAATACAAGGATAACCAACAAAACCAAAAACGAGTTATCCACATTGCTGAACAGTACCAATGATTTCATTGCAGCATTGCAGGTTATCATCCAGAAGGCGTCTGACAGCACAGAAGTACTTGCGACATCAAATGATACGATTACCGCACAGGTTAAAGGTGCAAATGACAATATCGCCAATACTTCCGAGGCAATTGATAAACTCTTTAACTCAATAAAGAATCTGGAGGAGGCTTCCGAGAACATTAACAGGTCGATTTCTTCCGTATCAAACGAAGTTGAAGATATCAGTGATCTTGCAGGTGAGCGTTCTGCTCAGACTGATGAGATTACCAAGGCTGTAATTGAAAAGAGCAAACGCGTGCTGGAAATGAAAGAGCTGACAAATCAGAAGGTCAAGGAACTGACAGCAGTTCTCGAACAGGCTATTTCCGACAGTGGCAAGGTTGTTCGTGTTAATGAGCTTTCAAATACTATTATGTCTATTGCAGATGATACGAATCTGCTTTCTTTAAATGCTTCCATAGAGGCTGCGCGTGTTGGTGAAGCAGGACGAGGCTTTGCCGTAGTTGCAAGTGAAATCAATTCACTCGCTGAGGACAGCCAAAAGACTGCTAATGACATTCAGGATATTAATAACGAGGTTGTAGGTGCAGTTAAGGTTCTCGCTGAGCATGCACAGGAAACCGTAAGCTACATCAATGAGAATGTTCTGGGCGACTATGATTATTTCTCAAATGTAATAAAAGATTATGTATCAGACATGGACAATATGAAGGCAGTTCTGTTAACCTTTGCAGAGCAGTCAAATCAGCTTAAGGCCGACATGCAGGTTATGAAAACAGCACTGGATTCAATTAACGGAGCAGTAAGTGACAGCTCCCAGTCTGTTGAGATTTCCGCAGGAAGTGCCAACAAGATGGTTGAAGAAATGCAGCAGATTGAAGATACTCTCAACAAGTATAGCGAGGTAAGCGATATTCTTCAGAAGGAAATCAACCATTTCAGTGCCTGAGCTTTGATACAGACATAAACTGATTGTTTTGTAATTTAATTCGGCTGAGTACAAAAAATGGGGCTGTCGCTTTAGATGATTAAATCATCATCTAAAGCGACAGCCCCTTATTTTTCAGGCTTTTGTGGGCATCCATGTTATTTCATAGATGCTTTCCATTATTTTTCTTAGTTCATCTTTCATTTTCAGGCATGCGGAATTCTCATCGCTAAAACGCATAAGACCGACTTTTTCCTTGTGATCCATAAAGAAAACTTCCCAGAAATTTCCTTCTTTTGTCAGGCACACCCTGCCGTCATGCTCTTTTCCGATCTTATATAGTTTGGAAGGAACCAAATGCTCCTTGAAAAACTTTTTTAATTCTTTTGATGTCATGAAGCCTCCCTTCCAAGTGCATTGCACTTGAGAAAAATAAGATTAGAACTATGATATGTAGTTTTTAAAACTACATGTATATTAACACAAAAATCTAAAATAATCAATATATATGGAAAATAGAATTGTACCGTAGTAATATAAATTTATGCGTTTTTTATTGGAGGATGGTATGGGAATAAACGATTTTGCAAAAAGACCACCTATGGGGTGGAACAGCTATGATTATTATGACACCACGGTTACTGAAGAGGAGATTAAGAGTAATGCCAGGTTTATGGCAGAGAATCTCAAGGACTTCGGATATGAGTATGTGGTGATCGATATTGAATGGTATTCAAATGATGCCGGAACCAGAAGAGCGGAGTATCAGTATATTCCCTTTGGTGATGATGAGCTGGATGAGTTCGGAAGACTTCAGCCTTCACCAAAGAGATTTCCTTCTTCTGCTGATGGAAGCGGATTTAAACATCTTGCTGACTATGTCCATTCTCTTGGGCTCAAATTCGGAATACACATAATGCGTGGAATTTCGAGACAGGCTGCACATAACAGATGTCCTATTCATGGAAGTACCTTCAAATGCCATGAGGCTGCTGATGCGTGGTCAATCTGTGGATGGAACCCTGATATGTACGGCGTGAGGGCAAACGAGGCAGGACAGGCGTATTATGATGATCTGATAGCTATGTATGCACAGTGGGGAGTGGACTTTATCAAGTGCGATGATATCTGTGACAGCTTTATGTATCCTGACGGCCACAGGATCGTCTTCAGTGGTTATGAAGAGACTAAGATGATACACAGGGCAATTGAGAAGTCAGGACGTGATATTGTGCTGTCTCTTTCTCCGGGACCTGCTCATGTCGACAGGGACTTTTTCTATGAAGAAAATGCCAATATGTGGCGTATCACGGATGATTTTTGGGATGACTGGAAACTGCTTAAGGAGATGTTCTGGAGATGCGAGACCTGGAACGGAAGAGTTTCCAAAGGCAATTATCCAGATTGCGATATGCTCCCCATAGGTCAGCTTGGACACGGATTTGGCAATGAAAGAACATCTAATTTTACTGATGATGAATTAAAGACAATGATGAGCCTCTGGTGCCTGTTTGGATCACCTCTTATGATCGGTGGTGAGCTTACTAAACTGACAGATGAAAACATGAAGTATCTCGCCAACAGAGAACTCCTTAAGGTTATGGATGGTGATCATACCGGACTTCAGGTCAGAAGAGATGATAACGAGGCAGTATGGGTTAATACCGATGCATCCGGAAATGAATGCTTCGTTGGTATTTTCAATCTTACAGACAGTGAGAGGAAAATCGAGTGCCTTAAAGCTGATATAAGGGCAAAGGCACATAATTTCCCTGAAAATACGAAAAAAGAAATAAATGTCTGGGAAGGAAAAGAGAGCGAAACAGAGTTCCCTGATAAAATTAGTGTCACTGTTCCTGCACACGGAGTTGTAGTGCTTGAATATGTGAAATAATATACGAAAATTGCCATTTTTTGTTGATAAATTTGTGCAAAACGCTTAAAATGAGTTTATACTTTTATAATAATTTCTTAAGAGAGGTAATATTTATGGCTCAAACCAATATGTTGGCTATGATCCTTGCCGGCGGTCGTGGTAGCAGACTTCATGAACTGACTAACAAGGTAGCTAAGCCTGCGGTATCTTATGGTGGAAAATACCGTATCATTGACTTTCCACTGAGTAATTGCGCTAACAGTGGAATAGATATTGTTGGTGTACTTACACAGTATGAATCCGTGCTGCTTAACAGTTATGTTGCAGCAGGTGGACGTTGGGGACTTGATACCAGAGACAGTGGAGTATTTGTTCTTACTCCCCGTGAGAAGGCTGATTCAGGTCTTGACGTATATCGTGGAACAGCAGACGCAATTTCTCAGAATATCGATTTTATCGACAACTACGATCCTGAATACCTTCTTGTTCTTTCAGGAGATCACATTTATAAAATGAACTATGCCAAGATGCTGGCATTTCATAAAGAACACAATGCAGACGCTACAATTGCTGTTATCGGTGTGCCCATGAAGGAAGCAAGCCGCTTTGGTATCATGAACACTGATGAAGAAAAGAGAATTGTAGAATTCGAAGAGAAGCCTGCAAAACCTAAGAGTAATCTTGCATCTATGGGTATCTACATTTTCAAGTGGAAGCTCATGCGCAAGATGCTTATCGAGGATATGAAGAATCCAGATTCCAGCCATGATTTTGGTAAGGATTTCATTCCCGTAATGCTTGAAGAGGGTAAATCTCTCTATGCTTACGAGTTCTCAGGATACTGGAAGGATGTTGGAACAATAGACTCTCTTTGGGAAGCAAATATGGACCTCCTTGACAGCAACGAACTTGATCTTGATGACAGTTCATGGAAGATCTATACAGAGGATGTAGCTTCACTTCCTGCGTATATCGGACCTAAAGCAAGAGTTGACAGAGCATATATGTCACAGGGTGTATCTGTTGAGGGACAGGTAACAAATTCTGTTTTATTTACTAATGCCAAGGTTGCTGCAGGGGCAAAGATTATTGATTCAGTTCTTATGCCCGGAGCTGTAGTAGAGGAAGGTGCTACCGTAACAAGAGCACTTGTCGCAGATAATGTCAAAATCGGCAAGAATGCGACAGTAGGAAACAAGAAGAGCGAGGAAATCCTCCTTGTTGCAAAAAATGTAAAGGGGGAGGATAAGTAATGGCAAATAGAGCATTTGGAGTTATTAATTCCGCACCTAATTTTATCAGAGTAGAAGGATTACATGATTACAGACCTATTGGCGCTTTCTCATTTCTCGGAAGATACAGAGTTATAGATTTTCCTATTTCAAATATGAGTAACAGCGGCATTGATAAGATTCATGTATATCTGAATTCAAGACCTCGCTCAATAGTTGAACATATTGGTTCAGGGCGTCATTATAACATCAATTCCAAGCGCGGAAGCCTTCAGATGATGTTCACACAGAATAATGGCGCAAGCTCAATTTATAACACGGACATCAATTCATTCATGGAGAATATTGAGCAGATAGAGCGTACATCACAGGATTACGTAGTTATCGCTCCCAGCTATATGGTATACAAGCAGGACTTGAATGCACTGCTTGACTTCCATGAGGCTACAGGTACAGATATCACAATCATGTATCACAAGGTAGACCAGGCTAAGGATTACTACAGAGGCTGTAATGTTGTGAACCTCAATAAGCAGAAGGGTGTTGAGTCTCTGGAGCGAAACATGGGTACAGCAAAAGAGAAGAACATCTGCATGGATACTTATGTAATGTCCAAGGAGCTGTTTATCTATCTCATCAAGAGAGCAAAGAATGAATCCTCTGCTTACTCTTTTGCTGATATGATCAATCTTGCATGCCACGATATGGATGTAAGAGGATATCTTCACAAGGGATATTTTGCAGCTATTACAAGTCTGGATGATTTCTATCGTGCAAACATAGAGCTGCTTGATTACAATATTGCCAGTGAGCTCTTCAGACCCGGATGGCAGATTTATACAAAGACAACAGATGCCTGCCCGAGTAAGTACTTCAGTGGCTCCAGGGTTAATAATTCAATGATATGTAACGGCTGTCTGATAGAAGGAACAGTTGAGAACAGTATCATCGGACGTAATGTTCATATTGGTAAGGATGCGGTTATCAGAGATTCCATAATCCTTTCATATTCAGATATCGCTGATGGTGTTAAGGTTGAGAGAGCTGTTGTTGATAAGTGGGTTAAGATCAAGAAGCTTAAGGCAATAACATCAAATGGAGTAACACCTGCATACGTTAAGAGAAATGATATTTTATAAGTAAATTAAATGGCTGTGAAAAAGTGGATTTTTCACAGCCATTATTTTGTCATATTATGAAGCAGAAAGCTTTTTTATTTCTTTAGCACACTTCTTTATTCCACTGTAGGAGTTGTAGCGTTCTACCATTTCAAAAATAACTATGTCCGGCTGGTACTCCCTGAACCATTCAGGGAAATCTTTGCCTATGTCATCCCATACCATCAGTGTCTCACCAAAGGATTCTGCGAAATCATCCATGAGATAATTGACGATGAAGCTGTTTCCTATGATCATCACTTTTGTGTCGTTCTGAGCATTTTTATTCGTGAAGTGATAGGTTTTGTAATCCTTTAATACAGGGTGTTCATCCTTGTAGTTTTCATCCAAAACAGCATCAGTGTTTTTTCGTTCAAATTCTTCTGAAAAGTTCTCTCTTTTTACGCCGTTATAAAAGCACATTCCCTGATCGGTTATGGAGATATTAAAATCATCTTCTGAAAGCACCTTAAAAGGTGTGGGATTCTGGCTGTTCAGTGTGTCCATTACAAGGTTGTAGCCGATAAAAGCTCCTCGGGGAGTCCAGTGAACAGGGTCGCTGTACTTGCTGTACACTTCGTATTTTTCTTTTGATTCCATAAACAGATTCCTGGGATCGATAACTTTGACATCAGTGTTTTCCTGAAGTGCTTTTATAAGCTGATCTGTTCTTGATATTTCACCATACTGATTAACGCTGGTGGGGAAGTACTCTGGATAAATTGTCTGTTTATCATAACACTGCATGTAGTAAAAATCGCAGTCATGTTCTTTCAGGTAATCATTTACTGTCTGGAAATTATCTGTAATAGACGCCAGCTTCTTGTCTGAAAGGAGATTGAGATGCTGGTAGGTTTCCAACATATCATTTTCAATTATATTGAATTCTCCGTCGGGACCAAGCCTGTATCTTTTGCCGTTTTCCATTCTGTTAAAGATGTGATATTGGATCAGCGCGTTGCAGGCAATAAGATTATCTCTGAATCCGATTCTGTCATTCAAGTAGTTTTCGGTATCGGTGAAAATCTTCTTATTTAGGCTGCCATTGGAAAATATGGAAGGCCTTCCGGAAAGCGGTCTGTTTTCCTGTTCTGAAATGGCGTCCTTATCTCTGTTTATAAAGAGAAGAGGGACGATCAGAAGGAGCATAAAGACCGTGATATATATTTTTTTGATTATGCTGCTTTTCAATTTTTTATCCTCTTAGAACTGAAAGTATATAAACGGATTATATGTGCCGGACATAATTCGCATTACTGATGTGATAAAAAGTCCGAACATGATAAGCATCCCTGATACTTCGTATACCGTTGCAGGAATGTATTTCTGACAGAAGGCTTTAACCCTGCCAAAGCCTATGGCTATGTCCACTACAGCAACTAAGAGTATGAACAATACCCAGTTATTTATATACCATCCGATGGTAAATCCGGGAGTGCTGCCAAGACCGATTCCTGCCATTGTTTTTAAATAGGCTATTGCTTCTGTTATAGTGGGAGCTCGGAATAATACCCAGCCTATGTTTATTATCATGAGAGAGTATATGTGCCAGAGTGCTTTTTGGATACCTGTGGACTGCTCACTTTTCTTTCTGATGCCAAGCAGTCTTTCAACTATTATGAAAAATCCGTTCCAGGCACCCCACAGAACAAAATTCCAGGATGCTCCGTGCCATAAGCCGGTAAGTAAAAATATGATGGCGAGATTTCTGTACAGATGCTTTCTGTTTCCGCCGAGTGGAATGTACACGTAATCCCTGAACCAGGTTGACAAAGAAATGTGCCATCTGCGCCAGAATTCGGTTATGCTCTTTGAAATGTAAGGCCTGTCAAAGTTTTCCAGGAAATTAAATCCGAACATCTTACCAAGACCAATCGCCATATCACTGTATCCTGAAAAGTCATAGAAGATCTGAAGTGAATAAGCGATACTTCCAAGCCATGCAATAGCCAGTGTATTATTGGAGATTCCGGCATCCCAGATACCGTCAGCTACTTCAGCCATGGCGTTTGCAATTATGGCTTTTTTGGATAAGCCTATGATAAAGCGGGTGATTCCTTTAGACACGTTGTCTATGGTTGTTTCTCTTTTATCAATTTCTTTTTCAATGTCTTTATAACGAACAATGGGACCGGCAATAAGCTGGGGGAACAGAACGATGTACAGAGCGACCTTGAGCGGATTTTTCTGTACATTTACATCTGTTTTAAAAACATCTATCACATAACTCATTCCCTGGAAGGTGAAAAATGAGATTCCGATTGGAAGAATTATGTTTTTCAGAGGAATGTCTCCGCCGGTAATGCTGTTGACTGTCCTTATGGAAAAATCGAAATATTTAAAGTAAAAAAGCAAAAGCAGATTACAGGTGACCGCTATAAATAGAAAGAACCTTTTCAGATTTTTGCTTTTCGCCAGATCTATAAGAAGCGCAGATGTGTAGTTGAGCACTATGCTGGCTACGATGATCCAAAGATAATTAAGCTGTGACCAGCTGAAAAATACAAGACTTATAAACAAAAGCCAAAGATTTCTCAGCGTATTATTTTTCAATAAAAAATAAACTATAAGTGTTAACGGTAAAAAACCAAAAATAAAAATAACAGAACTAAATACCATATTTGCCTCTTTTCTTCATGTATGAGTTTAACGGAATGAGGATATTTTTACAATATGACCTTTTTTGAAATAATGTGCGCAATAAATAATAAGAACTGCGGAAACTTTTATGTCAAAATACATTTTGACCGGTGCGATAGCCGATATTGTTACTTCTGTCACAGTAATGTATTACGAGGAGATTAAAATGAGCGCATACACTACAGGAAAATACCGTAATGTATTTAGGGAAATTGGAAAGACTGATAATGAAATAAACGAAAAGATTAAGTCTGCTGTCCACACTTTTTTCTATGATGAAGAGGAACGCATTTATCATGAAGCTGGGGAAGATATGGGATATCTTACCGATACAGGTAATAATGATGCCAGAACAGAGGGCATGTCCTATGGAATGATGATGTGCGTACAGCTCGATATGAAAGAGGAGTTTGACCGTATCTGGAAATGGTCAAAGACCTATATGTACATGGATGAGGGAGAAAACGAGGGCTATTTTGCATGGTCATGTCAGACAGACGGAACCAAGAATGCCTATGGCCCGGCTCCTGATGGTGAAGAATTCTACGCCATGGCTTTGTTCTTTGCATCCCACAGATGGGGAGACGGAGAGGGGATATTTAATTACAGTAAAGAGGCAAGAGAGATCTTAAGTGCCTGCCTTCATAAGGGAGAAAATGGAAGAGCGGGCGATCCCATGTGGAACAGGGAGAACGGACAGATCCTGTTTGTACCCGGAAGCCCTCACACAGATCCCTCTTACCATCTTCCTCATTTCTATGAACTGTTTGGAGAGTGGGCTAATAAGGAGGACAGAGAATTCTTCAGGAAAGCTGCAGTAATAAGCAGGGA
>CAMVLM010000027.1 GCA_947168335.1 uncultured Butyrivibrio sp. | reverse complement strand
CCTTTGCAGCATCCTTACTTGCTGTAGTAGCTGCTCCACATCCGGTAATACCGGTTATCATCATGATTCCTGATAAAACTGCTGCGATCATTTTTTTCTTCATAATATTTCCTCCCTACATCTACAAAGATTCCTATATACGAAAAGGCGCCGATGAAGTTTTTTACTTCTTCGGCGCCCTCGCTGATATGTAATATAATATTTATATCCGCTTTCCGGTACAATGTGCACAATGCACAGTCATGTTATTATCATCTGCACAATCTTACATAAACATCATTCTCTTAACAAGGATGCAGTTCACTAAATCCAGATATCGTACGTAATCATCCATTTCAAGGCCAATCAGCTCCTGAATCTTATTTAACCTGTACTGCAGAGAGTTTCTATGTATAAAAAGAGTCTTAGCTGTATTGGCTGAATTAAATCCATTCATGTAATATGCCAGTAAGGTATCGATCAAAAAGGTTCCGTTAGCATGATCATACTCTTCGAGCTTTTCAAGCCGTTCATTGCAGTAATCAAGAATTTCTCTCTGATTATCTGCATTAAACAAAAACTTGTATATTCCCATGGCACTGGCACTTAATACCTTCTTTTTCTTGGGATTAGGTAAAAGTCCGATCTTTGGAATAAGGCTTTTTGCCTGCTGATAGCTCTTTCCAAAATCCCTGGGGTCAGAATAAGGCGCTCCTAAAATACAGGTTCCTGAAATCTTGTTCCTGAAGCTCTCATTACCGTCAATTTTCTTGAGCACCTTCTCAAGCTCATGCTCAATGGCTTTGTCCTCTCTTGCCTCAAATAAGAGAACAAATTTATTCAGGAATCGCATAAACATGGGACGGCCTTCCATATTGGTCACTTCCCTGCTCAGGCAATTTCCATAGAATTCATAGGTATGCTCGTCCTGCTCAAGATTTATACCGTATTTTCTGTCAACGATTATTATTCCAACACGGTAGGGTTTTGAAAAATCAAGACCAAACTGACCGGAAATCTTTTCTATATATTTGTTATTTATGTCATAACCAAACAGAAGATTATATAAAAAATCGCCCTCACGCTTGTTCTGGACACCGGTCTCCATGATCAGCTTGCCAATGCTCTGATCTATATCTACAAAAGAAGCTCCCTTCCATCTCACGTAAAAAAGCGGAAGTGATAATTCTTCCGCTCTGTCGATCAATGTACGGGGTATAGCTTCCCTATCATCAACTACAGATAAAGCAAGCCCTGAAATACCCAGTTTATTAAGTTCTTCCATGATCTCATGAGTTTCTTCCATTGTGTGTCTGACATCATCAATGACAAGCAATGCAAAATTCCCATTATTCATATGTTCATCGTAAGGTCTGGTCTGAACAAGATATGTCCAGGATACCATTCTGTCCAGTCCGGATTCTCCTGCAATGAGTTCGACACCATCAAGTTGTAAGTTTAAAATATCTCTACACGTTACCATCTTTTTATCCTCTTAATGGAGTACTATACCACATATCTTATTCTTTTTATCCATACAATTATTATATTTATTTTCTCCATTATGATTCCCCTTAAAATTCATACATATCATTCAGCTTATATGATCAGCTCATTTCACTGCAGCATTAGTCTGCTTCTTTATTGCTTTAATAAGCTTTTTCTTTGTATTACCCTTAACCCCACTGATGTTTATCGTAGCCTTTTTAGAAAGCTTGCTGAATGCGCTTTTTCCGATGTTAAGCTTCTTATTGGCTTTTATGGAAACCTTTCGCAGCTTCTTACAGCTCTTAAAAGCATTTTTTCCTATTGATTTAACGTTAGAACCAATTTCAAGCGTGGTTATTCCGGAATTATTTTTGCAGGCTCCTGCAGATATCGAGCTTTCTGCATATTTTGTGCCATTGTAAGAAACAGTATTGATCTTAACCTTCCCCTTAGCTTTTATCGATACTACAGTTGCTGTTTTATCAGCGTTGATCTTATATGTAATACCATTTACAGAAAACTCTTTTTCATTTGAATTGACTGTCCCGGGATTTTTTGAACCATCGGATTTGTTCTCATTATATTTATCTTCTCTATTCTTCAACAAACTTACTACTATATAAGCATTACTCTTATTATCAGGAATTAACCCCTTATATGCATAAGGCGTATCTGCCAGATAGTCAAAATTATTATCAATTGCCATATAAACAGGAAGCAGTACACTCTTTTCAAGCTTTCTTGGGGATATTACGCCTGATAAGCCATAACACATCTTAAACATACCATCACAATCCGGATTGAAAATAATCTTATTAGGGCTGTATAGCATTCCCTTTTCAGGATTAATTATCACGTTTGCTTTGGAATTAAAGGACGAATGTCCAAATACACAAAAAAGACACAGCAATGCTGTGGCAGCGATAAATAGCTTCCCCAAATCGAAGCTGTCTTCATCAATCGCATATCAGGACAGTCCCAAAAATGCCTTTACTTCCGGAAGTCTCTTTTTGGCTTCAACACGGCCTGTCTGATAAACCCATTCCAATTCAGACGGGTCATTTTCGGTACGACTTATTCCCAATGACTCAGGTGGTCTTATCACAAAACTTTGCCCTGACTCTTCTCTCTTAAAAATCTCTTCCATCTGATTATTGTACACATCGGGACGTGCAATCATTGCTTTGGCAACAGCAGGATACTTTCGAAGAAGCATTCGTATAAGTGCTTCATTATGATGTTTTTTCTTTCGATAACCCTTTGGCTGTGTAAGAATTATGACATTGCGGTTATATCCAAGGTCTTCCATATATTTATATGGAACAGGATCTGTTATTCCGCCGTCCAGATACAGTTTTCCATCTATCTTCACAGGTCTTGATACAAAGGGCATTGAAGCAGACGCTCTCATCCACTCTATGTCTTTTGACCTGCCGTCCAGGCAGTTGTGGAAAGCTATTTTTCCGGTTTTTACTTCAGTTGCCCCAACATGGAATTCCATGGGATCTCTTTCAAAAGCCAGTCTGTCAAAAATATCGAGTTTTTCAGGCACTGTATGATAACAAAAATCTACGCCATACAGATCACCTGTTTTAATTAATGATCTGATACTGAAATATCTTGGATCCCTTCCATATTTCTTGTTATATCTGATAACACGCCCTATCTGGTGAGATTTATAGTTACAACCAAAAATTGCACCTGCTGAAATACCGGCTGCACCGTCAAAATGAATGTCGTTTTCCATCAAAACATCCATTACCCCTGCGGTAAACATGCCGCGCATTGCGCCGCCCTCCATAATAAGACCTTTTTTTACATTATTTCCCATCTGCTGTTCTTCCTTAAATCATGTTTTTCAAATAATGTCGCAACTTATTCCATTATAGTAAATCATTTTTAAAAGTCCAAGATATCTCTTAGCGCTCTCATTTGTATTTAGCCGCATTTTCCACTTGAGCGATTTTTCACAATAAAGTATAGTGGAGAACATAATGTGAACAAAATTAAATTGTAAAACCGGGAGAATTATCATGAAAAAGCCAAAAAGCACCCTTGGAAAAGTACTTAAAGTCGTAGCTATCGTATTAGCTTTACTGATTGCTGCCACAATTCTAATGGTCGTATTTCTGAGAGCTTCAAATTATTTCAACCACAAGCTGCAGCTTGCAAATGGTATAAACGAGTCCGAATATTTGGATGTTAATGGACAGAAGCAATACATACTGATGACAGGTAAAGATACCTCTAATCCTGTAATCATCTATCTTCATGGTGGTCCTTCTTCTCCTGATACCTGTGTAGCTTACAATTTTGTCGACCATCTCATGGACGAATATACATTTATCGGTTGGGATCAAAGAGGTTGCGGAAGAACCTACTATAGAAATATCGAGGCAGATCCTGAAAACAAAACCGCTTCCTTCGAACAGGCTCTCGAGGATCTGGATGAAATTGTAGATTATGCCCGCGAGAGATTTGGGCAGGAAAAAGTAATCATCATGGGCCATTCCTACGGAACTGTACTTGGAAGTACTTATGTCAGAACTCATCCCGACAAGGTTTCTACCTATATAGGAATCGGACAGATGGTTTCATTGGAAAGAGCTGACGTATACAGCTATAATGATGCTTTATCAAAGGCACAGGCTGCCGGAGATGACACCACAGAGATGGAAAAAGCTTTTGATGATTTTAAAAATAATCCCGAAATACCTACTCTTCTGACATTACGAAACCTCACCTCAAAATATCATCCTGCTGAAAAGCACGGCGATTACCTGGGACTTGCACTCTTTTCTCCCTATTCCGGAATTGATGATATCAAATGGTTTATCAAACAGTTGGGAGATATCCATGAATATGTTGCATTAAATCAGCAGCTTTTTGATTATGTGCTGAAATTCGATGCTTTAGAAGAGGATCTCAACTACGAGATGCCGGTTTACTTTATTTCCGGTTCTGAGGACTGGGTTTGCCCTGTTCAATCCACTCAGGAATATTATGAAAAAATCACTGCACCGAAAAAGGATTTCCGCACTATAGAAAAATGCGGACATGATGTTCAGCTTGCCAGCTCAAGAGAATTCAGCCAGTTGGTAAAAGAGCTTCTTGCAGATTAAAAGAAAGAGCATTTCCTCAGGAACATAATCCGCCTCGGGAATCCACCCTGAACCATCAAGATATTCTCCTCTGCAATAGCCATAGACACCTGTATTATTACTGTCAATGATAATGGAATAAACAGCTGACTGCTGTATCAGGAATGCATTTATCTCTTCATTGGTTGAGCCATTATTCATCATTTCTTCAACACGAAGAGCAGTGAACTCAACAGCATGTGAAGGCATAGTGAGATAATACTCGGTGTCATTTGACACCTGGATTGCAGTATTTTTCCACATATTAATAGTATTCTGCCGTGAAACAGAAATGATTATTTGTTTAAAAGTCGTATTTTTTTATCTCACAGTTTTTTATTCCGAAGCTGGAAAACTCCTCGTTATCCATCTCCCTGAAATATGATTCCACAATCCTTGCGATACCATTATGAGCAACCAGAATATAGACCTTATCATCATTTTTGATATCATCCAAAAGATTGTAAATCCTCTGGGCAAGCTGCATCATTGACTCACCGGTAGAAAAACGGCTCGCCATGTGCTTTTTGGCTTCATGAAATTCCGCTCCGTCCCTGGGTGTTGATTCATATCTTCCGAAATTCTGCTCTATGAGCCTGTTCTCAATTCTCATAGGAATCCCGGTCACTTCAGATATATGTCTCGCTGTCTCGGAAGCCCTGATAAGAGGGGATGAAAGTATCTCGTCAGCTTTAATCCCTTCCGCTACTATCTTCTCGCCGGTTTCTATAGCCTGATTATGTCCCTTTTCAGTAAGTGCGATATCCGTTGCTCCGCATATCTTATTCTCTACATTCCACACGGTTTCCCCATGTCTCACAAAATAAAAATATTTACTCATATATACCTTCCTATCAACTTAAAACAGATAGAAATAGTATAAAACATGGAGATTTAAAATCAATCTATAGGAAGCTGCAGCTCCGACTGATATTTTCCACCCATTATATGGTCTGCCTTTTAAATCCCTCAATATAAGCCCTGAACCCCTCGTCCATTTCCTGCTGTTTTGCATCCGCTGTAATATCTTTTTTACTCATGTCAGATTACTGCCTTCTCTTTCAGTGAATCAATTTTTTCTGAATCAAATCCCAGAAGATCCCTCAGAATTTCCTCATTATCCTGTCCCAGTGTAGGCGCCGGTCTGTTAATTCTCGGCATCATATCCTTGATGTCATCCCCTGTGACATAGCCTATTTTGTAACCTTTAAGATTCTCTGCCTCAGCCCAGTCCCTGATTGCAGACAAGCACCCGTCTATATTCATGCCCCCTGCATTGGTTATGAGCTTTATGCCCTTATCCCTGGCCTCCACCTATTGCTATTTTTTTCATGAAACTGCCTCCTCTTATGATTCGTAACAAATTACTCCTGTTTAATAACCACTTTCGCGCTAGGTACAGCGTTGTACCTAATGTAAATGATTCTAATCCCTCTTTTTTAATTTGTAAATAGTATATCGTTGTACTTGGGTATTTTTGTGAAATCTGGCGCAAAAAAGTCTCTATTTACGTGATATCTGCCAAAAATCTTTTTATAAGACCAAAAAACGAAAATATGAATCCATTTATGTTATCATTACTATAACGTTTGAGTATTGAATGAGGAATGTATCACTAATTATGGTAACAATTAAAGATATCGCAAAATATACAGGTGTATCACCAAGTACGGTTTCGATCGTACTAAGAGGTCTCTCAGAAAAAAGAAATATCTCTGAAGTCACAACAAAAAAGGTTCTTTCCGCAGCAAAAACACTGGGATACACCCCAAATATGCAATCAAAGCTGCTGCGCAGCAATCTTCCCAGTCTGCCTGTTATTACTTTATTCTGGGATTCTTCTGCAAGACAGCATATTTTGTCCCGATTTCTGAAAGGATTACAGGAATCGCTAATAAACAATGGGTATAATTATGATCTTCAGGTTAAACCCTATACTCTGGACCATCTTGAAGACTCTATGACTACCAGAACACTGCTGGGAACTAATGGTATCATAATCTGTAATGCTTCAGAAAAAGATATGGCATTTTTGGAAGAAAATGATCTTTCTGTTCCTATTGTTCTTTATAATCGCTACTCGTCAAAATATCCTACAGTAAACATGGATGATAAAGAGATCGGCCGTCTTCCCGCAGAAGTATTTTTAAGGCACGGAAAAAAGAGGCCTGCGATATTAACATCACCTGCAAATTTTAATGGAATGAATATAAGAGAGAATATTTTCAGATATGAACTCTCAGAACATGGAATTTCAGATATAACACGAATTGTTACGGATGACTCCTTATCAGGTGGATACAAAAGTGTCAAAGAAATGATCCTGAACAAGCCCCTGCCCGACTGCGTTCTGTGTACATCAGACAACATAGCCTTTGGCGCAATCAAGGCTTTTCATGATAACGGAATAAATATCCCCGGTCAGATAGAGCTTATAAGTATCGGAAACGGGTCCCGCGAATATGAAGAATACTCCATTCCATCCCTTTCCGTGATAAGTCTGCCAATGGAAGCAATGGCAGATGCCTGCCTGACCAGAATATCAAGAGCGATAACTGATCAGAATGTATTCCCTGACAAAAGGGAATTCTCTTCAGAATACATTGCCCGGGAAAGCTGTCCGTTTTAAACATTCAGCATTCCCTGTGCATTTACTTTTCAAAATATCGCTTACTTATGCCGTTGCAGCGGATACTTCTTTGTTCTGTTCTTTGCTTTCAATGTCAATTACCTCGGCAACACTGTTATCTGCTGCGGCATTCTTGGAATGAGTTTTTATTCCCTCTCTGAAAGTACGAACTGCAAAGGATGACTCATATCCGCATTTTTTGCATAAAGAACGTACCTTTTTGGATATTGTACTGACATCCTTACTGTCAAAAACTATAACTGAGGGGTACTGAGCACCAACCTCACATACATAACCTTCCTCGATAAGAAGATTTTCAAATTCTGTCTTAGTCAAATCATTGCCTTCTTTCTGTTTTTTGTCACGAGACCGAATTATATCACAAATTTTTTTACAAAGTCAAAGAGGTCCAAAGCAATTACCTGCTTTGGACCTCCTGATTTCTATTCATATTTATTTTTTGAAAAAAATCTGAAGCGCATGGTAAAGATGAAGCTGCCATGCTTTCATATCGTGTACACCACCCGGAATTATGAAAAAGTCATAGTTCTTTCCCTGTTCAAGATATCTGCTCTGCTGAAGTGCTCTGCCCATGATATCTTTATGTTCCTCAAAAGCTATATCTTTATCTCCGTTACAGCAGAACATATAGTCAAGTTCAAGGCCTTTTCCATATCCATTTTCCAGCGTTTCACATATTCTGCTGACTTCCTTATCATGATCGCCAAAAGGTCCACAGCATCCGGAAAAAGGACCATACCAGGAAAACAGATCATAGTTGTTATAAAATGCAGCTCTGTAGGTTGTCATTGAACCAAGTGATAATCCCGCAAAAGCTCTGTGTTCGCGGGTTTTTATGAGGTTTTCCTCAGAAACATCCTTCTCTGCGTAAGTGGAATATTTGCTCTCCACAGCAGGTATCAGATCTTTTCTAAGTTCATTTTTAAAGTTTTCACAACGACTTTCATCCTGAGTGTGTTTATCCTCATCACCGTAATAGAAGGTCGGAGTCACTATTATGCAAGGCTCGCACAACTTTTTCTCATTCATGTTGTCCAGAATTGTAACTGTATCCGGAAACATTTTAAGCCACCATTCTTCGGTAAAACCGCCGCCGTGAAGCAGATATAAGACATTGTATTTTTCTGACTCATTATATCCATATGGCAGATATACCCATGCTCCTTTGTGGATTGGCCTGTTATCGTTCTTATCATACGTAAAGCTGTCATATTCCAGACGCTCTACTCTCCCCTTTCTGTCAGTTTCCTGCAGCATTTCTGCCGGCATCTCATAAACATATTTCATATGAACTACCTCCTATAGAAATAATTATTTCATATATGAGATATTGTCTCTAATCCATTATTGCTTATTTTGTCCGATTACTTGCTCAAAAAGGGGAAGGAACGTTTATTATCTGCTTACCGGGATCCGGATCTTATCAGATCTCCGCGTCATCAATAACTTTCTTAAGTGTATCTGCTGAAGCTTTAAGTGCTCTCTCTTCGTCTTCACTAAGGCTTATCGGAACTGTCCCTTCAGCACCATTCTTGCCAACGATAGCCGGCATGCTGAGAGCAACATCCGAAATGCCGTGATTATCATGCTGAATGCCTGATATGGGAAGGATTGTCTTTTCATCCCTTACGATAGCTTCACAGATTCTTCTGACAGACATTGCGATTCCATAATAGGTAGCACCCTTTTTCTCTATGATATCATAAGCGCTGTTTTTAACGCCTTCCGCTATCGAACGCATTGATTCATCATGATTAAAGTGTCCTCTCATCTCACAGAAATCATTGAGCGGAATTCCTGAAACATTTGCGCTGCTCCATGCCGCGATCTCACTGTCTCCATGCTCTCCTATGATGAAAGCATGAACAGAACGGCTGTCCACTCCGAGATGCTGACCTAAGATGTATTTAAGTCTCGCTGTATCAAGAGTTGTTCCTGATCCAAATACTCTGTTCTCAGGATATCCGGAAAGCTTCCACGCTGCATAAGTAAGAATATCCACAGGATTTGCAACTATCAGCATAATTGCTTCCTTGTTGACCTCTGCAATCTGGGGAATGATTGATTTAAAGATTCCGACATTCTTTTTTACAAGATCGAGTCTTGTCTCGCCGGGCTTCTGACCGGCACCTGCTGTAACAACTATTACCGCTGCATCGGAAATATCCTTGTAATCCCCTGCATATATCTGCATAGGCTTGGAAAAAGGCAGACCATGACTGATATCAAGAGCTTCGCCTTCGGCCTTCTCTTTATTTGCATCGATAAGCACCATCTCTGAAAACAATCCGCTCTCCATAAGAGCAAATGCAGACGCTGCGCCAACAAATCCACATCCTACAACCGCTACTTTTCTTCCATTAAGTACTGCCATATTCTTTGCCTCCTTTATTCTATTACGTTACCGTCTCTGGAAATTGTTACAACCCTCCAGGGAATGAATTTACCACTATTTTTAAGTGCGTTTTCAGCTGCCCGCTGCAAACCTCCACAGCAGGGAACCTCCATCCTCACTATTGTAACATCCCGTATGTCATTGCTACTGATAATTTCTGTCAATTTTTCAGTGTAATCAACATCATCAAGCTTGGGACAACCGATAATTGTTATCCTTCCCTTCATGAAATCCTCATGCATGTTCGCATAAGCGTATGCCGTACAGTCCGCTGCGATCAGAAGCTTTGCTCCGTTGTAAAAATCTCCCACTGAAGGAAGAAGCTTTATCTGACAGGGCCACTGCAAAAGCCTTGATACCGGTCTACTCATCATGGCCGCAGGGCCGTTTGCCGCGCTGCTTCCTGCAGGCTGACTGAACATCTTAAACTGTGACCCGGGACATGTGTGTCCTGCCGGATGACCCATTCCATTATTGTCACAATCATGATTTTTAGCTTCCTTAGCCTCTTTCGCCGCCTTTACAGCAGCCTCATCATATGCAGGAGCTTCCCTGTTTTCAAAAGTTATTGCCCCGGTAGGACATCCCGGAAGGCAGTCTCCGAAACCATCACAGAAATTCTCCCTGACAAGCTTTGCTTTGCCATCAATGATTTCTATTGCTCCCTCATGGCATGCACTTGCACATAAGCCGCATCCATTACATTTTTCCTCATCTATATGGATTATCTGTCTCTTCACGTCAACTCCGCCTTTCTTTTTCCTTGCTTGTTATGTCTGTATTGTAATATTATGTGAATATAGTGTATGTGGTTATAACCACATTTTTAATAAAAATGGAGAATATGTTTTGAAAAAAGAATTACTCCTCTCAACTCCCCTGTTTAAGGGAATGACAGAAAATGAATTAAATACCGCACTTAAAGCCTTAAAGGCCGGAGAAAAGGCCTTCGAAAAAGGAGAATATATCTATTATTCAGGAGATTACACCGATTCCATGGCACTGGTGCTTGATGGCAGTGTTACCATAGAAAACAATGATGCCTGGGGAAACCACACCGTCCTGAACAATATCGGCAAGGGGCATCTTTTCGCGGAGACATATGCGCTTTTAGACAATGAGCCATTGCTTGTTGATGCCGTGGCAAAAGAAAACTGCCAAATCCTCTTTTTAAGGATCGGCAGTGTAAAGATTTTCCAAAAAATTTCTGACTCCTGGGCTGTAAAACTCATGTCCAACCTGCTGGTAATTCTATCCCACAGAAGTCTGTCACTTTCAGGCAGAAGCTTCCACACGGCTCCAAAAACCATACGCAGCAGAGTTATGTCGTATCTCAATGCCGCCTCTATAAAGAAACACTCCAATGAATTCGACATTCCATTCGACCGCCAGCAATTGGCGGACTATCTTGGCGTGGAGCGCAGTGCTCTTTCAAAAGAACTTGGAAAAATGCGCAAAGACGGAATCATCAGGGTCAGAAAGAATCATTTTGTTTTACTGGTTAACTGATCCGTATATTCCGTATCGGATATATTCCTTCAATTGCTGCCTTCAGGCAAACACCCAAAAGCCATAGTGCAGGGATTGCTGTAATAATCCAAAAAATAACACCCAGTATGCAAAGCACTACTTTTTTCATTGCTTCTTACTCCTCGCTTCCCGAAGCCTGTTAAGAGCATCCTCGATAACATATCTCGGACATGCCAGATTAAATCTTTCAAAACCGTTTCCGCTCTCTCCGAAAAGATATCCTTCATCAGTAAATAATAAAGCTTCTTTTGTCATGAATTCTTCCAGAGCCTTATTATCCATACCCCAGGCATTAAAATCACACCATATAAGATACGTTCCCTCAAGCGGATAAACAACTACTTCCGGGAAATTCTCATTCATAAAATTCTTAAGGTACTCGGCATTACCATGAATGACCTCAATACACTCATCAAGCCATTTTTCGCACCTTGTATATGCAATCCTGCAGGCTTCCATGCCGAGCATGTTTACAACACCTCTGTATCCCAGGCCTCTTGAACGCTCAAAAGCTCTTTTTATCTCCTGATCCTCAATTATTACCGCTGAAGTCTGCAATCCCGCAAGATTGAAGCTCTTACTTGGCGCAATACAAACAGCCATATGTTTTCCGGCATCCTTATCAACACAAGCCATAACTGTATGCTGATATCCCGGCATTATAAGATCATTATGGATCTCATCATCAATAATAAATATGCCGTTAGAGACGCATATATCATAGACCCGCTTAAGTTCTTCCCTGGTCCACACTCTTCCAACCGGATTGTGCGGGTTACAGAAAATTATCAGCTTATTATTCTCATCTGCGGCTGCTTTTTCAAAGGCATCAAAATCTATTGTGTAGTTTTTTCCATCATTTATCAGGTCTATCTCCACAACAACCCTTTTGTTCCTGACTATCGACTTTTTAAAAGGATAATAAACAGGCGAAAGGATGATAATCCCATCTCCCTCCTTAGTAGTAGATCTTATCAGATCACCAATTGCAGGCACAACTCCGTCTGAAACAGATACCCATTTCTTATCAATTTTGTATGAGTGTCTGCGGTAAAGCCAGTCAGCTATTCCATCAAGAAAACCTTCTGATGGAGCTGTGTAGCCAAGTACTGTGTTTTTAAGATATTCTGATAAACCTTCTGCTATTTCGGGCGCGTTTTTAAACTCCATATCAGCCACTGACAACGGAATAATCCCCTCCGGAACAGCAGGGTTACGCATAATCATATCCTGATACTTATATGAGCCGGCATTTCGTCTGTCGGGACAGGTATTAAAATCATACATTTTACGGCCTCCTTGGGATACTTTACTTATGTATTACTTCCACTTTCTCATATCCTTCTTTTCCATTGCAATAAGAAGTGTTTCATTCTTTTTGATAGGAGCTTCCGGATTACCGAAACACCACTGTTTTCCTTCTTCCTTGATGGCAATAACGTTCATCCTGTATTTTTTACGAAGTCCAAGCTCGATCAGGTTCTTGCCTATCCATTCCTCCTTGGCTTCCATTTCAACCACGTACATGTTGTCATCAATCTCGAGAAAATCCTTAAATGATGCTGAAAGCAGGATTCGGGCTGAACGCATTCCGCCTTCACCTTCAGGATCAATGATCTTATCAACGCCTATTTTAAGCAGAATCGATGCCATTCTGTCTGATGAAGTCTTGGCAACAATAAGCGGAACGCCCTGCTCTTTGGCAACAGCTACAGTCATTATCGCAGCTGCAAGATTTCTGCCTGTAGAAGACACGACAATATCCATATTTTTAAGTCCAAGAGCTGAAACTTCATCCTCGTTTTCCAGATTTGCCTTCACAACTGAGGTACATTTACCGGAAAAATCGCTGACTACCTTATCATCCTTATCTACTGCAAGTACATCCGCTCCCATGAGATAAAGGTTTTCAGCAAGGCTTCTGCCATATTTTCCAAGTCCAAGTACTGCAACCGATTTTTTCATAAACTACCTCCTAACCAACGTAAAACGTGCCTTCTGAATGGCTGATAATATTTTTAAGTCCGGAATTCTTTGAGAAGAATATCGCCATGGAAATAGGTCCTATTCTTCCAAGGTACATGGATACAATGACCACAAGCCTTCCGAAAGTCCCAAGATTAGGAGTAATTCCTCTTGTAAGTCCGACTGTTCCCAATGCACTTATTATCTCAAAGCAGGCATCTGTTAAGTCTATATTCTCACCTGCCATTAAAAGCAATATCATCAAAAATACAACGCCTGCACTGACCGTCACAACTGCTGCAGCTTTTCGCATCATTTCTCTCGTTACACTTCTATGGAAAATAACCGTTTCATTATTTCCCACTATATAAGAATATGCATTCATAACTACAAGAAATGCTGTAACTGTCTTAACACCTCCGGCTGTACCCACAGGAGAGCCACCAATAAACATCAGAATATATCCGATAACACATGATATTTCTGTCATTTCTTCCTGTGGAATCGAAGCAAAGCCCGCTGTTCTGAACGTAACTGATTGAAACAGACTGTTGAGCAGCTTATCACCAAGGCTCATATTTCCTATAGTACCCGGATTGTTGTATTCTGCTGCAAATATACCCACAGTTCCAACTGTAAGCAGGAGGAATGTAACCATAAGCACCAGCTTGGTATGCTCCGGCAAATGTTGAACGGCAGTAAGTGGATGCATCCTGTATTTTATTCCCTTTTTAACACCTTCGATAAGGTCAAACCAGACAACGAATCCGATTCCTCCCAATATGATCAGAAGCATCGTAAGCCCCATAATAAAACCCGAATCTCTGAACTCAATCATACTACTGGGGCCAAGTATGTCCATTCCTGCATTACAAAACGCAGAAACAGCCTGAAACAAAGAAGCCCATACGCCTTTGAAAAAGCCATATTTCGGCACAAACATAAACGCAAACAATAATGCACCTACACCCTCAACTATAAATGTTCCTTTAAATATACGAACAAGAAAAGCCAGTAGCCCCCGGTTCTTATCAACATTAAGGGAATCACTTAAAAGCTTTCTGTCTGCAAGGCTGAATTTTTTTCTGCTAACCAGAAGAAACATGGAGCCCACAGCAACCACTCCCAGACCGCCTATCTGGATAAGGACCATGATCACAAGCTGTCCGAACGTACTCCAGCAGGAATAAGTATCAGCAACCACAAGTCCCGTAACACATACCGATGTCGTCGCTGTAAACAGCGCGGTCAGAATTCCTACGCTTTTCCCGGTGGCACTGGAAAAAGGAAGCATCAGAAGTATCGTTCCCAGAAGTATCGTCAGAAAAAAACTTGCAGGAATGAATCGCTCCGGCGCAACTATTACACGCTTGATTTTTATAATTAATGAATTCATCTTACTCTCCAACAAAGTTTTGCTTCAATAAATAAAGCCTTCAGAGCCCATAAAATTGCTCTCAAGTTATTTTACTTAACCCTCATAAACTTTACAATATGAATCATTTATGGTATTTGGTTATATAAAATATTTCATTTTTGATATTTTTAATAGTACCAGTCTGGTGCTATATTATGTAAAGTCGAAAGACACAAACAAGATAAGTACTGCACCATATTTAATTACTCATGCAGACTGATCCAAGGAGGATGACATGAAAAACGAAAACGTTAAAAAGATTACTTACGCAGGTCTTATGGCAGCTCTTTGCTATGTAGGCTATGCTGTTTTCCCGGCTATTAACGCTTCAGGTACCAAGGTACATCTGGGCAATGCATTTGTAGTACTCGGCGCATTATTATTAGGAGGCATCTATGGTGGACTTGCCGGAGCTGTAGGTCTGTCAATCGCAGACATTATCTCCGGCTATGGTGCTTCCGCTCCCAGAACCTTTATCTGCAAGCTCGTAATCGGACTTGTGGTAGGACTTGTTGCTCACAAGATCGCCAAGATTTCTGATGATCATCAGAAGACCTACATCATGAAATGGTCCGTTATAGCAGCTATTGCAGGCCTTGGTGTCAACTGCGTATTCGAGCCTGCGCTCAAATATTTCTGGTACACAGTCCTTACACCAAACGCTGAAAAGGCTCAGGCAGCTATCGGCGCACTGGTTGCAGTAACAACCTACGCAACCATCATAAACGCTGTTATCAATTCAGTGCTTGCAGTTATCCTTTACAATGCACTTCGTCCGGCACTCTTCAAGGCAAACCTTTTTCCCGGCGAAGTAAGTAAGGCATCATAAAACAGGCGCTGCCATCAGGCAGCGCCTTTGTTGTAGTTTATTCTATTGTATTCATCCACTTCTTACTCTTGAACATAAACACAGATATTATCAGTCTTACAAGCTCTTCCTGCGAAAGAATAAAATATACCCACACGATAGGAAGCTTTAAAACAAGCCCTGTGTATAGCGCAAGCGGCACTCCGATAAGCCATGTTCCCAGCATATCTATCATCATAATGTACTTTGTTCTTCCTCCACTTCTGATGATACCACCGCCAAGGATCATATTAAGAACCTTTATTGGAGTAAGAATGGCAAATGCCAAAAGAAGCATCGCGCCTATGCTATGCACTGCCGTTTCAACCTGATAACTGCGCACATATGGAAATCTGAGAAATACCAGAAGTACCGACAGGCAAATCGAACCCACAAAGCCATAAATACACATCCAGATTGATTCCTTATATGCCTTGTCGTAGTCTCCTTCACCCAGCCTTTTACCGATCAGAATACCCGCAGCCTGAGCTATACCACTGAGAGCACCTATCATAAGCCCCTGCACAGGCCCTGTAAGCGACATTGCAGCAAGCTCAGAGGTTCCCATATGACCATAGACGAAGGTATTGATGCTCTGTCCGATCGTCCATAAAAACTCATTCAGCACAACCGGAATCAGCATCTTAAAATACTGAATATAACCATCCCTTCCGAGGCTGACTGAAAACCCGATTTTTCCGTACAGGCGAAAGAACATTACACCCGTTATTATTACACTCAGCATCTGTGAAACAACACTGGCAATGGCTGCACCCTTTATCCCCAGAGCCGTAAATCCAAAATGCCCAAATATAAGAACATAATTCAACCCGGTGTTTACAACCGCTGATAAAAAGCCCACATACAAGGGCCATGAGGATTTACCGCGGCACCTTATGGGCACTGCCAAAATAGTGGTTATACCCATGGGAATAAAGGTCCAGCCAATAAGTCTCAAATACCTCTCACCCTCGACGATAACACCCTCATCCCCGGTAAAAACACGCATAAACGCAGAAGAGGAGCCACTCGCCAATGCAAAAAAGATCAATCCTACTATCACTGTGATAAGCGAGTTAATGCAAATACTCTTCTCTTCCTGCCTTCTTTCCCCTTTTCCTATATACTGGGACACCATAATGCCCGCAATAGCTGCGATTGCGCCCAGCACAAAGGAATAGATAAAGGAAGGCTTCCCTGCTATTTCAATTCCCGCGATACTCTTTTCCCCAAGCTGTCCCACCATGATCTGATCAACCATGGAAAAGGACGACTGGAGCATAGATTGCAGAGCAACCGGAATTGCAATCTTCATTACCTCTTTTTCAAACGATCTGTTTCTCATAAGTCTCCCCTCTTCGGAAGGTCACAAATAAATAATAGCATTTCCGTATTACTGCTTAACTGCTCCGTCCGAAACTCCCGCTACAAGAAATCTGGAAAGCGAGAAATAGAGAATAACTATGGGAACCGCAATGAATATAGCTCCTGCCGCAAACCTGGAAAACTCGGTCTCACCCAAATGTGTAAGGCCCACGGCCACAGTCCATAAATCTCTGTTTTTAAGCAGCATGTTTGGAAGAATAAAGTCACTCCATGGCCATGCAAAGGAAGTCAGTGCTGTATATACAAGTATTGGCTTAGACAGTGGCATTGTGACCTTCCGGAAAATCTCAGGATTTGTAGCCCCATCTATTCTTGCCGCTTCATAAATCGAGTTACTTATTGTGTCAAAATATCCCTTTTGAACCAGATATCCCATAGGAGCACCTGCTGAGTATATAAGAATCAGGCTCCACAGGTTATTGATCATGTTGAAATTGATCATTATAAGATAAACCGCAGTCATTCCCATAAAACTGGGGAACATACTGAGTATCAAAGTGGTTTTCATAAGCGGTTTTCTCATTCTGAACCTGAATCTGCTCATGGTGTAGGCAGTCAGTATTACAAGAACAGTAGAGATAACGCTGGAAAAACCTGAGACAAACAGTGTATTTCTAAGCCAGCTCGGATAGTCATACATCTGCGTGTCTGTAAACAGCTTAACATAAGTCGCCGTACTGTACCCCTTCGGGAAAAAGCCCTCAAAATCATATATGGATCCCGAGGATGAAAAGGATGCCAGTATCAGCCATAAAACCGGAAAGAAAAACACAAACGAAACTAAAATCAGGATCAAATAAGTGAGGATTACCTCAGAGGTTTTCTCTTTTTTCATCTGAAAGTGTCCTCCTTCTTAAAGGCTGATGAATTGACATACGCTGTAAGCGATATAGCCGAAGTAATTATGAAAATAATAAGACTCACAGCCGCTCCTATTCCATAATAGTTATTATCTATAGACAGGTTGTACAGCCAGTTGATAAGCAGATCCGTGTCACTGGCAAGGAAATAGTCATCCAGATACAATCCGCCTCTTAAGAAGTAGAACACGCCGAAATTGTTGAAGTTCCCTACAAAACTGGTAATAAGTGTAGGCGTAGTAGAGAATACCACAAAGGGAAGCGTAAGTCTGGTAAACTGTTTCCACCTGCCTGCACCGTCAAGTGCCGCAGCCTCGTACAGCTCATTATTCATATTCGAAAGAATTCCCGTTGCCAGAAGCATAGATGTCGGAATTGATATCCATGCATTGACCAAAAGTCCGATGATCCTCGCCTTCCAGCCCGCATCAATGTCAAGAAAACCGATACTGCTCTCACCCATTGCCTTAAGGTAATAGTTTATGGGGCCGCCGTAGGAAAACATGAATTTAAAGCCTAAAAGCGTTATAAAACCCGGAACAGCATATGCGATAATAGGAAATGCTCTCCACAAGGCCTTACCCTTTACACACCTTTTGTTCAGCAGCAGAGCCAGAAACAGCCCTCCAAAGTAGTTTATGAGCGTTGCGCTCACTGCCCAGACAATATTCCATCCCAGAATTTTAAAGAATGTACCCTTAATGCCTGACAAAGAAAAAATCTGGATAAAATTATCAACCCCGGTCCAATCGATAAGCTTTGGCGGAACAATATTGCCTCCATAGTTCGTAAACGCTATAAGGATCATAAAGATAATAGGAAGAACATTGAAAATAAGAACTCCTATCACCGGGAAAAACAGCGCAACAACATAAAACTTTTTATCCACGAAGGAAAGCAGCGACCTGTAAAAAGAAGGTAATGGCTTCCCGTCTCCTACCAGGCGCTCCGTGACTTTTATATCTTTAACATTAGCCAGATAAAAAATTATCACCGCTGCAAGTATAAGGAAAGAAAGGATTCCCCTGAGCATCATTATTACCGAGTCATCCCCGGCAGTTCCAAGCCACGGATCGGCCTCTACCTCACCCAGCGTGAAAAAGCCCCTCATATCCCCGATACCTGCGGTAATCAGATACCACAGGTACAGAGCTAAGATTCCCATATACATAAGGCCCTTGATCCTTTGTCCATAAAGGAACTGACCAAGACCCATGATTACGTAGGAGCATCTGGTTTTAAAACTGCTAGATTTCATTACATAAGCTCCTTAATTAGACAAAGTGTAAATTGCATCATAGATGCTCTTTGAAGTACCTTCAAGCGCTTCCTGCATCTGGCTTTCATCCGCATACTTAACGGTTTCATTCTTCTTTTCCCTGAAGGCATCCTTAGCCACATCACTAAGAAGCGTGCCGACGGGATCCCATATCTGATCAACCGCCTTTACAGAAGGCATAAGATAAATATGACCCGCATTTAAACTGTCAAATATCATGGATGTAACCCCGCCAAGGTCTGATGCAGCATCTGATCTTGTAGGTGCTATTCCAAGAATATCCGCTCTCTTTTTGACCATGTCGTAGCTGCTTGCAAAGTTAACAAACTCGATGCAGGCCTCTCTGTGCTCGGTGTATGCACTGATTCCATAACCATTTACACCGCCCATAACTATCGTGTCGATATCCTTTTCTCCGCTTGTAAGATCACCTGAAGAGGGAAGCTTTGCAGGAAGTTCAACCATTCCAAGGTTTTCACTTGCCTTCTCATCGGCTTCGCTCTCACTAAGCCCCTCGTTTTGATATACTTCCTTGAGTCTGTCGTGGAATAACACGTATGTATCAGGTGTTGATATAGAACAAAAATATGTACCATCTGCCACCTTGGAATATCTGCTCTGCTTTATGGAATCATCAAGGCATTCCTCACTCATGATTCCTGAAAACTGCTTCAGAGCCATCATTCCCTTTGCTGCATCTTTTTTAGCAAAACCAATATCCTCGGAATTGACAGCTCCATCCTCAGTCTTTCCAAAAATATATCCACCATAAGAAAAGAAGAATTCAGCCATCATATACAGATCATTACAAGGCGCAACCAGACCGTATTTTTCGCCATTTGAAGTATTTACCACTTCTTCGGAATACTTATACAGCGAGCTCCAGTCCTCAAGGAAATCCGGAATTCCATTACCATCGCCATCCCAATTGCTCTCCCAGCCTTCAGGCAACATATCCTTTCTGTAAAAAAGCATAGGCTCCTGAACATTTATCGGGATTCCGCAGGTATACTGCTTTCCATCGACACTAAGTGTAAATGCATTCCACGCCTCATCGGGAATCTTGTCAGCACACTCAAAATCCTCCCTGTTTAACGCAAGAATGTGCTTGTCCTCTGCATAGGCCATAAGCTTGTCATTGGCCTGATAAATAACATCTGGTCCATAGCCATAAGGGCCATTTTCAGCCAGATTACTGTACTCCTCCATATTTGCATCAACTGCCTGAATTCCTTTATCCTTATATTCTTCATTAAAAGCTGTCAGAAGCTCATCCAGATAACCCTTCTCTTTAGCCGTATCGTTTTCCAGAATTCTCAGTGTGATCTCTCCATCTTCAGCTGAAGAAGCGCCCTTTGCCGCTCCGGACTTACCGCATGCTGATACTGTGCTCAGCATAGTCATTGCCAGCATAAGAGAAATCGCCTTTTTTCCACCATTTATCATATCTCGCCTCCATCTGCAAACAGCCTGTATTCCATCGGCTTTACTTCTTTATCCCCATATTTTCCGGGTTTGTCTGTCTGATTTATCAAAAGCATGGCATCTGCGCCATTCCCCGCTCTCTTTACAACAAGGATTCTGCCGTCTTCTGATACTTCTATCCTTGTGCCGCTGTATTCAAAAGCGCATTTTTTCCGGACATCAGAAAGCTTCCTCAATAGCTTTTTCACATCGAGATCCTCTCCGGCAGCCTTCCAGTCCATGCATCTCCTGCAGTCAGGGTCATAGCCGCCCGGTGTATAGCACTCTGTTCCATAGAAAACAGAAGGTGCTCCGGGGAACATATACAGCAGACACAACGCCGCTTTAAGTTTCTCCCTGTTCTCAGATACTTCGCTGAAAAACCTGTCTGTATCGTGGCTGTCCAACAGGTTCATCATCATATCATTAACCGTATCCGTGTTTCTTGCAAGGATATCATTCAGCTTTTCTGCAGTTTTTGTCGCATCCATCTTATTATATGCAAAATAGTCAAGGGCAGCCTTGGTAAAAGCATAATTCATGATACTGTCATACTGATCGCCTCTTAAGTAATTTGAGGCATCATGCCAGTTTTCTCCGATGATTACTGCGTCTTTTTTAGCTGACTTAACGGCTTTTCTGAACCTTCTCCAGAAACTGTGGCTTATCTCATCCGAAACATCAAGACGCCAGCCATCGATATCGAACTCTTTAATATAATAGAGAGCTATCGAGATCAGATACTCCTGAACCTTCTCATTTGAGGTATTCCACTTCGGCATATATTTACACCCTGCAAATACCTCATAATTGAGAGGCTCCTTGGTCGGAAACTCACCATCAATCACAAACCATTCATAATAAGGGGATTTTGCTCCGTTTTTCACCACATCCTCAAATTTCTCGTTATGTTCGCTCGTATGGTTAAATACAGCATCCAGAACAATCCTCATACCTCTCTCATGAAGCCCCGTTATCAAATTCCTAAGGTCCTCTTTATTTCCAAAATGCTCATCCACCTCAAAATAATCCACAATATCATACTTATGATTAGATGGAGCCTTGAAAATCGGTGTCAGATACAAAGCATTGCAGCCAAGCTCCTTAATATAGTCCAGCTTTGAAATAATTCCCTTTAAGTCACCGCCTGCAAAGCTTTTGCTCCCCGGAATCTCTCCCCATTTCATGGTGATATAATCTGTATTTTTTTCCTTATCACCTATGGCAAATCTGTCGATGAAGATCTGATAAAAGCAAGCATCCTTTAACCAGTCAACTCTGCATAGCACATCCGCCTCATTGATGTACGGATATTGAAAGAAATTGTAGTAGCCCTTGGAAAAATCATAGCTTTCTGTCAATCCGTCCTCAGAAAAATAATAATAATTCTTCCCATCGAAAATATAGAAAACATATGCAAGTCTGGTATCTGTAAGATCCAGTGTCACAGAATAGTAGTCAAAAAGCGAACCCGTAAGCTCCTTTGTCATAAGCTTCTTTTTCTGGGATTCTCCAATCTTGTACTTGCTCTCGTATACAATCCAGATTTTCACCGCATCATTACGCGCTGTTCTAAGTCTTATGATCATTCTGCTTTTTGACACAGGAAAGCAATATGAAGAGTCCGGTATATGCTGTAGTGCGTGCTGATTCATTTTGACTCCTTATTCTGCTGGTTCTGATACCGGATCAGAATTTCTTACTACTGTAAGGGTATCCTGCGCCTCATTATCAGGATTTGTTGTCAATGTGATTGTATAGTTTCCATCCTGAAGGACCTGAACATTTGATGTATCATCTGTTCCGCCAAGGCCGCCTGCATTCTCCATCTGCTCGGGGTCAAGACCGGTGAACTTGCCAAATCCCTTCTGTCCATCCCAGGCCCAGTCATGTATAACCTGGAACTGATCTCCCTCATATAGATCAATTGTCAGTGAAAACTCATTGGGATTACCTGTACTTGTAAGCTGGAACTGTGCCTTTTCATCATCGCTTATTGCAGCAGCCCAGTTGTTTATTGCAAGAGATCCTTTTGTAGAAGTTCCTGCCACATACCAGAGCCTTGTATCCTCGGCAACCTCATTTGCTCTGAAATCACCGTAAAGAGTGGTGTCCTTAGAAAAAATATCCTTGGATAAATCCTTTTTGCTTGACTCCAGATAAGTAGGTGTCTCATACCAGCCGTTAAACTCGCCCTCCTCAATGCTTTCAAAGCTCTCATATGAGGATGCATCAAGCAGCTCTCCTGCTGTGGCACTTACTGTTCCCAGTGTTTCATCCTGATTCATAAACGTAACAGTAATACTCTCTGCTTCAGGTGCAGCTGCTGCGCTTCCGCATCCTGTTAAAACAGTTGTAGCGATCATAGCTGTAGCTGCTATTGATATAGCCTTGTTCATAACCCTCTTTGCTCTCATTTTATATCCTCCCACACGTTTGTTAACCTTGTTAAGTTAATTGTTAAATTAGTAATAACACGTCGATAGTCACTTGTCAACAACAAATGTTTCTGCTATTATTGGGTTAACATGTTAACTTAACCAGAAGGAAGATAATCTTATGAGTGAAGAAAAAAAAGCAACCGTAAGGGACATTGCCAAAAAGGCAGGCGTTTCTGTTGCAACAGTTTCCTATGTACTTAATGATAAAAAGGGAGCTAAGATCAGTGATGCCACCAGAAAAAAGGTTCTTCAGGTTGCCAACCTGCTTAATTACAGCATCCCTGAGAAATACAAATCCGGATCAGAGGCAAAAGCAGTCTATTCCATAGGTGTTGTTTACAGTCTTGACTCGAAAACCGCATCAAGAAATGCTGAAATCATGCAGCTTATCAGTCTTCTTGCGGAGCGTTTTGCCAGAATGAAATACAATTTTATGCTGCTTCCAATCGAGCCCTCACTTGACTCCTACGAACCCGTCAGCGGACTTGACGGAATTATTGCCATAGATTTAAGTGAACACGATTTTAAGATGATGTCAGGAAATTACTTCATTCCGATACTGTGTCTGGACATGATGATAAACGATTTCCTCTTTTACCAGATTCACACAGATATAGAGACAATAATTGGAAAAGCCCGGGAAAAGCTCGGCAGAGATTTCTACCTGATCACAGATAATTACTACAACGAAGGGTATCTTGAATACATATCCTCAGCCATGCCAAAGAATATGACTCTTATTTACTCAGAAATGTCCGATAAGGACTTTAAGAAGCTGGAAAACAAAAAGGTACTGGTACTCGGCACCTTTTTGGGAATGGAAGTAAGACAGCATCTGCCATTATCAGAGATATTAGTTGTCTCTACCCTTGATAACGCAGATAACACCTCTAATCCCGCAGTCATTCATCATGATATGGACAAAAAAGCAAATCTTGCCATGAATATCATGATGAATGCACTTGAGAAAAAATTTGACGTAAAGCATGAATATAAAGTGTGCTAAAGCGCCTGAATATGATTTTTACCAGGACAGCCTGGACGTGGTTACAAACTTCTCATATCTGTTATATTCCGGAGCATCCTTAGATGCTCCGTGAAGAGCATAACCAACAGGCATTGATTTTGTTTCCAGTTCATCAATGCCTGTTAACTTACCTTTTAGATAATCATCAAGATATTTCTCTATATCCTGCAATCTCTGTTTTAATCTGAAGTCAGCGCCTTGTGCTGCTCAATGATGTTTTCAAAATGCTTTTCATCAGTGCTGTAATAATCCCAGTAAACAAGCTCAAGTCCCTCGGGAATCTTTATTTCGCTCCTGAACCTTTCTACAAGCTTTTGGGCATCCTCACTGTTTTTCGCACCATATCCCCCACAAGTAAGAAGCCTGAAAAACATATCACTCCACATCTGTGGTTTAAGCCCGTATTTTTTACAAAGTCCCACCACCATTTCAAGATGAGACATTATTATATCAACCCTGTTCTGATAGCCATGAATATCAAGATATCTGCCAAGACCTACCATATGGGTCTCATCCATACCGATATTCACAACTTTCGTTGAATAAGCCCCACATAATCATATCCAAACTCAGAGCAGATTTTTATAAACTCCTTGAGCGCAGAAAGATTTACTACTGCATTTCTGGAACAATCAATCATAACTCCCAGTTCATTAAGCTTTGAAATACTCAAAATAAACCCTCCCCATTTTCAGGCTCTGACGTAGAGAAACGCTGTCACTATCTGCATTTTCCGCATTTGACTTAAATCTATAATTAATCATAACATATAGATAAGAAATATATCCTGAATTACTGTTTTTTCCCTTACAAATAAGAATCTGATCACATATTAGGGGGCAAAAATGAAAGTATTCAAAGTTCCTGATTATGAACAAATGAGCAACCTTGCTGCAGATATAATATCCGCTCAGATTACACGCAATCCCGCCTCTGTTCTTGGACTTGCAACAGGGAGCACTCCTATTGGAGCCTATCGCCGGCTCATAGACCGCTATAACAGTGGCGGAATCGACCTGCAGCTCCTTGGTCTTGGAACCAACGGTCACATTGGTTTCAACGAGCCCGGTGCTGATTTTTCCTCCACGACTCACATTGTCCGCCTTGCAGACAGCACCATAAAATCCAACAGAAGGTTCTTTGAAAATGAAGAGAACGAACCAGGAGGAGCGATAACAGTTGGTATTAAATCTATAATGCAGGCAAAACAAATATTGCTGCTGGTAAGCGGAGAAAACAAAGCACATATACTAAAAAAAGCACTCCACGAAGGCATCACACAAGAGGTTCCCGCATCAATCCTTCAGTCCCACCCTGACTGTACAGTAATTGCTGACGAAGCTGCTCTATCGGAGATAAACGACTAAAAGGAAAAAACCATGAAAATAACCGGCGCAAGAGTTTACACAGAAAACCACATTTTTGAAAATAAGGACATATTCATATCAGGAGATCGGATAACAGAAGTTACCTGTGATGATGAGCAGCTTGATGCCTCTGGACTTATTGCAATTCCGGGGCTTGTTGACATACATTTTCATGGTGCTATGGGACATGATTTCTGCGACGCAGACCCGGACGGTCTTACTGAAATTGCAAGGTACGAAGCGCAAAACGGTATCCTTGCCATATGTCCCGCAACAATGACATACAGCAAGGAAATACTGAGCAGCATCTGTACTACCGCAAAGGCCTTCGCAGATGAGAATAAATCGGTCTCTGCTCCTATTGCAGACCTCGTTGGTATAAATATGGAAGGCCCGTTCATCAGTAAAGAAAAATCAGGTGCACAGAACCCCAAATACTTATCTCTTCCTGACATAGAAATGTTCCACAATCTTCAGGGACTGTGCGGAAATATGATTAAACTTGTAGATATTGCCCCGGAGCTTGAGGGCAGCATGGAATTTATAGAAAAGCTCTCTGACAGCGTAAATATCTCAATCGCTCACACCATGTGCGACTACGACACCGCAACTGCCGCATTTAGAAAGGGTGCCGGACATGTAACCCATCTGTTCAACGCCATGAACGGAATAAACCACAGAAATCCGGGGCCTGTAATCGCCGCTCTTGAAAACAATGCAGAGGTCGAGCTTATAGCAGACGGTATCCATATACACCCTGCAATGGTCAGATTCGTGTACAATTCCTTCTCCGAAGATAAAATCATTCTCATCTCGGATAGCATGGAAGCAACAGGTCTCCCTGACGGAACCTATCAGCTCGGCGGCCAGAAGGTTAATGTGACAGGTAACCGCGCTACTCTTTCCTCAGATCCTTCAACCATAGCAGGTTCAGCGACAAACCTGTTTAATTGTATGAAAACAGCCGTTATTAAAATGAAAATTCCGCTGGAAAAGGCCATAAAAAGCGCCACTGAGAATCCTGCAAGATCAATCGGGATTGATCACGACTACGGCTCCATAGCACCCGGAAAATACGCAAACATAATCCTAATGGATGATGACTATAGTATCCGATACATCATACAAAAGGGTATAATTATCCGGGCTTAATCTGTGTTTATCACCATAGGCAGATATTTATTGCGCTCTTTTTCTATAACAGACTGGATCCATTCCTTATTCATGATGTTATCATAGGAATGAGCAACGGCCGATTCATCAGCAAAGCTCTCAAACTGGAATTTCTTTTCCTCAAGAAGGCTGACCATAGCTTCATCCACCGTATCGGGACACAGAAGGTGATAAATAAGGACATTTCTTGTCTGTCCCATCCTATAAACTCTGGACAGTGCCTGCCAGGTTAATGAAGGCTTTATCTGTGGCTCACAGAAAATAACGATACTTGCAGACTGAATATTAAGGCCCACTCCGCCAGACTGAACCTGACACACAAGCACATGTGCCTTTTTTGATGCGGCAAATTCATCTATTATCTCCTGCCTCATCTCGACTCCGGTATCTCCGCTTATCACCCCGATACAATCATCTTCCAGAAGTGCACTGACCTTGGATAAAGTCTCCCTGAAAAAGGAATATACGACTACCTTTCTTCCCTCGCTCTTCGCCTCGTCACACAATTCCAAAAGTCTGGTTGCCTTGGAGGATGTCTTCAGATTTTCCTGTAAAAAGCCTATTCGTCTCATCTGAGGGAAGCTTTTTTCGGATATAGCCTGTAAATAAGCCGTCCTGTCGGCTTCACTGATATCACACCACTCCTGCCTCTCATCGATCGAAGGAAGCTCCGTAAGTACCTGATTCCTTGTTCTTCTTAAATATAGCGGTGCAAGAATTTCCCTAAATTCCGGCAAATGGGATAAATGCGCACAGGAACGAATCCTGTCAATCATATCCGGACGGACAAAATCAATCAGATTGCACATCTCTTCCACCCTGTTCTCCAGTGGAGTTCCGGTCATCAGAAGGATTCTCTCCGATTCATTATCAAGTCTCCTGATATACATGGTTCTCTGCGCATCAGGATTTTTCATATAATGCGCTTCATCAATTACCAGCATATCCAAGTGCATATGATTATCTATCCTGTCCACAATCTTGCCCATGGACTCGTAGTTTGTTACTGCTACTCCGCCTTTCTCCTGCCACAGCTTAAAAGAATCTTCAAGCCCCTGACCGTGAATGACGTAGCTCTCCATTTTACTGAATTTCTTTATTTCCCTGGCCCAGTTAATAATCACGCTTGCGGGACACACAACCAGAAAATAGCATGGCCCCGGGCTACATATATCTATATGAGACATTGCGGCGATCGCCTGAATCGTTTTCCCAAGCCCCATCTCATCACCCAGAAGCACCTTCTTCTGATGCAGAATATATTTCACACCAAAAGTCTGATATGCCCTGAGATTACCCTTAAAATCAGAAAGATCAGGCTCTGTTGCCTCCACCTCACTTGCCAGCTGATCAGGAATACTGTCATAGATAAAGGGTTTATTTCCTCTGTTTTTCCCAAGCTTTTCCAGCAGTGCATAGTAATCAGCACTGTTCTGCCCAAACCTGTTTAATGCTTCGTCAGCCGGCACGGATGAGGCGTCCCTGTATAGATCAAGGAAATGCAAAAGCCTCTCAAAAAACGGACTGTCGCAAAAAGCATAGATATCATCTACCACATCAAGAGTATGTTCCTTCAGCTCTTTGCCTGAAAAAATCCACCTGGCGGTATTTCTGATAATCTTCTCGCCATTCATATATACAGCAAAATTATCAAGGTTTGCTGCCGCTTCCTCAGCCTCTGATCTCACCTGTTCACTGCAGATATACCTTGTAAGAGCGGTAACAAGATCTCTGCTACCTTCTCCCGTATCAAGAATGATCGTGCACTTGGAAGACAGACTGTTTGCAAACTCAGTAATAATATACCTTATGGTCTCAATCTGCTTCTCTCCGATACCGTCCAGGGCTCTGAGCTCATCATCCTTTGCAGTAGCTATATCGTACAAACTCTTGTACCCGGCATCCGAAAGTACAGAAACGCGTATTCCCGCCCTGGCATTCTTGAGCTCGTCAACAGAATAGTCCTTGAGAGACTCCTTTGCCTGCTCAGCAACCACTTTATTGCAATAGCCGCTTATTACAGCCTCCTGGCTCTCTTTGTCGGAATAAATGCCCTTTATGGCATTATTTGTATCATTTACTGCATTTATCAGCTTTTTTAAATCCCTGAAATCCGGCTTTTGTATCATATTGTTGAATCCTCTTATACTGACACACAACTATATATATGTTACCATATTGAGACTGGAGGACTAAACTATGGCACTTGCAAACTATGTAAAATCAATGATCGAAGAAAAAGACTGGTATATCACCAATCTGTCAAATATTGCCGCATGTCTGTGGCAGCAACTACCCGACGTTAGCTGGGTTGGCTTTTATCTTATGAACGATATTACAGACTCATGCTCAGGTGAAGACAAAGAGCTGATCCTTGGACCCTTTCAGGGAAAGGTTGCCTGCACTCACATCGCAATAAACCGCGGCGTATGCGGAGTATCCGCAGGAGAAGATAAGACACTTATCGTTCCCGATGTCAGCAAATTTGCCGGATACATTGCCTGCGACAGCGATGCAAGATCTGAAATCGTTGTACCCCTTCACAATGAAAAGGGAGACGTTATCGGAGTTCTGGATATAGACAGCAACACACTCGGAAGATTTTCCGAAAAAAATGAAGAAAGCGCCGACCTCATAGAGTGTGCAGCGCTTATCTCAAAAATCCTTCCGGATTCATCCCTTAAATAAATCGTCCCTGGTGATATTCTTAAGCCATTTCTTACTTCTGTAATGGGAAATAACCCAGGGCCACTTAACAAATTCATCGGTGCACAACAGAAAATACACCCACATGGCAGGCAGCTTAAACACCGCAGCAGATAAAAATCCAAGGGGCACTGCATATACCCACATATCTATGGTATCGCATATGAAGCCCCATCTGCTGTCGCCACCTGCACGGAATACGCCTGCAATCAGAGTGGTATTAACAGCTGACCCCATGACATAATATGAGTTTATAAGAAGCATGATCTTAAGATAATGCCTGCCCATATCTGTCAGATTTGCAAAGCTTAAGAAAACCGGTGTCAGAATAAGGATTATCACACCTCCTATGGCTCCAAACAGCACCGTCATCCGCATAAGCACCTTCGCCGCTTTATCAGCGTCATCCATACGATTCTGTCCTATGATCTGTCCCAGCAATATTCCACCTGCACTGGCAACACCGAAGCTTAGTATCGACCCGAAATTCCTTGCAAGAGACGCAAATGAATTTGCCGCCACCACATCCGTACCGAGAAACTGCCCCATTATTACAGAATACATGGAAAATGCCAGTCCCCAGGACACATCATTCATCATGGCAGGAATAGCCATTTTCATGAAATCCTTAAGCAGAAGCCTGTTTCTGATGAACATATATGAAAGACGCAGCTTCACATCCTTGCTGCGAAGAGAAACAATAATACAAAGAACCAGCTCCGTTACTCTCGAAATCGATGTTGCAAGAGCAACTCCGGCAGCTCCCAGCTTAGGTGCTCCGAACAGTCCGAAGATAAATACCGCATTCAGCAGAATATTAAAAGAAAAAGCAAATGTATTCAGCACCGTACATATAGTGACACGTCCGATACTTCTAAGAGCAGACAGATATATCTCAATCACACCCCAGCACAGATAAGCCACACTGATATTCCTAAGATAACCCGCGCCGATAGTAATCAGCTCTGCATCAGGCGTAAACACCCTCATCATCTGTCGTGGAATAAACATCGCTGAGGCTGCAAAAATAACTGCCACGATCAGTGAAAACCTTAGTGCAATGCCCTCAACCACATCAATGGCACGCATGTCTCCCTTCCCGTAATACTGAGAGCTAAGCATAGTCACTCCCGTCCCCAGTCCGTAAAACACCATAAAAAGGACACTGGCATATTGCGCAGCCAGAGATACCGCAGAGATGTGACTCTGCCCCACATAATTAAGCATCACAACATCCGCCGAATTCACGGCAACACTCAAAAGATTCTGAAAAACTATCGGAACAGTCAGCTTCATTATTTGTGACCGATATGACTTCATAAATACAATTTCCCCTTCATAAAAATTAATTTCAATAAAACTATGTTTTTTCGTATTAATATTTTACCAAAATGTCTATAATTTGCTACAATATACTTCGTTTACAGATTTTCATGAGGGAATTAGTTTTCTAAAAAAATTTAAGGGGAAATGTAATGAAGAAAAATAAAACTAAATCATTTGGGATCTTAACAGTTTACTGTGTCTGTTTGCCATGCTCGGATTTCTTCCAATAAGGGCAGAAGCTGCTACAACTCTGAAAAAGAGTGAGCTGAGTATAGGAGATACCGTCAATACCAATCTCAGAGCACTGGCTAATTCTTCCACAGGCAATATGTACATCTATACCAGCGAGGATGTTATCATCTTTAATTATAACAGCAGAGACTTGTTCTCTGATTTAAGTAATTGCCAGGAAATTGCTTTTGGCAAAGGAAAAATCGACACATCCGCAGTAGGCTATATGACCCGACTGTTCAAGGGTATGCACTCACTTAAATCTATAGACTTAAGTGAGTTTAAGACACCTAAAGTCGACTCTTTTTCCTCAATGTTTTGTAACTGCACTTCTCTTAAAAAGCTGAAGACTCCCAAAATATCTGCAATCGCCACCGATCTTCCACTTTGTTTTTATTATGATGACAACAATGATGGTATTCCGGATTCTCCAACAAAAATTGAAGCTAAAGCATGTAAGGGCAACAGCAAAATAAAAGCCCTCAGCCTTGGAAAGAACGTTAAAGCCATTGGAAAAGAAGCCTTTTATGGATGCAAAAAGCTAAAGTCGGTCGCTATAAATGCCAATAAGTCATTGAAGGTTGGCAAGGGAGCATTTAAGAAGCTTTCAAAGGGAGCTTCCATTAAAATTAAAGGTGTAAAAACAAAAAAGTGAGCTAAGCTCACTTTTTTGTTGCATTATATCCATTTTCCTTAAATAGTCTCATCATCTCATTAGTAAGGCTGTAATCAAGCGGCTGAAGAACAATATCCTCGGGAGATACCCATTCAGCATACTTAAGCTCAGATTCATCCATACGAATCTCTGTATCTCCGTCCACATCACAGAAGAATCCCATAAGAATGTCACTGGCCACTCCCCAGGGCTGCGACTTGTAGTACCTGATATCCCTGACCTTCAGTCCGACCTCCTCCATGACCTCTCTGGCAACGGTCTCCTCAAGAGTCTCTCCTATCTCGGTAAAACCTGCCACCAGCGCGTTATGTCCAAAGCCTGTTCGATACCTGGTCAGAATGATCTGATTGGTAGACGGATTTGTAACACCGATAATAACTGCAGGATTAATCCTTGGATAAATCTTGTTTCCGCATTTGGGACAGATCCTTGCTCTCTCCCTCTTGTCATTCTCGTTAGGGCTTCCGCATTTACCACACAATCTTGTAACCGTATACCACTCTGATAACTGGTAAGCCGTAAACGCCGCAAAAACGTAGTGCTTCGGAGATAAATACTCATCCCTGAGGTCCCGGAATTTCCTGTACCCATAGCCCTTTGGCTGTTCCTCATCAGCTGTCAGAAGAAAGAAATTCTCGTCTCCTGCATTGAAAAGATAATACAGAGTACCCTTATCAATGCCCTTAAAATCTCTGACCTTTGGATATTTTATTTCCTTTTTGTCCTCATCGACTCCAAAAAGCAGCTCATCTCCTTTAAAGGATAGCACCAAATCCCCATCTCCGGGGGCTATATCAGTAACGAAGCTGTTTACCATCCTCTGAGGGTAAATATCTTGTATCATAGTCTGTTTTCCACCGATTATTTCAGATCATATTCAAGTCTGACTGTAATTGAAGCCGTCTTATTTCTTGAGCTTGTATCAAATGCGCCGTCATAGGAGTAGCTGCTGGTTCCTGAGTTCTTGGCAGTTATCTGGAATACGCCAAGTGTGGAATTCTTGAGTTTACCAATGCTTGCGCCTGAATTCTTGGCAACAATATCGATTCTGTCCTTTGCATTGATAGAAGCCTTATCAATAAGATCAAGCTTAAGTGCATCAAGGTCTGAATAATAATATTCAGGAGAATCAGATGTGAGCTCTACGCCCTGATCGAGAAGTCTTGAAATATCACGTGAAATCTTCTCGACGTTATCAATGTTTGAGGATGAAACGGTAACTCTCTGAGAAAGCTTGTAGCCATCAGGCTCTGAGCCTGTGTAATTACCATTTAAATCATAAAGATCCCTGTAGGTTCTGCCGATATCAACGGAATTGAACACTATCTCATCCTCTGAAACACCATTAGAAATCAGATAATTCTTAACTATATCCGCATCATTTTTAATCTTTGCGTAAGCATCCTGAGATGTGTATGCTACAGCGCTGAATGACCCCCTCCAGATAATAATATCAGCTTCAAAATCCACACTTGCGCTTCCTGTAGCGGCAATCACATGTGTACTCTCTGATCTGAAGTGTGCAAGTCCGTAAGCAAGTGCGCCACAGCTTATGACTATACTAAATCCGATTATAAGTGCGCTTACCCATCCGTTTTTCTTTTCATTCTGTTCCATATTTCCCTCCCAATAATACAAATGCATGCATTTATGCTTTAGTGTTTACATATCAATAAGTATATCACACATTCACTGACATAAAGCTTAAGATTACTTCAGATATCCCGGTGATATTTATATATAACTACACATCTGTATTATCTGATATATATATAATATTCCTTATCTTATATATGTGTGCTATATATGTATCACTTATATCATTAATTAGAAACCTTTATAATTTCGCCATTTTAAGCACGTAATTCTAAAACTTTTATAAACATTATTCCGTTTATATATATGACCAATTTATTTTATGTAAAATATATTATAGGAACAAACGCACATGGAAACGGAGGATTATTATGTCTGATAAACTTAAAAGATTTCTTTCATTATGTTTATGCCTTTTCCTTGTAATATTTGTATTCTATTTTGCTCCCGGGAAAATCTATCAGGGCGCTTTTTTAGGATATGCTGAAGGTTTTGGCGGAACTGTATCAGCAGCATTAACTATCGAAGGAAATGTCATAAAAGAGATCAAGTATACTGCTGCAAATGAAACCCCTGAAGTAGGTGGTGCCGCAATCGCCTCATTACGTGAAACCATTCTTCAGACCCAAAGTACTGATGTTGACACTATCACCGGTGCCACAGTCAGCTCAACAGCATTTCTTACAGCAGTAAATGCTGCTTTAAGTGAAGCAAATGTTTCCCTTGATAGCAACACGGCTGCTGTAGCCGAGGACATTGAAAAAGATGTTGATATAGTTGTAGTCGGCGGTGGCGGTGCAGGTATGACAGCAGCCATCACAGCTGCTGAAGCGGGAAAAACAGTCCTTTTGATTGAAAAAAATGATATTCTTGGCGGAAATACCACGCGAGCAAGCTCCGGTATGAATGCTGCTGCTACACATTATGAAGCCGAGCAGGGAGTCGAAGATTCTGTAGAATTATTTGTTGAAGATACCATGAAAGGTGGAAAAGAACTCAATAATCCTGAATTAGTTCAATTTCTGGCAGAAAACACCAGTGATGCAATTGACTGGCTGGATGCTGAAGGTGCTCCTCTCAATGGCCCGCTTACCACTATGGGCGGTCTTAGTACTATGAGAACCCATCGCCCCGTAGATGATGAAGGAAAAGTTACAGCTGTAGGCAATTATCTTGTAAGCGCATTATCAAAGAAAATGAATGAATTGGGAATCGAAGTAATAACCGGCACAGAAGTAAAATCCGTCATCATGGATAATGGAAAAGCCAGTGGTGTTGTCGCAACAGGTAAGAGCGGAAACAACATCACTACACACTCCAAAGCAGTCATTATCGCCACCGGTGGCTTTGGCGGAAACCTTGATATGGTTACAAGCTACAGACCGGATCTTAAAGGTTATGTTTCAACCAATATAACTACTGCATCAGGAGACGCCATTAGTTTTCTTAGCGACGTTAACGCTGACTTTGTTGATATGGACCAGATTCAGCTTCATCCCACAGTAATACCAACAGACGGTACTCTTGTAGGAGAAGCATTAAGAGGTGACGGTGCAATACTCGTTAACAAAGAAGGTAAACGATTCACAGATGAAACCGGTACAAGAGATGCAGTTTCAGCAGCCGAAGTAGCTCAGACTGATGGTAACGTATGGCTTATCGTCAATCAGGAAATGTTTGAAATTTCCAGCGTAGTTCAAAAGCTTGATAAAGGCGGATACCTTGTTAAGGGCGACACTCTTGAACTTTTGGCAAAAGAAATGCAATTTGATGATGCTGCTACTGCTGCATTTATCGAAACTATGACAAACTGGACAACTTATGTAAAAAATAATGAAGATCCTGATTTCCAGAGAATCATCGGAGAAGTAAAAACAGACCTTTCAACTGGTCCATTCTACGCTGTAAATGTTGCTCCCGGAATCCATCATTGCATGGGTGGTGTTAAGATCGACACAAGTGCTCATGTAATAGACAAGGAAGGAAATCCTA
>CAMVLM010000026.1 GCA_947168335.1 uncultured Butyrivibrio sp. | reverse complement strand
GCATGCCACAAGGGCTTGCGGATGATTTATAATCTATTTAACTTCTGAACTCGGGATAAACGGAACCGGTATATCACCTGATGTTGAGATAGCCCTTGATGCTGAAGCATATTCTAAAGATGGTTCGGACAATCAGGTGGACAAGGCAAAAGAGATACTTAAAGAGAAGCTTAAGTAATCTGAACAGCGAAAAATAATGCCTCAGGGAATTCAGTAAAAATGGGTTCTCTGAGGCGTTTTAATAGCATTTTTGTTGTGGTTGATAATGTTTATGTAATTTGGTAAAATGACAGTTGCGGTTTTGTCTGAATTTATAGAATCGATTACATAAGACCGACGCATCATTTTTGATGAGAAAATAGATTTTTATGGAGTGTAACAAATGAGTATTATTGACAAGATTATTGGTACACATAGTGAGCGTGAGCTTAAAAGAATCCAGGGCACTGTGGATAAGATTGAGAGTCTGCAGCCTGAGATGAAAAAGCTCTCCGATGATGAACTTAAGGCCAAAACAGAAGAGTTCAAAAAAAGACTGGAGGGCGGCGAGACTATCGATGATATTTTGCCTGAAGCATATGCAACTGTCAGAGAGGCCGCATGCAGAGTTCTAGGAATGGAGCATTTCAGAGTGCAGCTCATAGGTGGAGTTATCCTGCATCAGGGCCGTATCGCAGAAATGCGTACCGGTGAAGGTAAGACACTTGTTGCTACACTTCCTTCATACCTTGATGCACTTGAAGGTAAGGGCGTTCACGTTGTTACCGTCAATGACTATCTGGCAAAGCGTGACGCTGAGTGGATGGGTAAGGTTCACGAATTCCTCGGACTTACAGTAGGTGTTGTTCTTAATGACATGTCCAGTGAGGAGCGTAAGCAGGCTTACAACTGTGATATTACCTACGTTACAAATAATGAACTTGGTTTCGATTACCTTCGTGATAACATGGCAATCTACAAAGAGCAGTGCGTACTCAGAGGCCTTCATTACGCCATCATCGATGAGATTGACTCAATCCTTATTGATGAAGCACGTACCCCTCTTATTATTTCAGGACAGAGTGATAAATCAACAAAGCTTTACGAGGCTTGCGATATCCTTGCCAAGCAGATGACAAGAGGTGAGGATATGGAGGATTTCTCCAAGATGGATGCCATCATGGGTATCGAGCAGGAGGAGACCGGTGACTTCATAGTAAATGAGAAGGATAAGCTGGTTAACCTTACTGCACAGGGTGTTTCCAAGGTTGAGAATTTCTTCCGTATAGATAACCTTGCAGATCCTGATAACCTTGAGATTCAGCACAATATCATTCTTGCTCTTAGAGCTAACAACCTTATGGCCAAGGATCATGACTATATCGTTAAGGATGATGAGGTACTTATCGTTGATGAGTTTACCGGACGTGTTATGCCGGGACGCCGTTATTCAGATGGTCTTCATCAGGCAATCGAGGCTAAAGAGCATGTTAAGGTTAAGCGCGAGTCCAAGACTCTTGCTACAATCACTTTCCAGAACTTCTTCAATAAATTTGAGAAGAAGTGCGGTATGACAGGTACAGCTCTTACCGAGGAGAGAGAGTTCCGTGATATTTACGGAATGGACGTTATCGAGATTCCTACCAACAAGCCGGTAATCCGTATCGATCATCAGGATGCTGTTTACAAGACCAAGAAGGAGAAGCTTCACGCTGTAGCTGATGCTGTTCAGGAAGCTCACGATAAGGGACAGCCCGTACTTGTAGGTACTATTACAATCGAATCATCAGAGGAAGTTAGTAAGCTTCTTAAGAAGCGCGGTATTCCTCATAACGTACTTAATGCCAAGTTCCATGAGATGGAAGCTCAGATAGTTGCTGAGGCCGGAAAACACGGTGCAGTTACAATCGCAACAAACATGGCAGGCCGTGGTACAGATATTAAGCTCGATGATGAAGCTGTTGCAGTTGGTGGTCTTAAGATCATCGGTACTGAGCGTCATGAGAGTAGACGAATTGATAATCAGCTGCGTGGACGTTCCGGACGTCAGGGAGATCCCGGTGAATCCAAGTTCTTTCTTTCACTTGAGGATAACCTGCTCAGACTTTTCGGTTCAGAGAGACTTATTTCCATGTTTAACTCTCTTGGAATTCCGGAAGGACAGGAAATCGAACACAAGGCACTTTCCAAGGCAATTGAGTCAGCTCAGAAGAAGATCGAGGATAACAACTTCGGTATCCGTAAAAACCTTCTTGAGTACGACCAGGTTAATAATGAACAGCGTGAGATCATCTATGATGAGCGTAAGAGAGTTCTTAACGGTGACAGCATGCGTGACACCGTATATAAGATGATCACTGATATAGTTGAGGAGTCTGTTGAGACTGTTGTAGGTGAAGTTACAGATGCAGATGACTGGAATCTTAATGAGCTCAATGAGCTGTTACTTCCCATCATTCCTCTTAAGAAGATAAACAGAGGACGCATCAACAAGCTTACAAAGAACGGCCTTAAGCAGCAGCTCAAGGAAGAAGCTGTCAAACTTTATGAGGAGAAGGAAGCAGAATTCCCTGAACCCGAGACAATCCGTGAGATTGAGCGAGTTATCCTTCTTAAGGTTATCGACAGAAAATGGATGGATCACATCGATGACATGGATCAGCTTCGTCAGGGTATCGGCCTTCAGGCTTTTGCCCAGAGAGATCCTAAGATTGAGTACAAGCTTGCCGGCTTTGAGATGTTCGATGAGATGACACGCAACATCAAAGAGGATACAGTTCGTCTGCTCTTCAATGTTCATATCGAGGAGAAGGTTGAGCGTGAGCAGGTTGCTAAAGTTACAGGTACAAACAAGGATGATTCCGCAGCAAAGGAACCTGTTAAGCGTATGGAAGCCAAGGTTTATCCCAATGATCCCTGCCCGTGCGGAAGTGGTAAGAAGTACAAGAACTGCCACGGTAAAGGCAAGGGTTGACCTGGTAACATTTAATTGATAATATAAGTTGCTTTACTAATGAACGTTTACACGAAATGCAGAGTGATGAGCTCTGCATTTCCCATGAGAATTGGAAGGAATAAATATGGTAATACTTGATCAGATGAAGGTTGAGCTTTCCGGCCTCAGAGGTACTTTGGACGAGGTAACAGGTTCTTTGGATCTTGATTCCAAGAAGAAGATCATAGAAGAGCTTTCCCGTGAAATGGAAGAGCCCACCTTTTGGGATGATGCTGACAAGGCTAATAAGAAGACAAGAAATCTTAAGAACATGCAGGATCTTGTTGCACAGGTAGAAGCTTTGCATAAGCAGTATGACGATATCATGGATCTCATCGATCTTCAGAATGCAGAAGGTGTAGATGATGATGACATGGCTGCGGAGATCAGAGGCGAGCTTGATTCATTTAAGGATACTCTTGAGGAGATCCGTATCAATAATCTTTTGAGCGGCGAGTATGACGGATGTAACGCTATTTTGAGACTTGCTGCAGGTGCAGGCGGAACAGAGGCTTGTGACTGGTGTAATATGCTTTACCGTATGTACACAAGATGGGCTGAGAGAAAGGGCTTCAAGATTGAGGTTCTTGATATCCTCGACGGAGATGAGGCTGGTCTTAAGTACGTACAGTTCCAGATTGACGGTACAAATGCATACGGTCTTCTTAAGTCTGAGAAGGGTGTACACAGACTTGTTCGTATCAGCCCCTTCAATGCACAGGGCAAGAGACAGACATCTTTCGTATCACTGGATGTTATGCCTGATATCGAGGATGATCTTGACGTTGAGATCAACCCTGAGGATCTGAGAATTGATACATATCGTTCAAGTGGTGCAGGTGGACAGCATATCAATAAGACTTCATCAGCTATCCGTATCACTCATCTTCCTACTAATATAGTAGTAACATGTCAGAACGAGAGATCTCAGTTCCAGAATAAGGATAAGGCTATGCAGATGCTCAAGGCCAAGCTTTATATGCTCAAGCTTGAAGAGCAGCAGGCAAAGATTGATGGTATCAGAGGAGAAGTTAAGGATATTGCCTGGGGTAACCAGATAAGATCTTACGTTCTTCAGCCTTACACAATGGTTAATGATACCAGAACAGGTGAGAAGAGTTCCAATGCAGACGGAGTACTTGACGGTGATCTTGATCCCTTCATCAATGCATACCTCAAGTGGCTCGCAACAGGTGGCAAGCCCGTCGGAGACACAGAAGAAGAGTAAATTGACATAAATTAGGTTGCCTAGTAAGATATAAATAAGTAATTGTCGATATTTCGACAGATATGGACTGATGAGTGTTAATCGTTTGGTGCATTATGAGGGGTATTGCTATGATTACAGTTAGTCTTTGTATGATAGTTAAGAACGAAGAAGATAAGCTGGGAACCTGTCTTGACTGTGTTAAGGATCTTGTGGATGAGATGATCATTGTGGATACAGGATCTACGGACAAAACGAAAGAGATTGCCAAATCTTATGGGGCAAAGGTGTTTGACTTTAAGTGGACGGGAAGCTTTTCTGATGCAAGGAATTATTCCTTTGAACAGGCAACCTGTGAATTCATATATACCGCTGATGCTGACGAGTATATTGATGAAGAGAACAGAGAGCGCTTTAAGAAGCTTAAGGAAGACATTGATGAGCTTGATATAGATGTGGTGCAGATGTATTACTGCAATCAGCTCAGTCATAATACAATCTATAACTATGACAAGGAGCTTAGGCCCAAGCTTTTCAGAAGAGTCAGGAATTTCATCTGGCAGGATCCTATTCATGAGACAATAAAACTGGATCCTACAGTTTGCAACAGTGAAGTGGAGATACAGCACAATCCCACTGAGGATCATGGTGAGCGTGACCTTACGGCTTTCAGAAGAGCTGTCAGAGAGGGTGCATATATTTCCAAGAGGCTTCACAGAATGTATGCCAAGGAACTGTTTATGGTCGGCACAGATGAAGATTTCATGCTGGCCAAAGAGTTTTTTGAAGAGTCCATTGTTGATAATAACAGGGATCTGGACCAGATTAAGGAAGCTGCATGCGTACTTGCACATATAGCAGTTCTTGATGGAAGTTCAGAGGAACTTTTAAAGTATTCACTCAAGGATCTTACTACAATTCCTTCAAGTGAGATGTGCTTCGAACTTGGTAATTTCTACAGGAATAAGGGAGATCTTGATGAAGCTATCGTATGGTATTTCAATGCAGCATATGAGACTTCTCCTATAATTGATGCTCACAGAGGCGGAGATATGGCGATGAAGAAAATTTCAGAGTGCTATCGTGAACTCGGTAATCTGGAACAGGCTCAGGATTATGAGAACGAAGCCAATAAATGGGAAATGCCATCAAATGAATAAAATGCAATACATGAAGGCTTTGGAGCGTAATGCACCAAAGCCTTTCTTTTATTAAGAAGAATGTATATAATGATTATGTTTTATCTCAAAATCTTATTGTAAGAAGTGAAAGGTATGCGGCTTATAAATAACAGGGAAATCCATTTCGGGGAAAAAAGAATATGTAAAATAAGCGCAGCTGTAATTGCCACAAAAAGCCTTGCGCTGATCCTGGCAACTGCAGGTATCTTTTCATTTGCAGGCTGTAAAGGCTCTGATAACAGTGAAGCAGAAGTGCCAAAGGAAAGTGAAAGCCAGTACAAGGATACCCCATGGACTGTGGCTGATGGCTACATTAAGGCATCTGAAGCTGTTTCCGATATCGGTTCTGATGAAAGCAAGAACCCGGTTCAAAATACGGAATACACCCTGAGCGTTCCAACATATATTAATAAAATAGGGGATGACTGGTTCATTGTGGATTGTTATCATAATCAGGTAATATACAGTGATAATCTCACTACTCCGCTGAATGAGTGGAAGGTATTGACTAAGGATGCCAATCAGCCGCATACAATGGCAGGAGATGGAACAGTTTTCCTGGTGGATGATACTGAGAATAACAGAGTGCTGGTGTTTGAGATACGCGGCGCTGTTTATGTAAATACACAGGTTTTTAATGATATAGGAAAACGCCCCCACTACACTGTATATGATGAGGAAGACAAAGCCTTTTATGTGTGGAGCTCGACCACGGGAGAGATGTATATTTTCAGAAGAGAAGCAGACTCTGCCAAATTGTATCTTACTGAGATAAGAAAAGTGGAGAGTCTTGACGGCACATATATCCGCTCTTTTTATATGGATGGAAATGACATTTATTTTGTTTCCGGGATAACGGCGAAGGGTTCTGCCTCAGGTATAATCAAATGCGACAAATATACATTTGAGATAAAGGAGCAGATTCCGGTTGCGGATGCGCTTGCAGGTATGGCGTCTATGCGTTATGATGCACCATATTATTACATTACTGTTTCTACGGATGTAACAGGCAGCCAGGACGCAGCAACAATGCTAAGGACTAAGGACTTGGCCGGTCTTTCATCCGGGGATTATGAGATTATTTATGACAAATACTTTGTAGGCGGAGGAACGCCTTACAATATTTTCGAAGTGGACGGAACAAGATATCTTACAGAACACAGGCTTCCGGGACATGCGATCTGGAGCTACAAAATAGATGAAAACGGTGAGATATCCGATGTAAATACAGTGTTTTAGGTTTGGAAAGGTTTTTATGCAGTCACAAAAAAGTAATAAGAAAAATAAAACAACTCAGGTTAAAGCTGTTTTGATAATTCTGGCAGTAGCTCTGATCACTGCTGTTCTGCAGGGGAATTATTACACCTCAATCGCAGGAGGAGCAGCAAAGCAGCCTCAGATAGCAATGGTATTTCTTATAGGTTCTGTCAGCCTGTTTATTTTGATAAAAGAGATTATAAAAAGAGAGATAAACGGGGACAGAGGTATATTGTGGACTGTATGGTTTGGGATGCTTATGCGTGCCGGATATGTGCTGTTCTATGATATAACCACATTGCAGAACGACGGCGGCACATTTTCAGGCTTTGGCACTCCTGACATAAATAACGGTCATATTGGATATATAGAGTATATCTATAAATTCTTCCACCTGCCCAGCATGGATCCGTATGAATACTTCGGTTATTATCATCCGCCGCTTCATCATGTTATAGAGGCTGTATGGCTGACCGTTCAGAGGTTTCTGGGAGTACCTGAGGTGCTTGCTTTTGAGAATCTTCAGATTCCCACACTTATCTATTCGGGACTTTGCATGGTGGTCATGCTTCTTATACTTAAAGAAGCTGATATTGAAGATAAGTACATAATACCCGGAATGATCCTCTTTGCTTTCCATCCAAGAATGATGGTTTTGGGAGGCTCTGTTAATAATGATATACTGGCACTTTTGCTGCTCCTTTGTACAATCTGGAGAGCTCTTGTCTGGATCAGGGAAAAGAGCTTTAAGAACATCATTCTTATAGCACTGGCACTGGGATTTGGAATGATAAGCAAGCTGAATACGGCAATCTGCGCATTTTCGCTGGCGCTGGTTTTCCTTATTGCACTGATAGATGCTTTCAAGGACGGCAATATTCTCAGCCGTAAGAACATTCTTCTTCAGTACCTGGTTTTTGGAGTTATCGCTATTCCGATTGGATTATCTTATATCATCAGGAATATGATACTGTTCGGAGAAAAGCCCGGTATACCTTCACCGGCAATAATACCTAACGAATCGGTGATGTATACAGGGGAGTATTCTGTATGGTCAATAATTGGAATACCGTCAATTTTTGACCTGCATATAGAGTTTCCGTTCCATCCGATAAGTGCCAGGGCGATTCACAATACATGGGTTATACTGTTTCAGACAGGGCTATTTGCGGAGGCATTTCCTGCTGAGATAAATGACTATCTTTTGTCTTTTGCACAGATAGCTTATGTGGCTTCAATTATCGTGGCGCTTGTAACAACTGTTGTTTTCATTGCAACATATTTCAAAAAACTTATCACGGAGGCAAAATCCGTAAAATTCGCTCTTCCTTATCCCACAAAGGAAGAGACTAAAAAGGGCGTTGTAAGCACAAAAGATGCTGTTAATAAAGTAGAGAGAACAACATTTTTACTTTTCACATATATTTTCATGCTGCTTAGTTTTTCATTGTATGTATTCAAATATCCATACACCTGCAGCAGTGATTTCAGATATATGACAGCATGCCTTGTTTTCACTTCGCTTGGCTTTATCAATTGTCAGAAGCTGGGAAAAGAAGGAATATCAAAGTATGTAGTGCCTGTTACAAATTTCTGTATGGCAGCATGCCTTGCAGGATCGCTTATAGTTTATATGTTCTGGGATATAGCATAAGTATGTATATAAAAGGAATTTCAATGGAAATTCTTTGTTTTGCAAAAGAGGAGAGAAAAAATGAGCTGGGAAGAGAATGTAAGAAAAGTTGTCCCCTATGTACCCGGGGAGCAGCCTAAGGATAAGAATATCATCAAACTCAATACAAATGAGTGCCCTTATCCGCCGGCACCGGGTGTAAGAGATATTCTTGAGAATAAACTGAAATATGAGGATTTCAGATTGTACTCGGATCCTGAAGCACACGCACTGGTTAATGCTCTTTCAAAGTACTACAAGGTACCGGAGGATCAGATTTTTGTCGGTGTGGGATCAGATGATGTGCTGTCCATGGCTTTTCTTACTTTTTTCAATTCAGATAAGCCGGTTCTTTTCCCTGATATCACATATTCGTTCTATGATGTATGGGCTGATCTGTACAGAGTCCCCTACAAGAGACTTCCGCTGGATGATGATTTCAAAATCCACTTTGAGGATTACTATGCAGAAAACACACCTAACGGCGGTGTGATAATCGCAAATCCAAATGCGCCTGTTGGTATCTTTGAGCCGGTTTCGGAAATTGAAAAGGTAATAGAGCACAACAGAGATTCCATCGTTATTGTGGATGAGGCATATATTGATTTTGGCGGGGAGAGTGCGCTTCCTCTTATTGAGAAGTACGACAATCTCCTGGTCGTTCAGACTTTCTCCAAGTCAAGAGCTATGGCAGGTATGAGAATTGGATATGCTTTTGGAAGTAAAAAGCTTATCAGGTATATGCAGGACGTGAAGTTTTCCTTCAATTCATATACAATGAACAGGCCGTCAATCGAACTTGGTGCTGCAGCTATTGAGGATGATGCATATTTCAAGGACATATGTGGCAGGATCATTAAAACAAGAGAACGTGTTAAGGGTGAGCTTAAGGAACTGGGATTCACTTTCCCTGAGTCCAGAGCTAACTTTATTTTTGCAAAACATGAGAAAATCTCTGGAGATGAGCTTTTTAATGCCCTTAAGGCTGCAGGTATCTATGTAAGACATTGGAATGCAGACAGAATATCAGAGTATCTCCGTATCACCATTGGTACTGACGGGGAGATGGACAAACTCATAGCATTCCTTAAAGAATATATCGAAAAAAATAAATGAAAGTAGGTTTTTTTAATGCTTAAGAATTATCTGATCGTATTTTTTTGGAGTATGGTTCCTCTTGTGGAGCTCAGAGGAGCTATCCCCATTGCACACGGAATAAATGCGCTTAATCCTGATTTTAATCTTCGACTTGCATATGTAGTTATCGCAATCGGAAATATGATCCCCATGCCATTTATCTTCTTTTTTGCAAGAAAGGTTCTGCTCTGGGGAAAGGACAAGCCTGTAATTGGAAAGTTTTTCACCTTCTGCCTGGATAAAGGAGAGAAGGGCGGAAAGAAGCTTCAGGAGAAAGCCGGCGGCGGACTCTATCTGGCACTTCTTTTATTTGTAGGAATACCTGTACCGGGAACCGGAGCATGGACAGGAACACTGGCAGCCAGCATTCTGGATATGGACTTTAAGAAGAGTGTTCTTGCAGTTATCGGAGGAATTGCTCTCGCAGGAACCATAATGGGTATCCTCAGCTTTGTTCTGGTTGGTGGAATATCAGGTATCCTTGGCTGATAGAAAGAAGCCTTACTGAAATTTGTATTTATGCAAAGGAAAATGCTATGGAACAGTATACGGATTTTGCAAAAGTATATGATGAGTTTATGGATGAAACTCCATACAGGGATTGGGCCGGATATGTATCTCACCTTATTGAGTGCTACGGTATTTCCAGGCCATGCAAAAATGACAGCGAAGATAAAGAAGCATTTTCAGAAGAGGAGCCAAGCAAGGAAGAGCTTCTTTTACAGGAGCAGAATCTGGTAGTTGAGCTTGGCTGCGGCACGGGTGCTTTTACTGAGGAGATGGCGCGCCTTGGCTATGATATGATCGGAGTGGATAATTCCGGAGATATGCTTGGCATAGCCAGACAGAAACTGGAAAAAACAGGCATGGACATAATGTACCTTGAACAGGATATGTGTGACCTGGATCTTTTCTGTACCGCAGGAACCATTGTGAGCGTCTGTGACAGCATAAATTACCTTATTGAGGATGAACAGGTGAGAAAGGCGTTTACAAAGGTAAATAACTATCTGTATCCGGGCGGCCTTTTTGTATTTGATTTTAATACTCTTCATAAATACAGAGATGTGATAGGAGACTCCACCATAGCGGAGAACCGGGAGGATTGCAGTTTTATCTGGGAAAACTTCTTCGACGTTGATACCAACATAAACGAGTATGATCTGACTATCTTCAGGAAAAAGGAAAGCCAGTCCGGAAGTGATCTTTTTGAACGCTCAGTGGAGACGCATCTTCAGAGAGGTTATACTCTTGATGAGATGAAAAAATTCATAGAAGAGACAGGGATGCGTTTTATTACCGCTATAGATGCTGATACCCATGAGGAGCCTACATCTGACAGCGAAAGAATATATGTCCTTGCAAGAGAGCACGGGAAAAATATAGGAGAGATAGTATGAAGGATGGATTTATCAAGGTTGCTGCAGCGACCCCTAAGATAAAGGTTGCAGATCCTTTCTATAACGCTGAAAGGGTAATAGAGCAGATCGATGAGGCTGCTAAAAACGGAGCAAAGATTATTGTTTTTCCCGAGCTGGTGATCACCGGCTATACCTGTAATGATCTGTTTTTACAGGAAACACTGATAAGTGCTTCCATGGATGCGCTTATGCTTGTTGTTGAGCATAGCTTTGGAAGTGATGTCATTTCTTTTGTGGGCTTCCCTTTTGAACACAATGGAAAACTGTATAATTGTGCGGCTGTTATTCATAACGGTCAGATAAATGCCATTATTCCCAAGTGTCATATCCCTAATCACGGGGAGTTTTATGAGCAGAGATATTTTGCGAGCGGTCTTGATATTAAAGAGACGAGATTGATAAAAATACCCGGAATAAGTTTCTTCTATGACAATGATGAGGAAGATGATATTCAGGATGATGAAGAGGATTGCGAGTATGTAACCTTCGGAAGATATATTCTTGATCTTGGTAATGCTGTGAAAGGACTTAAGGTTGCCTGTGAAATCTGCGAAGATCTCTGGGTTCCCAATCCGCCAAGCACAGGTTATGCCATGAACGGGGCAACACTAATTGTGAATCTGTCAGCTTCAAACGATCTTGTGGGAAAAGATAATTACAGAAGAGAGCTGGTTAAATCCACCAGTGGAAGACTGGTTGCAGGTTATGTCTATGCTTCTGCAGGAGAGGGAGAATCCACACAGGATCTGGTTTTCGGCGGACACAACATCATTGCTGAAAACGGCAGTATACTTGCAGAACAGACACTTTTTGAAAGCGGTATTACATATGCTGATCTGGATATCCAGAGACTTTGCCATGAAAGACGTAAGATGAACACCTTCGTGGTAAATGCTGAGAATGTTAGCGATGGCTATGAGACAGAATCACTGGATATTAAAAAGTCCGATACCGGGCTTGGAAGATCTTTCCCCAGAAGGCCTTTCGTTCCCTCCAATCCTATGGAGAGACAGAAGAGATGCGAGCAGATTTTGTCCATTCAGGCTATGGGACTTAAAAAGAGACTTGAGCATACAGGCTGTAAATGCGCCGTAATAGGCGTTTCGGGCGGACTTGATTCCACGCTGGCACTTCTTGTCACTGTAAGAGCTTTCGATTATCTGGGGCTTGATAAGAGCGGAATAATGGCAGTTACGATGCCATGTTTTGGAACCACGGACAGAACATATCAGAATGCCTGCAATCTTGCCAGGGCATTAGGAGCTACCCTGAAAGAGGTTGATATCAAGGCAGCAGTCATGCAGCACTTTTCCGATATAGGTCAGGATTCCGAGACGCATGACGTAACTTACGAGAACAGTCAGGCCAGGGAGAGAACCCAGGTGCTTATGGATATTGCCAACAAGATGAATGGAATGGTAATAGGCACAGGAGATCTTTCAGAGCTGGCACTTGGATGGGCAACTTATAACGGAGATCATATGTCTATGTACGGCGTTAATTCCGGAGTGCCCAAGACTCTTGTAAGACACCTTGTTAAATACTATGCAGATGAATGCTGCGTGGGTGCAGAAAATGTCACAGGAAAAGGAAACTTAAGCAGCAGTGAAGTAAGAACCATACTTCTGGATGTGCTGGATACACCTGTAAGCCCTGAACTTCTGCCGCCCACAGATGGAGTTATTTCACAGGAAACAGAATCGATTGTGGGCCCTTATGAGCTGCATGATTTCTTTTTATACTATATGCTTCGCTGGGGATATCCCAAGGAAAAGATCAGAAGGATCGCGTATAAGACATTCAGCGAAGATGAGCAGGTCTATGACCGTGAGACCATAGATAAATGGCTTGATACCTTCTGCAGAAGATTTTTCTCACAGCAGTTTAAGAGAAGCTGTCTGCCGGATGGCCCCAAGGTGGGATCTGTTGCTGTTTCTCCAAGAGGTGATCTGCGAATGCCATCAGATGCAAGCAGCATACTTTGGATGTGATTTTTCAGATAAAAACCCTTGTTGGGGAATGAATAAAGAAGTTTTAATTATACATAGGAGGAGTATTTATGCATTTTACCAAGATGCACGGCTGTGGTAATGATTACATCTATATCGACAGCAGCAAAGAATATGTTTCAGATGAGGACAAGCCGGAGCTTATAAGGCTTTTAAGCGACAGACATTTCGGAATCGGAGGCGACGGTGTCATTTTCATAAATAAAATGGATGGCGATCTTGCTGATTTTGAGATGGAAATGTACAACGCAGACGGCTCTTATTCAGAGATGTGCGGAAATGGAATCCGCTGTGTTGCAAAGTTTGTATACGACAAGCATCTCACAGATAAAAAGAAGCTTAAGATTGTTTCAGGTGGAAGGGTAAGACTCCTTGACCTTAAGACTGAAGATGGCCTTGTTACAAGTGTCAGGGTTAATATGGGTGCGCCTGTACTTACACCTGCTGATATACCGGTAGCTCTGCCTGATGAAAAAGCAATGAGCAGGGAAAATGTGATCAATTATCCCATAACCGTGATGAATAAGGAATACCTGGTTACCTGTGTTTCCATGGGCAATCCCCATGCGGTTGTTTTCCTGAACAGAGGAGAGAGTCTGGATGATCTTGACCTTGAAAAGATCGGACCCAGATTTGAACATCACACATTTTTCCCCAATGGCATAAATACGGAATTTGTGACCATAGATGACAGAGAAAATGTTCATATGCGTGTTTGGGAGAGAGGAACAGGAGAGACACTTGCCTGTGGCACAGGATGCTGTGCTACTGTTGTTGCATGTGTGCTTAACGACCATACTTCCGATAACATTACTGTTCATGTAAGAGGCGGAGATATCGTCTGCAGATGGGACAGAGAGCAGAACGTTGTTTATATGACAGGTCCTGCTACAACAGTTTTTGAAGGCGACATCTGAGCCGGATGTTTTAATGATAATGTATAAAAATTCATTTTCAGGGGTTGCACAGCCACGAGGGTTGTGATAGAATATCGCTCATGAGCGCACAAATGTCCGCGTCAGAAAAACATTTCATGAGGATAGAAAATGAAAGAAGAAACGGGATACTACGTGCTGAAAAAACAGGCAGTGCCGGAAGTTTTGCTTAAGGTACTTGAAGCGAAAAAGCTAATCGATTCAGGTAAATGCAAAACTGTGAATGAGGCAGCTGAGAAACTGAATATCAGCCGTAGTTCTTTTTACAAATACAAAGATGATATATATGAGTTCCATGACAGTCTTCAGGGAACCACTCTTACGCTTAATCTTCAGGTAGATGATGAGCTGGGACTGTTATCTGATGTTCTGAAAATCATTGCAGATTGCGGAGCAAACATTCTTACAATCCACCAGGCAATTCCATACAACGGAGTCGCATCTTTATCCGTCGGTATTCAGGTTTTACCTACAACAAAAGATATAGCGGAGCTTTTGGGAAGACTTGAGGCTCTGGGCGGAGTTCACAAAGTTCAGATAATTGGCAGAAGTGCAGAGATTTAATATATTGCAGATAACGAGGAGGAAGTGAAAAATGACAAAGATCGCAGTACTTGGATATGGCACAGTAGGAAGCGGAGTTGCACATGTTCTTGACACAAATGGGGCACAGGTCGCAGACAGTGCCGGGGACAGCATAGAGATTAAGTATATACTCGATCTTCGTGATTTCCCGGGAGATAAGCATGAGGCACAGGTTGTGCATGATATCGAGGTTATTCTTAATGACCCTGAAGTTGAGGTTATCTGCGAGACCATGGGAGGAATCGAGCCTGCTTTTACTTTTGAGAAGAGAGCACTTGAGGCAGGAAAGAGCGTATGCACATCCAACAAGGAACTGGTTGCGGCACACGGACCTGAATTGGTTGAGCTTGCTGAGAAAAACAATGTCAGCTATCTTTTCGAGGCAAGTGTTGGCGGCGGAATACCGGTTCTTCGTTCAATGAATGATTCCATCAGACACGAACAGCTTGATTCAATCAGAGGTATTCTGAACGGAACAACCAATTACATCCTGACCAAAATGGGACAGGAAGGCGCAGATTTTGACAGCGTCCTTAAGGTTGCACAGGAAAAGGGTTATGCAGAGCGCAATCCCGAAGCAGACATCGAAGGTCATGATGCATGCAGAAAGACAGCAATCCTTGCATCTCTTATGAGCGGACAGTTCGTAAAGCACGAGGATATTTATACAGAAGGAATTACCAAAATCACAGGTGAGGATTTCGAATATGCGAAAACTCTTGGAAGATCCATCAAGCTTCTTGGAAGCTGCGAGAGAAAAAATGGAAAATTCTTCGCAATGGTGGCACCTTTCCTTGTTTCATCAGAGAGTGCACTTGCAACTGTAAACGGAGTATTCAATGCAGTTAATGTTCATGGAAACATGCTCGGCGATGTTATGTACTATGGTAAGGGAGCAGGTAAGGATGCAACCGCTTCAGCAGTTGTGGCAGATGTAATAGATATTGTCCGTCACAAAGGAAAGCATATCGACTGGAACCTCAGAAACGTTCCTGCTACTGTTGAATCCAATGACAATGCTGTAAGAAAATTCTTCGTAAGATGCGAAGCTTCAGATGCTGAGAATGCAAAAAAACTTTTTGGTGATGTTACTGAAGTTAAGGCTGAAAACGTAAGTGGTGAATTTGCTTTTGTTACACCTGAGATTTCAGAGAAGGAATTCGCTGAAACATACGCAAAGCTTGCAGGTGCAAAGAGCTATCTGAGAATGCTTTAATGCAGATAAAGCATTAGAGATTTAATAAGAATCATATCAGGTAAAAATGACCTGGTTGATATAAAATGGTTGTTCAAAACATTTTGAGGAGATTATGGAATAATGAGTAAGGTAGTTAAATTTGGCGGTAGTTCACTTGCAGATGCTAAACAGTTTCAGAAGGTTGCAGACATCATTAAGGCTGATGAGGAGAGACATTTTGTAGTAGTGTCCGCGCCCGGCAAAAGAAATGACAAGGACACAAAGGTAACTGATATGCTTTATCAGACTTATGCCCTTGCAGAAGAAGGTAAGGAGTTCGGAAAAGAACTTGCAGCTATCGAGGCAAGATACAACGAGATCATCAAAGGCCTCAAGCTTAAGCTTTCTCTTAAAGAAGAGTTCGAGACAATTGCAGAAAACTTCAAGGCTAAGGCAGGAAGCGACTATGCTGCATCAAGAGGTGAGTACTTAAACGGAATCGTAATGTCCAACTACCTCGGATTCGAATTTATAGATCCTGCTGAAGTTGTTCTTTTTGATGATGACGGATCCTTCGATGCTGAGATTACCAACAGAAGAGTTGCAAAGAGACTTAAGGGTGTAGCCAATGCTGTTATCTCCGGTTTCTACGGCGCTTATGAAAATGGAACAATCAAGACCTTCTCAAGAGGTGGTTCAGATATCACAGGTTCTATTGTGGCAAGAGCAATACACGCTGATGTATACGAGAACTGGACAGATGTATCAGGATTCCTTGTAGCTGATCCCAGAATTATAGACAGACCTCAGCCCATCGAGACAATCACTTATACAGAGCTTCGAGAGCTTGCATACATGGGTGCTTCCGTTCTTCACGAGGATGCTATTTTCCCTGTAAGAAAAGAAGGTATTCCGATCAATATCAGAAATACAAACAGACCTCAGGATTCAGGAACATGGATCGTTGAATCAACTGCCAAGAAGTCAAAGTACACAATCACAGGTATCGCAGGTAAGAAGGGCTTCTGCTGTGTAAATATCAGTAAGGATATGATGAACTCAGAGGTTGGATATGTAAGAAGAATTCTTCAGGCATTCGAGGATCAGAACATTTCTATCGAGCATGTTCCTTCAGGAATCGATACAATGACAGTGTTCGTTGCGCAGGATGAGTTTATCGATAAGGAGCAGGCAGTTGTTTCCGAGATTCACCGCCTTGCCAAGCCCGATCTTCTTGAGATCGAATCAGATCTTGCACTTATCGCAGTCGTTGGACGCGGTATGAAGAGACAGAGAGGAACAGCTGCAAGAATTTTCTCAGCACTTGCGCATGTAAGCGTTAACTGCCGAATGATCGACCAGGGTTCTTCCGAGCTTAACATTATCATCGGCGTTGAGAACCGCGACTTTGAAAAAGCAATCAAAGCTATCTATGATATTTTCGTAGTTACTCAGTTATAATGAAAAAGTTATAAAGATATAAAAAATGCTATGCCGTTTGTGGCATAGCATTTTTGCTTTTTATTATTTATTTCCAAGAAGATATCTGATGAAATCTGCTGAGGTTTCTCCTCTTTCTGTACTTGCTGATATTCCGGCGATTGGAATTGTTCCGGGATAGCATTCACACTGATTAAGCAGTTCGTTGTTTTCAAGGATAATACCGTAAGGAACCGGATCCTCCATCTGACTTGGATCCTTTCTTTCAAAAGTATAGGGTGTACTTTCTGTTTCTTCTTCGGAATAAAGCTCGCCGCTTTCAAGCTTCTGCTGTTTTTCTTCCTGCTCTCTTACAATCTCGGCGTGATCAACATAGAAGACCTTATCACCGAGAGCTGAAAGCTCGTCTGCTGTAAAATAATCCCTCAGGTCAAGATACATCTCGTTGTGAGCATAACCTTCAAAGGTTTCAGCGTCAGCAAGGAAAGTATCCAGCTCTTTTGCTGCGATCATTGCATATATTTTTTCCATGGCGGATACGTCCATACCGCCTGTTCCGGATGAAAGAGTTGTATTTGTGTCGATAAATACTGCGGTTTCTTCTGTATTTATATTCTCATACTCAGTAAAACCTTCCACCAGACTGTCAGCACCGACAAGCGAATTTGCATTTACGAAAATCGCATTGAGTGCATAAGGCTTATTATCTGCAATATCATGGATAAGCATCCCCAGCATGACAACACCGAAGACCACTACGATAACATGAATCTTATAATAATCCCAAAAATAATCCCAATGGGCTTTAAATCCCATTCCCTTCAGTGCCTGCCACTGATTTCTCTTTTCTTCATTGATATTCATTTACCTACTACTCCTGAATTAAAAAACTTCTTTTTTCTGCCTTGGTTGAAGAATATTTTCACATAATTTACAGAAACAAAAAACATTATACCTGAGAAAATTTATTTTTAAACAAAATTATTATTATGTTATATCCTAAAATTGTGTTTTATCTATGAAGTTATTTTTTTATTTATTTCAAAAAAGTCTTTTACGAAGACGTTCTCGAAATATTGGAGTATAATTATTGTAAGTTTTTATTGCATCTTTTCGGATGTTAATATATCATATCCATTAAAAATGAAAATGGAAGGAATAGTCTCATGATGAACGATAACAGTTACGTGGAAGTATTGGTTGCCAGAAAACCATCACCGGTAATGACGGTTCTTAAGTATATTCTTATACTTCTGGCAGCATTTTCTTTTCTTATGGGGATGACATCCAGTATAGTATTCGTGATCATATTTATCGCTCTTGCGGTAGGCGTATACTTTGTATCGCTTAATGCATCGATAGAATATGAGTATCAGTACTGTGAGCGCGAGATCACTGTGGACAAAATTCTGAACAAGAGCAAGAGAAAAAGAGTTGCTGTTTTTGAAACCGATAAACTCGAAGCACTTGCTCCGTCAAAGTCATATCATCTGGATGATTATCGCAAAAACACTAATTACAGAACTTTGGATTTTTCATCTGGGATTGAGCAGCAGCCTGATCCGACATATACAATGTATTATGACGGCAGAGAAAAGGTTGTATTTGAACCCAATGAGCAGTTTGTAGAAGCTATTAAAAATGTTGCACCCAGAAAAGTTTTTAACGATTAAGTAATAAGGAGAGAAAAATGGGACAGATTATCGGCGAAGGAATTACATTTGATGACGTACTTTTGGTGCCTGCTTATTCACAGGTGGTACCGAACCAGATTGATGTAAGTACAAATCTTACAAAGAAACTCAGACTCAACATCCCCATGATGAGTGCTGGTATGGATACAGTAACCGAGCATCGTATGGCAATTGCCATGGCCAGACAGGGCGGTATCGGTATTATCCACAAAAATATGTCAATCGAAGCTCAGGCAGATGAGGTTGATAAGGTTAAGAGATCAGAGAATGGTGTTATCACAGATCCTTTCTCGCTTTCACCTGACCATACCCTCGCTGATGCAGATGCTCTTATGGCAAAGTTCAGAATTTCAGGCGTGCCGATCACAGAAGGCAGAAAGCTTGTAGGCATTATTACAAACCGTGACCTTAAGTTTGAGCAGAACTTTGACCAGAAGATCAAAGACGTAATGACAAGTGAGAACCTTGTTACTGCCAAGGCAGGAATTACTCTTGATGAGGCAAAGCAGATTCTTGCAAAATCCAAGAAGGAAAAGCTTCCTCTTGTTGATGATGATTATAATCTCGTTGGACTTATTACCATAAAAGATATTGAGAAAACAATTAAGTATCCCCTTGCAGCAAAAGACGATCAGGGCAGACTTCTCTGCGGAGCCGGTGTTGGTATCAGCGCTAACGTTCTTGACAGAGTAGGTGCACTTGTTGATGCCAAGGTTGACTGTGTAGTTCTTGATTCAGCTCACGGACATTCAGAGAACGTTCTTAAGTGCCTCAGAATGATCAAGGAGAAATTCCCGGATCTTCAGGTTATTGCAGGTAACGTAGCTACAGCTGATGCTACAAAGGCTCTTATCGAAGCCGGTGCAGATGCAGTTAAAGTTGGTATCGGACCCGGATCTATCTGTACAACCCGTGTAGTTGCAGGTATCGGTGTACCTCAGGTTTCAGCAATCATGAACTGCTACTCAGTTGCAAGAGAGTATGGCATTCCGATCATTGCAGACGGTGGTATCAAGTATTCAGGTGACATCACCAAGGCTATCGCAGCAGGCGGAAGCATTGTAATGATGGGTTCAATGTTCGCAGGATGTGACGAGGCTCCCGGCGACTTCGAACTTTTCCAGGGAAGAAAATACAAGGTTTATCGTGGAATGGGTTCAATCGCAGCTATGGAGAATGGTTCAAAGGATCGTTACTTCCAGGAAGGTGCAAAGAAGCTTGTACCCGAGGGCGTTGAAGGACGTGTTGCATATAAGGGTACAGTAGAAGATACAGTATTCCAGCTTATTGGCGGTCTCAGAGCAGGTATGGGTTATTGCGGATGTGAAACAATTGCCCAGCTCAATGAGAACGGCAAATTCATTAAGATGACAAGCGCTGCTCTTAAAGAGAGCCATCCTCATGATATTCATATCACAAAGGAAGCTCCGAACTACAGCGTAGACGAATAAATTTAAGGAGGCAGGTTTTTTGGTGACGGGCGTCCATAAAAACTCTGCAAATTTAATAAAGCTTCATAGCAGGGAACTTCAGAGATGGCAGGAAAGCTTTTCTGCCATGTCGGGGGTATACTTGTGTTGTCTCAACAACAGGGGAGAGAAGGTTTCTGATTTCACAGGAAACCCTCTCGAAATTGCCACTATTAAAAAGGCTGTTGATGAGGTTCATATTCAAAATATTTTTCAGAGAGTAACCGAAGGAGAATTGGAGGATCAGGCTGTTGAACGGACTATGATCCCCAATCTCAGGGTTGCTGCTGTTGCTGCCAAGGTGGACGGAAAAACGCAGCTTGTCTGGATAGCTTGCGCCGTTCTTAAGGACGTGGAGTTCGAGCCGGATCTTTACACTGAGCAGCCAATCGAAGATTTCACCTATAAGACAACTGAAAACAGATTTTATAATTCATTGGATTTCCTCAGAATTACGAGTATTTCCATGGTTCGCGCCATGAAAGCCCAGAATGATGTAGATGCCACAAGTGCTGAGAGTTTTAAGCGCCAGGAGGATTTCAAAGTATCCTTCCACAGGGCTGAAATCATGACTGAGATCGTCTCTCTTTTGGATAGTGATGATGAGATTGAAGATATAATGGCTCAGATTCTCACCAAAATCTGCGATTATCTCAAAATCAGCAATGCATTTATCTGCCGTATGCACACTGATGATGAACTACTGGATGTTATAGTTCAGTGGAACGGCATCGGGGCGGAGGAAATCTTTACAGAGACAAAAGATCTTGAGAGATTCTGGTTCATCGGAAGCAGTCAGATGGTTGCTGTTTCTGGTTCGACAGCGATGAATTCCGGAGAGAAGGAACAGCTGGAGGATATGGGAATCAATGCTGTTGTTACGGTTCCTATCGTAATAGCTGAACAGATTCCTTTTTATGCATGCTTTGCCGAGACCGGTGATGATCGTGAGTGGCTTGTAAATGACATCAAGTTCATCAACGATTCCATCAGAATCCTGCAGAACATCATTACCAAGAGAATACAGAGGAATTCACTTGCAAGCTCTTTCAATTCTTTGGAAGCTGTGCTTGATAATGTGGGAAGTTCGATCTATGTAAGATGCATTGAGACAAATGAGCTTTTGTTTGCTAACAGAAGCCTCAAGAAGCATTTTTCAGATGAGCTGCAGAAGAATATATTGAAAGAACTGTTTGAAGCAAATATTCCGGCAAGGAGCCACAGCGGCAATTACGAAATCTACTACGAAGAGAAGGACAGATGGTACGACCTTTACTACACCCGCATCAAGTGGGTGGATGGAAGAGAGGTATCGCTCTGCGCCATCTATGAGATAACTGAGAAAAAGATTTATCAGAAGCGTATAGAACAGCAGGCTTATACAGACTTTTTGACAGGACTTTTCAACAGAATGTGCTGTGAGAGAGATCTTGTGACCTATGTTGAAAAAGCAAAGAAGAGCAACTCCAAGGGTATGCTCATGTATCTGGATCTTGACGATTTCAAGAAGATAAATGACGGTCTGGGCCATCAGTATGGTGATGTTCTTTTGCAGGACATTTCTTCAACACTCAGATCGATAGATGGAATCAGCAATTCCTGTTACAGAATGGGCGGAGATGAGTTTGTAATCATTGTTCCCCCGGAAAGTTATGATAAGACCGACAACATTCTTGAAGAGATAAAGAGGGCATTTGCTACGCCCTGGTATCTCAAGGATGGCGATTACTACTGCACAATGAGTATGGGTGTGGTAGAGTTCCCCACTGCAGGTGATACCGTTGAGGAGCTTATTCGCAAGTCCGATATAGCAATGTATGAGGCAAAGAAGTCCGGAAAGAACAGGATTTCACAGTACTCTGAGAGCATAGATGCTTCCACCATCAGAAGACTTGATATGGAGAAGGCTATGTACAGGGCGGTTGAGGACAACTGCAGCGAGTTCCTGGTGCATTTCCAGCCCATTATGGATCTGACCTCTGAAAAGCCTACAGTTGTTGCAGCGGAAGCTCTTGTCAGATGGAACAGCAGAATGCTCGGTACAGTAAGCCCTTCTGAATTTATTTCACTGGCAGAATACCTTGGCCTTATCAATCCGATCGGAGAATACGTACTCCGCGAGGCCACAAGATACTGTGGTATCTGGAGTAAAAAGGTTAAGAGAAAACTCAGTGTTCATGTAAATATGTCAGTTGTACAGCTTATGCAGCCGGACATCGCTGACAAGATAAATGATGCAATAGCCCAGGCGGGAATCAAGCCTGAGCAGCTTATCCTTGATATTGGAGAAGCTCTTACCATGAACAATACAGAGCGAACCAAAGGAGCAATGGATAAGATCTGTTCAATGGGAGTCAAACTTTCCCTTGATGATTTCGGAACGGGTTACAGTTCCATCAGCGGACTGAGGGCTTATCCCTTCGCTGTTGTCAAAGTTGACAGAACTATTGCTGTTGAACTTACCAGGGAAGCGTATGCCAGATCTCTTATCGTTTCAGTTATGGATCTGTCAGGTGCGCTTGGCGGCAAGGTGTGCGTAGAGGGAATAGAGCAGAAGAAACAACTTAATCTTCTCAAGGAGATGGGAGTTCCGCTGGGTCAGGGATCATACTTTGACTGCGCTCTTCCTGTGGATGAGTTTGAGAAAAAGTACATTAAATAGACAATTTATGATAATATGATAATAATGAAATAATATTTAGATTGGAATTAGGAAAGATGTCAGAAGAATCAAGAAATTTTATTGAACAGGAAATCGACAAGGATCTGAAGGAGGGAGTTTACGATCACGTTCAGACAAGATTTCCACCTGAGCCTAATGGCTTTTTACATATAGGTCATGCAAAGAGCATACTTTTGAATTACGGACTTGCCAAGGAGTACGGCGGCAAGTTTAACATGAGATTTGATGATACAAACCCCACCAAGGAAAAATCCGAGTTTATGGATGCCATAATCGAGGATGTTAAGTGGCTTGGTGCAGATTATGAGGACAGACTTTTCCACGCATCTGATTATTTTGATGAGATGTACGAGGATGCTGTCAAGCTTATTAAGAAGGGCAAGGCTTACGTATCAGAGCTTTCTGCCGAGGAGATGAGAGAGTACAGAGGTACTCTTACAGAACCCGGAAAGAACGACCCCAACAGAGACAGAAGCATTGAGGAAAACTTACGACTCTTTGAAGAGATGAAGGATGGAAAATACGAGGATGGCTCCATGACACTCAGAGCCAAGATTGATATGGCTTCAGCCAACATCAACATGCGTGATCCGATCATCTACAGAGTTGCCCATATGTCTCATGCAAGAACAGGTGATAAGTGGTGCATTTATCCCATGTATGATTTTGCTCATCCCATTGAGGATGCAATCGAGGGAATCACACATTCAATCTGTACTCTTGAGTTTGAGGATCATCGTCCTCTGTATGACTGGGTTAAGATCGAGTGCGGATATGAAAATCCCCCGCGCCAGATCGAGTTTGCAAAGCTTTACCTTAAGAACGTTGTCACAGGTAAAAGATATATCAAGAAGCTGGTTGAAGACGGAATTGTTGACGGATGGGATGATCCCAGACTTGTTTCAATCGCAGCTCTTAGACGCCGCGGTTATACACCTGAATCAATTCAGAAGTTCGTTGAGCTTTGCGGAGTGAGCAAGGCTAATTCAACAGCTGATTATGCAATGCTTGAGTACTGCATAAGAGAGGACTTAAAGCCCAAGGCTAAGAGAATGATGGCTATTCTTGATCCGGTTAAGCTTGTTATAGATAACTATCCGGATGATCAGATAGAGATGCTTCCTGTTGAAAACAATAAGGAAAATCCTGAACTTGGAAGCAGAGAAGTTCCTTTTGGCAAGGAACTCTGGATCGAGAGAGAGGATTTCATGGAAGAGCCTCCGAAGAAATACTTCAGACTTTTCCCGGGTAACGAAGTACGTCTTATGAATGCTTACTTTGTAACCTGCACAGGCTGCGAGAAGGATGCAGACGGAAATGTTACAGTTATCCACTGCACTTATGATCCTGAGACAAAGGGCGGAGACAGTGCGGACGGCCGTAAGGTCAAGGGCACAATCCACTGGGTATCAGCTGCAAAGTGTGGTAATGCTGAAGTCAGATTATATGAGAATATCATTGATGAAGAAAAGGGCGTTTATAACGAAGATGGTTCGCTGAACTTAAACCCCAATTCTATCACTGTTATAAAGGATGCAAAGCTGGAACCGGAGCTTATGAAGGCACAGGCTTTTGATAAGTTCCAGTTTGTAAGAAACGGATTCTTCTGCGCAGACAGTAAGGATTCCAAGGACGGCGCACCTGTATTTAACCGCGTTGTTTCACTTAAGAGTTCTTTTGTTTTACCAAAGTAACATTAACTTGTTTCTTGTGAGGTGGAAAAATGGGATTTTTGGATGGACTTAAGAAATTTGGACTCGGTGGTTTGGAAGAAGAGGAACTCTATGAGGACCCCAAAAAGAAGGTAGTCGAAGTAAAGCAGGAACCCAAGAAATCGGCGGTTCAGATCAATGAAGAGACACTTCTTTTTGATAAGAAATACACCTGCCCGATCTGCGATCTGGAGTTTTCTTCAAAGACGATCAGATCCGGTAAGGTAAGAGTTAAGAGTCAGGACATTGATCTCAGAAATACTTATACTGAGATTGATCCCAGTAAGTATGATGTGGTTACATGCCCTCACTGCGGCTATTCCACTCTTGCCAAGTATTATGGAAATCTCACAAAGTTCCAGAAGGATGAGATCAAGAGCAGAATAAGTGCAAACTACAAGAAGCAGGATTTCTCCGGCAAGATTTATACCTATGACGAGGCCAAGGTCAGATACGAGCTGGCTATTGCAACAGCCATGGTTAAGAAGACCAAGAATTCCGAGAAAGCTTATCTGTGCCTTAAGATGGCATGGCTTATAAGAGGCGAGACTGAGCATCTTGATCCTGATGCCGAGGGTTATGAGGCTAAGAAAAAAGAGAACGATGAACAGGAGAAAGAGCTTCTTAAGAAATCACTTGATGGATTTGTAATTGCAAGACAGAGTGAGACTCCGCCCATTGCAGGAATGGATGAACTTACACTTGATTATCTCATGGCTGCGCTGGGACTTGAGACAGGAGATTACGAGCTTTCCTACAAGATGGTCGGAAATATCATTACATCCAGAACTGCCAGCTCCAGACTTAAGGAGAAAGCAAAAGACCTGAAGGATATGGTTTCTGCTGAGGCCAAGAAGAATTCTCCGCAGGAATGATTAAAACAAAAAACAAGCTGCTATCAGATTAAAACCGATAGCAGCTTTTATTTTTTCTTTAAAAGGCAGGCGATTAAAGTGCGCCGTCCATCTTCTTGAGGTCGTTTATGTCATCATCCTCGTCATCAAAAAACTCTTCTGTCTTATCGGGAACAGGAGTCTCATCCTCGGATGCAGAATCATCATCCAGATCATCAGATGAATTATCAAGGTTTACATAGTGACGACCCTTTGATGTATGAGGCTCGTCATCGCTGTCCTCAAAATCATCAAAATCCTCAAACTCATCGAATTCATCATCAAATTCAGAATCCTTCTGAGCCAGGTAATAATAAACACCTGCTGCGGCAGCGCCTGCAGCGGCTGCAAAAAGTACTATTTTTCCTAAGTGCTTAGCCATTAAAAAGCCCTCCTCGAAAGAGAATTTCATGTTGCAAAATATATTTTAGTACAAATTGTCAGATAAGGGAAGCATTTGGAGTTAAGTCGTTGAAAAAAACAAAATAGAATGCTATAGTTAAATGGACTAATCCGGTCAATCAAAGGAGAAAACGTTTTCAATGAATGAAAAGTTTTTTGATCTCAAGAAAGAAAAGCAGGACCGTATCATCAATGCAGCGCTGAAAGCCTTTGCTACCAGCGGTTATATGCATGCCAGCACGGATGATATTGTTCGTATGGCCGGTATCAGTAAGGGACTTATTTTTCATTATTTTGAGACAAAACTGGGGCTGTATCAGTTTGTATATAATTACAGCACCCGAGTTATAAATATTGAGCTGGCAACAGGAATATCAAGGGATGTCACCGATTTTTTCACAATAAGAGAAGAAATGGAAAAGGTACTGTCAACCTGTATGAAGCAGTACCCATATATTGAGCTTTTTCTGGAGAGGGCTGCAAATGAGGACACTCCGGAGGCTGCAACGGCTATCCTTTCATCCAGAGAGAAATATGAACAGACAATAAATGATTTACTTGCAAGAGGAGATATCACAAGGTTTAAGTCGGGCGCAAATTATGAGCTTATCGGGAATATAGTAAAAATGACCTGTACAGGAATCCTGGAGAAAAAATTCAAGGAAGGGAATATCCTGGCGGATGATTATTATGATGAAGTCTTGAAGTATTTGGAGATGCTTCGAGAACTTACATACAACTAGTCAGATAAGGAGGCTACAACATGGGAAAATTTGTGGTTGCAGGTATTACACAGCTTGAGACTATTGTCAGAGTGGATAAAGTGCCGATCACTTACACACCTCTTACAACTGAGATCAACTCTATTTATACGGGTCTTGGCGGAGATGCGTACAATGAAGCACTGGCTCTGCGCTGGCTTGGGAATGAAGTTGAGTTTATGTCCATTATCGGTCGTGACAGATCCGTTGATGAACTTAATCCTCCCGGAAATGATATTCACCTTTCCACACAGTATGTTGTACAGATGATGGAAGAAACTCCTAACTGCGTTATCCTTTATGACAAGGAACGCAAAAAGCAGATCTTTGAGGATATCAAGGATCTTCGTGACAAGGTTTATGATATGTCCATGTTCGCGCCTCTTGCAGGCTGGGCAGACATGGTTGTCCTTGCCAATGCGAATTTCTGCAGACCTTTTGCGATAGCAGCTGCGGAGCATGGCAAGAAGGTTGCGGTAAACATCCGTAACTTCTCCAGAGAGAAAGAAAAGTATAACAGAGATTTCCTTGATGCTGCATCAATCCTGTATTTCTCAGATGATCAGCTGGAAGAGGATCCCTATGATTTCATTAGGGGAATCAGTAAGACCTACGGAACAGAGATCATCATCATGGGTCTTGGTGCCAAGGGCGTTATCCTGTTTGATAAAGCAGGCGGATTCCTTGCTGATTACAAGACGGTTAAGACAAATGAGATCGTCAACACGGTAGGTGCCGGTAATGCACTTTTCTCATGCTTCCTGCATTACTATCAGGAAACCGGAGATTCAGTTAACTCAATTAAGAATGCCCTTCTCTTCTCATCCTACAAGATCGGATATATGGGAACATCCAAGGGCTTCATGACCACCCAGCAGATGGAGCAGTGGCGTAATCTGATCTGGGGAATACGTCCTGACGGGCTGTAAACACAATTTTTAATGTGTTCAAATAAATTTATAAAGGTGAATAAAATGGCTAAAAAAGTAGTAAAACGTAGGAAATGCGGCGTATTAATGCCCATATCAAGTCTTCCTTCAAAGTATGGAATCGGAACTTTTTCAAAAGAAGCATATGAATTTGTGGATTTTCTCCATGAGGCAGGTCAGACATACTGGCAGCTTCTGCCCCTTGGCCCCACAAGCTACGGAGACTCTCCTTATCAGTCTTTCTCAACATATGCAGGCAACCCCTACTTTGTTGATCTTGAAAAGCTCATAGAGGATGGACTTCTTGATAAAGCTGATGTTGATAAGGTAGACTTTGGCAAGAATGAGGAGCAGGTTGATTATGCCAAGCTTTTCAAATCACGTTTTGAAGTTCTCTACAAGGCTTATGTAAACAGCGGATTATCTGAAAACAGCACAAAGAAGCCTGATCCTGAACTGAAGAAGGAATTCGATGCTTTTGTGAAAGAAAATGCCGACTGGCTTGAGGATTATGCACTTTACATGGCACTTAAAAAGCGCTATGGCGGTCTCAGCTGGGTAGAGTGGCCTGAAGGAATTCGCCTCAGAAAAAAGGCTGATCTTGAGGAAGCAAAGAAAAAGCATGCTGAGAGAGCAGGACTTTATAAGTTCATTCAGTTTTTGTTTATGAAGCAGTGGTTTGCACTTAAGGCTTATGCAAACAGCAAGGGTATAGACATCATCGGTGATATTCCGATCTATGTTGCCTTTGATTCGGCTGACACATGGGCTAATCCCGAACTTTTCCAGCTGGATAAAAAGAATATGCCAACAGCCGTTGCAGGATGCCCTCCGGATGCTTTCAGTAAGACAGGGCAGCTTTGGGGTAATCCTCTTTACAGATGGGATTATCACAAGAAGACCGGCTACAAGTGGTGGATGAACAGAATCCGCAGCTGCTACAAGCTTTATGATGTGGTTCGTATCGATCACTTCCGCGGTTTTGATGAGTACTACGCAATTCCCTATGGCGAACCTACAGCAGAGAACGGTTCATGGCAGAAGGGACCCGGATATGATCTGTTTGATGTGATGAAGAAGGAACTCGGAAACCTCAGGGTTATCGCAGAAGATCTTGGATATCTTACTCCTTCCGTTATCGCACTTGTTAAAAAGACAGGTTTCCCGGGAATGAAGATTCTCCAGTTTGCGTTTGATGCAAGAGAAGAGAGCGATTATCTGCCTCACAACTATGTTAAAAACAGCATAGTTTACACAGGAACACATGATAATGAAACTACTCTTGGCTGGTTTAATACAATTCCCAGAGCTGACAAAGCTTTTGCCAAGAAGTATTTAAATATCAAGTCAAATAAAAATGTGGTCTGGGAGTTCATCAGAGCATGCTTTGCAAGTGTTTCCGATACTGCTATCATTCCTATGCAGGATTATCTGGAACTTGGAAAGGAAGCAAGAATCAACACACCTTCTACTCTCGGTGGCAACTGGACCTGGCGTATGAAGAGTGATGCCTGCACCAAGGAGCTTGCTGAGAAGATGCTTGATATGGCAGCCACATACGGAAGAAAAGCTAATGTCTAAAATTACTATTGTTGACGTCGCCCGCATAAGCGGTGTCGGCGTCAGCACGGTTTCAAGGGTTATTAATGGGCACGTGGATGTAAGTGCCAAAACAAGAGAGAAAGTTCTTGCTGTCATAAATGAAACGGGATATGTCCCCAATGACAGTGCAAGAAACCTTAAGCGCACCGATGCCAAGTGCATCGGCGTTCTTATAAAGGGAATAACAAATCCTTTCTTTTCACCTATGATTGATATCATAGAAAGTGAGATAGACAGGCAGAATTATGCGCTCGTGCTTCGTCATGCAGGTCCTGAAGAGGATGAGGCGGATGTCGCACTTGAGCTTGAAAATGAGAAAAGATTAAGAGGAATTATTTTTCTGGGAGGCGGTTCCGAACAGTCCAAGGAAAAGCTCAGGGATCTGAAGATACCTGCTGTTTTTTCCACGATTGGAGCTACGATCCTTGACAGAGACGGAAATGCGGAGTATTCCACGGTTTCTGTTGACGACAGACTTGAGGCCCGTCATATAACCCAGTATCTGATGAATCTTGGACATAAAAATATTGCTATCATTACCGAGGCAATGGGAAGACGTTCTGTCGGACACTTAAGACTTGAAGGATACAAGGACGCCTTTGCCATAAAAAGACAACCGGTGAATGATGAACTGGTATTTTATGTAGAACAGAATATGGAACACTTTTCCATAGAAAATGGTTACAGAACCACTCAGAGAATACTTGCTTCCGGTAAGGATATTACCGCGATATTCTGTGTAACTGACCTCCTTGCCATAGGCGCAATGAGGGCGATCGCGGATGCAGGGCTCAGAGTGCCTGAGGACATAAGTGTCTGCGGCTTTGATGGAATGGAGATTGGAAGGTATTCCAACCCCAGATTAACCACCATAAGTCAGCCTCTGGACCAGATTTCCAGAGAGACGGTAAAACTCTTGTTTGATCTTATTGAATCGAGAAGCAGCCACAGACATATTGTTTTTCCGGGAGAATTGATAATTGGTGAGTCCACCATGAAGTGCCTTACCTGAGGCGGCGTTTTTTTAATGAGGTATTTATGAGGGGTACGAAATTAAAGAAACTAACGGCAGTTTTTATATCCGTGATCATGACAGTTTCCTGTGCTGCCTGTGGCTTTCACAGAAGGCAGGAATGGGACGCCCATGAAGATGATGAGAATTATATCACCTGCATGGTCTGGGACAGGGACAATCTGCCTGAAGGCAGGACATTTGATGACAATACGCTTGCTGAATGGATAAGACAGGAAGTTCTTAACGACTGTGGGGTTGAAGTCCATTTTGCCAGCATAAAAAGAAATGATTCGGATGAGGTTGTAAGAAGGTTGGTAGAGGATGGAAATGCTCCTGATATCGTCATTACCTACTCCCCTTCTTTGTTCGGATATCTGACGGAACAGGATAAGGTTGCTGATCTTACGGATTCCCTGAAACAATATGGTGAAAATATCACAAAGAATATTTCTGATATACAGTACATGGGTCAATATAAGGATCAGCAGGTTGCCATAATGAAGCGCCGCGGATTTCAGATGCCGAGGCATGTGGCGTTTATCAGAAGTGACTGGTGCAGAGCCATGGGAATGGAAATTCCTTCAACCAAGGCTGAACTGATAGATTATCTCTATGCTCTTAAGAAAAATAATCCCGGCAATGTAGATGGACTGGTGCCCTGGGCTATGGGAGGTACTTTAAGCAGTGAGAAGTACTATCAGAATTTTGTTTCGTCCTATGTTGGCGAACTTTCTGAAAGGGATTCCTATATCTATTCAGAAAGATTTGTTTCCCTGGCGGATGGTGCATCTGATGGTCTTAAGGTACTCAATACTCTTTATAATGACGGAATAATCTCTCTTGATTTTGCGGCGGATAAAGACAATGAGCAATATTATAAGGATGTTGAAGAGGGAAAGGCCGGATTTTTTATCGATGATAATACTGCACTTTTTGGTGCAATAGCGAAGATAAAGGAAAGTGATCCCGCAGCTGAAATTGATCCGGTTATGTGTTTTGATCTTCCGGACGGAGGCTACAGAAATATATGTGAACCTGTTTACGGCCTGTATATAATGGTTCCCAGCACCAGCAAAAACAAGGTTGATTCTGTAATGAAATATCTCAACTGGCTGGCAGATCAGGAGAATGCGATCAACGTATGTTTTACACCTGATCATAGGGAAACTGCTGATGGAGCCCCGGTTGGTCTTTCAGATGATGAACTTCTGGAGAAGGGATACAGCACAATACCCGATGATTATTGTATAGTCAATGAACATTTTGATTATGTAGATAATAAGGAGCAGTGGGTATCTGCCAATGTTGAGGAGCTGAGCTTCGCTGACAGAGAGTGGCTTGAGAAATACTATGATGTCTGTACTACAGGGCAGTTTGTTTTCCCTGTGAACAGTCTGGTAGGTGGCGCTGAAACCAAGTACAGAACGGATCTTGATAAGAGGATAGTTGAGTACAATTACAATCTGATATGCTGCCCGAAGACGAAATTCGATACTGTCAAAGATATGGAATACAGAGCTCTTCAGGATGCAGGACTTGATGAGGTCCTTGAAGAAAGAGCACAGTTCTATGACAGTGGTGAATTTAAAAACGGAAAGTAATGTTTTATTAAAGGAGGAAGGTATGGCAAATATTGCAATTTTTCTTGCGGATGGATTTGAAGAGATAGAGGCGCTTACAGTGGTTGACCTGTGCAGGCGTGCAGGACTGAATATTGACATGGTATCTGTTATGGAAAGAATTTCAGTTACAGGTTCACATGGAATTGAGGTCAAGGCTGATAAGCTTATTTCCGAAGTGAAGTTTGATGAAATGGATATGCTTGTACTTCCGGGTGGAATGCCGGGCACAACCAATCTTGAAAAAACAGAAGCTCTTATGGAAAAGGTCAGAGAATTTGATGCAGCAGGAAAGTTCATAAGTGCAATCTGTGCAGCTCCGGGAGTGTTTGGAAGAGCCGGAATTCTTCAGGGAAGGAAAGCCTGTGTTTTCCCCGGACTTGAAGGAGAACTCAAGGGAGCGGATGTGCAGATGACTGAGACAACTGTGGATGGACATATTCTCACAAGCCGCGGTATGGGAACAGCGATTCCTTTCGGACTTGCAATTGTTGAGCGTTTCTGCGGAAAAGAAGCTGCAGATGAGCTTGGAAAGAAGATAGTTTTCAGAGTATAAAACATAGGGTTGTGATATTAGAATGGGCGTAGAGATAGAAAGAAAGTTTACTGTTAAAAGCCTTCCGGAAAACCTGTCTGATTTTCCCTGCAGAATAATAGAACAGGGGTATCTGAATGTGGTGCCTGCTATACGTGTAAGGCGGGAAGATGACCACTACTATATGACCTATAAAAGCAGGAAGGGCTTTGGAAGTGATAATAATAGTGCGAATGTTCCGGATGGAAACGGAGAAATAGGTAAGACGGAGTATAACCTTCCGCTTGATAAGGAATCCTATGAACATCTTGTGGCTAAGGCGGATGGTAAGGTTATTAAGAAGAAAAGGTATCTTCTGCCAATAAATGATGATGCTTTTACTTCTGCTTTTTTATCGGCAAATACAGAAGCGGCTGATATCATGAAGAAGCTGGTTATTGAACTTGATGTATTTGAAGGGGCATTTGAAGGGACAATAATTGCAGAAGTGGAATTCCCTGATGAAGATACTGCTGCGGAGTATCATCCCGCCAGCTGGTTTCTGGAGGATGTTACCGGAGACTACAAATATAGCAATGCACATATGAGCAGCATGTGAACCTGGAAAAGCAACAAAATCGGCTTGAAAGTAAGAACTTGTTGCATTTGCGGTAATCTGCAGCAAATGAGCAAAAAGAAGAAATGCTTGTAACATCGGGGAATATTTAATAACGAGAATATAAAAAGATGTGGAAAAACAAATAAACCTGTGCTATAATCGTTAGGCGACTGCGCCTAGGTAGATTTGGTGCAGGTTGCTTTATTATAGATAAAAATTGCATTGTAAATGCATAGATTTCGGCTTTTTATGAATTCCGGAATCTATAAAATAGACGCTAAAGAAGTGTAGTTAAATAGGAGGATAGAAACTTAATGAGCGTATCAGTAGAAAAGCTCGAGAAGAGCATGGCAAAGCTTACAATCGAAGTTGCAGCAGAGAACTTTAACAAAGCAATCGACAAGGTTTACAACAAGCAGAAGAATAAGATCCAGATCCCTGGATTCCGTAAGGGTAAGGCTCCTCGCCACATGATCGAGAGAATGTATGGTAAGGAAGTATTCTTTGAAGATGCTGCTAACGAAGTTATCAATGAAGAGTATCCCAAGGCAGTTGAGGAGTGCGGTGAGGACGTTGTATCAAATCCTGATATCGACGTTACACAGCTTGAGGCTGGTAAGCCTTTCATCTTCACAGCTACAGTTGCACTTAAGCCTGAAGTAAAGCTTGGTAAGTACAAGGGTGTTGAGGTTGAGAAGATGGACCTGGACGTTACTGACGAAGCAGATGATGGTGACATCTATTTGCGGAGAAACAGATCCTCAAGAATATTCGAAGTTACAGATCGTAAGGTTGAGAAGAACGATATCGTAACTCTTGACTTCGAGGGATTTGTTGATGGTGTAGCTTTCGAAGGCGGTAAGGGAACAGATTATCCTCTTACAATCGGTTCAGGTTCATTCATCCCCGGATTCGAGGATCAGCTTATCGGATTTGAGATCGGCAAAGAGGGTGAAGTTAACGTAACATTCCCTGAAGAGTATCACTCAGAGGATCTTGCTGGTAAGGATGCTACTTTCAAGTGCACAGTTAAGGCTATCAAGGCAAGAGAGCTTCCTGAGCTTAACGACGAGTTTGCAAGCGATGTTTCTGAATTTGAGACAGTTGCTGAGTACAAAGAGGATGTTAAGAAGAAGCTTGCTGAGCGCAAGGAGAACGAAGCTAAGGCTCAGCGTGAGGATGCAGCAGTTAAGGCTGTTATCGAAGATTCTGAGATGGAACTTCCTGAGAAGATGGTTGAAACTCAGCAGCGTCAGATCGTTAATGACTTTGCACAGAGACTTCAGTATCAGGGCATGGATATGAAGCAGTACATGCAGTACACAGGCAATACTGTAGAGCAGCTCCTTGAGCAGGTTAAGCCTCAGGCAATCGAGCGTATCCAGTCAAGACTTGTTCTTGAAGCAGTTGCAGCAGCTGAGAAGCTTGAAGCTACTGATGAAGAAGTAGAAGAAGAGCTTAAGAAGATGGCTGATACTTACAAGATGGAACTTGATAAGGTTAAGGAGCTTATGGGTGACCGTGAGCTTAAGAGCATGAAGGAAGACCTTGCAGTTCAGAAGGCAGCTAAGTTCCTTGTAGATAACGCTAAGGAAGTTGGCGCAAAGAAGACAGCTAAGAAGACAACAAAGAAGGCAGCTGAGAAGGCTGACGATGCAGCTGAGGAGAAGCCGAAGCGCACACGTAAGACAGCAGCTAAGAAGGCTGACGAGACAGCTGAAGAGAAGCCGAAGCGTACTCGCAAGAAGAAGGAAGACGCTGAATAATACAGCTTTTTGAATGATAAAAAAGGATGCAGTCTGTGCAAGTTTGCATAGATTGCATCTTTTGTTATATAATAATGTGGTATGTTTATATTTTACTAGTTTAAGAGAGGATAAAAGCATGAGTTTAATACCTTACGTCATTGAACAAACAAGCCGCGGCGAGCGCTCTTATGATATTTATTCAAGACTTTTAAAGGAGAGAATCGTATTCCTTGGTGAGGAAGTTAATTCTGTATCTGCAAGCGTTGTAGTTGCACAGCTTCTTTTCCTTGAAGCTGAGGATCCCAGCAAGGATATCCATATGTATATCAACAGCCCCGGTGGCGAGATTACATCCGGTATGGCAATATACGATACAATGCATTACATCAAGTGTGATGTAAGCACAATCTGTATCGGTATGGCAGCAAGT